>JAHCIA010000001.1:2102916-2403333 GCA_026129465.1 Flavobacteriales bacterium
GAACTTGGAAACGTCGTGGTGGTAGAACTCGAACCGCTCCAGCTTGAAGAGGTGCTCGATGTTCTTGAGCCGTCCGGTGATGAGGTTGTCCATGCCGATGACATGGTAGCCCTCCTGGATGAAGCGGTCGCAGAGGTGCGAGCCGAGGAAACCCGCGGCACCGGTGATGAGGACGCGTTCGCGTGGCATGTTCGGTACTTCAGGCGTTCACGGGCTTCTTCGCCCCCACGGTCTGCCGGCCCACGCTCACATAGGTGAAGCCGAGCTTATCCATCTCGTCGAGGTCGTACAGGTTGCGGCCGTCGAAGATGACCTTCTCCTTGAGCAGATCGGCCACACGCTTGAAGTCCGGCGTTCGGAACAAGGCCCACTCCGTGGCGATGATGAGCGCATCCGCACCCTTCAGCGCTTCGTACTCATCCTTCGCGAAGCCGATCGCGTCGCCCTTCAGCTTCTTCACGTTGGCCATGGCCTCGGGGTCGAAGGCGGTGACTGTGGCGCCTGCCTTCAACAGCTCGTCGATCACATACAGGGCTGGCGCCTCGCGGATGTCGTCCGTATCCGGCTTGAAGGCCAGCCCCCATATCGCGAAGTGTCTGCCTTTGAGATCGCCGAATTGGGCCTTGATCTTGGGGATGATGGAGGTCTTCTGACCTTCGTTCACATCCATCACGGCCTTGATGATCTGGAACTCGTAGCCGGCGTCATGACCGCTCTTGGCCAGGGCCTGCACATCCTTGGGGAAACAGCTGCCGCCGTAGCCGATGCCGGGGAAGAGGAAACGCTTGCCGATGCGCGTGTCCGTACCGATGCCGATGCGCACCTTGTCCACGTCGGCACCCACCCGCTCGCA
Organism: Flavobacteriales bacterium; assembly: GCA_026129465.1. NCBI lineage: Bacteria > Pseudomonadati > Bacteroidota > Flavobacteriia > Flavobacteriales > Flavobacteriales bacterium. The sequence goes on from JAHCIA010000001.1 coordinate 2,103,770, forward strand.
GAAGTTCGCGATCTCGTTCATGAAGGTGATCTTGGTGGCGAGGAAGGCGTTGGCGGCGTACTTGGTGAGCTCGGCGCTGCGCTCGTCCATGAAGATGATGGGGTTGCCCTGGCGCACGAAGGGCTTGTAGAGGTCCTCCATCACCTTGCGGGCACGTTCACTGCTGGTGCCCACCACCACGCGGTCGGGTTTGAGGAAGTCGTCCACGGCGAATCCTTCGCGCAGGAACTCGGGATTGCTCACCACATCGAAGAGATCCTCCCTGGCATGCTTCGCCAGCGCGGCATGCACCTTCTCGGAGGTGCCCACCGGCACGGTGCTCTTGTCCACGATCACCTTGTAGTCGGTGATGATCCTGCCCAGATCATCGGCCACGCCAAGCACATATTTCAGGTCGGCGCTGCCGTCCTCGCCCGGTGGCGTGGGCAGGGCCAGGAAGATGATCCGTGCGTCCTTGATGGCGCTGGCGAGATCGGTGGTGAAGCTCAGGCGGCCCTGCCGGATGTTGCGCTCGAAAAGCACGTCCAGATGCGGCTCGTAAATGGGCACCTTGCCATCCTTCATCATCTGCACCTTGTTGGCATCGATGTCCACACAGACCACGTGGTTGCCGGTCTCGGCGAAGCAGGTGCCTGTCACGAGGCCCACATATCCGGTGCCTACTACTGCGATGTTCATTGATGGGGAAGTTGAGCGGTTGTCAGTTGTTCGTTGTCAGTTGTCGGTCATACTGCCGATCCGCGGGTGTGCCACGCGCGTGGGCACCGAGAACCGACAACCGGGAACTGACAACCCTGTCATGCGAAGAAGCTCTTCACCGAAGCGGTGATGTGCGTGAGTTGTTCGTGGTCGAGCTCGGTGCTCATGGGCAGGCTGAGCACCTCGTCCATCAGCCGTTCGGTGATGGGCAGGTCGCCGCGCTTGATTCCGTATCCCTCATAGGCCTTCTGCAGGTGCAGCGGCACGGGGTAGTAGATCATGGCGGGCACCCCATGCTTCTCCAGGTGGGCACGCAAGGCATCGCGGTGGCCACCGGTGATGCGCAGCGTGTACTGGTGGAAGACATGCGTGCTATCAGCACTGCGTTCGGGGGTATGCACATGCTCCATGCCTGCGAAAGCCGCATCGTATGCATGGGCCACGGCTTGGCGGGCCTTGCCATAGTCGTCCAAGCGGCGCAGCTTGATGCGCAGGATGGCGGCCTGCATGCTGTCCAGGCGGCTGTTCACGCCCACCACATCGTGGTAATAGCGCACCTCGCTGCCATGGTTGCACACCTGGCGCAGGCGCTTGGCCAGCGCATCGTCATTGGTGAAGATGGCCCCGCCGTCGCCGTAGCACCCCAGGTTCTTGCTGGGGAAGAAGCTGGTGGTGCCGATGTGGCCGATGGTGCCGGCCTTCCTCACGGAGCCATCGGGGAAGGAGTAGTCGCTGCCCACCGCCTGGCAGTTGTCCTCGATCACATGAAGGCCGTGTTCACGGGCGATCTCCATGATGGTGGCCATGTCGGCCGTTTGGCCGAAGAGGTGTACCGGCACGATGGCCTTGGTGCGCGGCGTGATCTTGCGGCGCACATCCTCCGGATCGATGTTGAAGGTGCCGGGCAGCACTTCGGCGAAGACCGGGTGCAGGCCCAGCAGCGCCACCACTTCCACCGTGGCCACGAAAGTGAAACTGGGGGTGATGACCTCATCGCCGGGTTTGAGGTCCAGCGCCATCATGGCGATCTGCAGCGCGTCGGTGCCGTTGGCGCAGCCGATGGCATGCTTGGCGCCCAGGTATTCCGCCAGCTCCTTCTCGAAGTTCTTCGTCTCCGGGCCGTTGATGAAGGCGGCGCTTTCCATCACGCCGAGCACGGCGCGGTCCACCTCTTCCTTGATCTTGTGGTATTGGCCGACGAGGTCGACCATTTGAATGGGCTTCATGCTGGGCGTGGGCCGCCGGCATGCGCCTTCCGCGGACCGGGCGCGAAGATAGCCACCTGATGCCGCCGCCTTCGGGCGTTCCCATCGCGCGGTGCAGCGCTTCCTGAGGGCCGGTGCCCGATTAACTTCGCCGCGTGCCGCGCCTTCTTCTCCTGCTTCTTTCCGCACCGGTCCTGCTGCTTTCGGGGCCGTGTTACGCACAGGGCAACATCCGGGATACGACCATCGCGCTGGTGGCGGTGAACGCCGGTTATGCCTACCAACTGCCCGGTGGCGACCTGGCCGATCGCTTCGGCCCCAACAGCAATGTGGGGCTGAACGCCTGGCGCAAGAACAAGCACAACTTCCTGTGGGGCCTGGAAGGCGGTTTCATCTTCGGCGACCAGGTGCGCGAGACCGGCCTGCTGCGCAACGTGATCAACAGCCAGGGACAGATCGTGGACCAGGACGGTGTGATGGCCGACGTGTTGCTCTATCAGCGTGGCTATACCATCATGGCCATCGGCGGCAAGATCATGCCCATCGCCGGGCCCAACCCCAACAGCGGCATCATGCTCAAGGTGGGTGCGGGCTACATGCGCCACAAGATCCGCATACAGACCCAGAAGAACGAGGTGCCCAACCTGCAGGACGACTACCTCGAGGGCTACGACCGCCTGGCCGCCGGGCCAGTGGCCATGCTCTACGTGGGCTACCAGCACTTCGGCAACAACCGCATGATCAACTTCCACGCGGGCTTCGAGATGACCCTGGGGGTCACACAGCCTCTGCGCGCCTACAACTTCGACACGCAACGCGCCGAGACCGACACGCGCCTGGACAATCTATCGGGCATCCGGGTGGGCTGGACATTGCCCATCTATAAGCGCGTGGACGACCGTTTCCATTTCTACTGAGGCCCATGCCGCTGTTCATCGACTTCGGCACGCGGCTCTATCACGCGGGCATCCGGTTGGCGATGCCCTTTTCACCAAAAGCGGAACGGTGGGTCCATGGTCGCCGGGGCTTGTGGCATCGTTTGGAGGACCGGCGCGAGGAACTGGCAGGCTGCCTGTGGATGCACTGCGCGAGCACCGGCGAGTTCGAACAGGGGCGGCCCGTGCTGGAGGCCCTGATGGCGCAGCATCCGGAGATGCCCGTGCTGCTCACCTTCTTCAGCCCCAGCGGACTGGAAGCGCGACGCGCCCTGCGGCGGGAATACCCGGAACGAAAGGCGCCGTTGATGGTGGAATACCTTCCGCCGGATGGGCCGCACAATGCGCAGCGGCTGGTGGAACTGGTGCGGCCGCGCCTGGTGCTATGGGTGAAGTACGAGTTCTGGTACCACCACCTGCATGCCATCGCACAAGCCGGTGTGCCACTTCATCTGGTCTCGGCGATCTTCCGTCCCGGACAACCCTTCTTTCGCTGGTATGGTGCGGCGTGGCGGCGGATGCTACGGTGCTTCACGCACATCTTCACGCAGGACGAAGCCTCGGCGGAACTGCTACGCGCGATCGGGATCGAACAGGTGTCGGTGAGTGGCGACACGCGCTTCGACCGGGTGGCCACCATTGTGGACCACGCGGCGCCATTGCCCATCGCGGAAGCCTTCCGGGGGGATGGACCCGTGCTGATCTGCGGCAGCACCTGGCCCGCTGATGAGGCCCTGCTGGAAAAGGCGCTCGCCGGTCTGGACACCCACCCCAAATGCCTGGTGGTGCCGCATGAGCCCGTGGAGGCGCATCTGAAGGCCGCGGAGCAACGCTTCCCCCGGCCGCTGGCCCGCTGGAGCGAATTGGAGGGCGCCACGACGGCGAACATCGCGAACATGCTGGGACCCGAACGGGGCAGCACCCTGCTGGTGGACCGCATGGGGCTGTTGGCACGCCTCTACCGCCATGGCGATGTGGCTTACGTGGGCGGCGGTTTCGGCGAGGGTGTACACAGCCTGCTGGAACCCGCGGCCTGGGGCCTGCCGGTGCTCTTCGGGCCACGCCACATCAAGTTCGCCGAAGCACGCGGACTGATCGAAGCCGGTGGCGGTTTCGAGGTGCGCGATGCGGAAGGATTGGTCATCGTGTTGCGACACCTGATGCAGGATGCCCATGCACGGCGGAAGGCGGGAGACGCTGCGGCGGCTTATGTGCGCGAGCAGTGTGGCGCCACAAGCAAGGTGGTGGAGGCGCTTCAGGGGTTGGCTTCCTGAAGCGCCCCGGCTACTGCCCCAGTTCCAGCCGCAGCAATTGCGGGTTCTTGCCGTTCATGCGGATGGAACCCACGCCCACATGATCGTTCGGGGCCATCGGCCAGAACCGGTCGCCAAGCAGGTACTCGGTGCCTTCCTTCCCCTGCAGGATGGCCTTGCTCTTGAAGCCGCCCTGTTCGTTGAAGAGCACGTAGGTGGAGTAGGGCGACTTGGTGTCCGTGTGCAGCAGTTTGCGGTCGTCCTTCTTGCGCTTCTCCATCTGCTGGTCGTTGTCCAGCATGAAGAGCATGAACTTGCCTTCGTACACCAGGGCGATCGGTTCATGCACCATGCGGTCGGGGCTGTAGAAGAGCCTGCGGAACACCGTGCTCCACGCTTCCTTCCCATCCTTGTCCACGTTGGTGATCACGAGCGGGCCATGGATCCACCGCAGGCCGGACATGGCGGTCTTGGCGTCCACTTTGTCGGTCTCCAGGTGGTACTCGCGCAGCATGTAGAAACCACCATCGCCGCGTGGCAACACATCCACGATGCGCATACTGCCGTTGGTGTATGACGCATCGTCGGTCTCCATCTTGAAGACGCGCTGGTAGACCACCTGCATCTTGTCCGCGCCTGGGGGGAACATGCCCAGGAACTCCCCGATGATGCGCTCGCCCTTGGGGTTGAGACCGCCGAAAAGACCGGCACAGGCGATACGGCCATCGTCCAACGGACGCAGCACGGCGCTCTTCACATGGCGGTCCTTGTCCAGCCCGAATTCAACCTCCTCGATGTCCTCCTTGTCGGCGCGGAAGAGCTTCAATCGGAAGGTGGTGCTGTCCTTCTTGGGATCGGCGGGCGTGAAACGGTGGCGCTCCAGCAACCAGGCGGTACCGTCGTTGGTGGCCTGCATGCCCACCAGCGGCGCCTTGCCTTCGATCTCGGGCGTATGGTACCACAGCAGTTCCATGCCGGGTCCGACCATGGCGAAGGGCCGCATCAGGTCCCCATCGCCGGCCGTGATGCCCTGGCTGTAGATGACCATGTGTTTGCCGTCGGGTGAGAGGGAGGTCTCGAAACGATCGCGGTAGCCCTGGCCGGAAGAGACCTTGGCGCCACTGCCCCAGGTGCGCGTATCGAAGGCACAGAGTTTCTCGAACAGGCCGTGAGGCTTGGTGAGGTTGGGATCCACCCGCTGCCAGTACAGCTCCACCACGCCTTGCACCGTATCGCGCCGCATGGCGATCATCACCGGCTCACCGCCGAAGAGCGCGAGTTGCTCGAGAAAGAGTTCACCGGCTTTCACCTTCAGCACGGGATCCTGCCCCCGCAGCAGGGTGAGCTTGGTGCGGTCGTACAGTTCGAAGCGCGGCATCTGCTTCGAGTAGGATTGTACGGGATCACTGCTCTGCGTTGAACGCAGCACCATCACGGTGCGGCCCAAGGGGAAGACGTTCACCGGCGGCCGCTTGTCGGGACTTTCCGCCTCGGGCAGCAGGCGGATCTTCATCTTCAGCTTGTCCTCCTGGGCATGCGCCGTGGAGACATGCAACATCAATAGGCAGCAGGGGATCGCGTGGAATGGCTTCATGGATCGGATGGTGAGGCGCGGCGCCGCGCAAGATAGATGCCATCCATCTGGTGGCCGCCGGTGGCGGCTCCTACCGCAACTTGGGGTTGTCCCGGTGCCGGTGGGCGTCTCGCTCGGACTTCTCCTTCATCCGCACTTCCCAGGCCGCCTGGAGGTCGGTGCCGGTCTGGTTGGCCAGGCACAGCACCACGAAGAGCACGTCGGCCAGTTCCTGCCCCAGATCTTTCGCTTTGTCGCTCTCCTTTTCGCTCTGCTCCCCGTAGCGGCGGGCCATGATGCGGGCCACCTCCCCCACCTCCTCGGTCAGCATGGCCATGTTGGTGAGGGGGTCGAAGTAGCGCACACCGACACTCCGGACCCATGCGTCCACCTCATGCCGCAATGTGGAAATTGGGCTTGGCTCCTTAGGCCACCCGGGGCTATCTTGCTCGTCCATAGGGCAAAGGTTATGCACACCCCCTTGTTGTTGAGGTTGGCCATCATGGTGGGATCCACTTTGCTCCTGGGCATGTGGCCTACTGATGCCTTGGCGCAGGAAGCCGCTCCCCGGCACTGGATCCAAGCGGTGGTGGAGGGTTCCATGGACGGCCATGTGGCCCGGCAGGCCGGGATCGCCCTCCGGGTGCGGAAGGATGTGCTGGAGGCCCGCTTCGACCCCATTTCGAGGAACATGCTGCTGACCGTGCTGGGCAGTAGTGATCTGGACAAGGCGAAGATCGATGACCTGCTCGCCCCCCTGGACCTGTTCGTGCGCTGCCTGCAGCGCAAGGTCGTGGACGACACGCCGGTCCAACTCCTGGATCCCGGCACCTGCCAGGATGCCACGATGAACAAGTGAGCGCCCTGCGATCATGTCTTCCACCCCTCAACGGAACACGGAGATGGACCAGCCAGCCTGGACCGTGAGGTGTGCCTACTTCGGCATCTTGGGAATGATCACGCTGCTCCTGCTCGCCGGGCAGGCACAGGCACAGACAGGCCTCTGCTGCCAGGCCGGAGGCAATGGCACGCCGGGCTGCAACAACGCCGCTTGCCAGGCCGCCGTGTGCGCACTTGACCCCTTCTGCTGCAATGTCACCTGGGACGGTTTGTGCTCCACAGCCGCGATCAACAACGCCAATGGTGGCGGTGCTTGCGCCGGGGTGACGAGTTGCCCTGGCGGCGGCGGCGGTGGCCCGGTGAACAACCTCTGCGGCAACGCCACGGTGATCTTCACCGGCACCACGCCTTTCAGCACCATCGGGGCAACAGGTACCGATATCTCCACTTGCGGCGCCAATGATGCCAATGACGTCTGGTACCAGTGGACGGCCACCTGCACCGGCACGGCCACAGCCAGCACCTGCAACAATGCCACTTTCGATACGGTGTTGAGTGCCTGGAGCGCGTGTGGTGGCGCCCAACTGGCGTGCAATGATGATGCGGCAGGCTGCGGCCTCACCAGCACGATCACTTGGGCGGTCACCACCGGGGTCACCTACTGGATCCGCGTATCAGGCTACAACCTGGCCGTGGGTACAGGTAGTCTCACCATTTCCTGCTCGTCCTCACCACCTCCCGCGAACGCTTGCTGCTCGCCCAACGGCACACCGGGCTGCGACAACGCGGCCTGCCAAGCGGCCATCTGTGCGCTTGATTTCTTCTGCTGTGCTTTTCTCTGGGATGCCCTGTGTTCCGGTGCTGCCATCACCAACGCCAATGCGGGCGGTGTTTGCGCCGGCGTGAGCAACTGCCCGGGTACGCCTCCAACACCCAACACCTGCTGCACGGCCAATTCCACCCCCGGTTGCGAGAGCGCCGCCTGCCAGGTGGCCATCTGCTCGGCGGACCCCTTCTGCTGCAACAATGTCTGGGACGCGATCTGCGCCGCTGCGGCCGTGGCCAACGCCAATGCCAGCGGACCCTGCGCCGGCGTGAGCAATTGCCCGGGCACGCCAGGAGGTGGTGGCGGGTGCGCACCCGCCGTAGCCGGTGGTGCCCTGCCCGGTTCGGGCTCCATCCTCATTCAACAGAACCTCACCCCCACGCAGCTGATCCAGGACGTGTTCCTGGGCGAATGTCTCACCGCCAGCAATGTGCAGTTCACCGGCTCCACCGCCGCCATCGGCACCTTCACCAATGGCTGGCGCATCGGCATCAACAGTGGCATCGTGCTCACCACAGGCAATGCGGCACTGGCCGCAGGACCGAATTGGGCCGATGGTACAGGCCAGGACAATCTCCAACCGGGCTACAATTTGCTCACGGCCCTCGCTGGCATCCAGACCTACGATGCCGCGGTCTTCCAATTCACCTTCGTGCCACAGACCAATCAGGTCACATTCAAATACGTGTTCGGCTCGGATGAGTATCCGGAGTATGTCTGCTCCAATTTCAATGACGTTTTCGGCTTCTTCGTCACCGGACCGGGCTATGCGCCCAACACCAACATCGCCACCATTCCCGGCTCCGCGCTGCCGGTGGCCATCAACACCGTCAACCCAGGGGTTTCCGGCATTTTCGGGTTCCCCGGGGGATGCGCGTCCCTGGCATATTCCAGCATGTATGTCAACAATCCGCTCTTCAGTCCCCACAACGAGTATGATGGCTTCACCGTGCCGCTGACCGCCTGCATCAACACGGTGCCCTGCGAGACCTACACCATCATCATCGCCGTGGCCGACGCCTTCGATGGTGTACTGGACTCGGCGGTGTTCCTCGAGGCCGAAAGCTTCTCCGCCGGGGTGGACCTGCAGATCGACGCCACCGCCGATCAGGTGACGGTGAGTGACGAGGACAATTGCGTGGACTATGGCTATTTCATCTTCACCCTTGACCAGCCCTTGGGCCAGGATGTGACCCTCAACTACACCATCGACCAGATCGGTGATGCCGTGTACGATCCTCCCATTCCGTTGCAGGTGACCTTCCCCGCCGGGCAGACCACGGTGATCATCTCCGTGAACGCCATCCCAGCCTCCCTGGGTCCTGATGTCAGTTCCGTCACCATCAACCTGGACACCTCGCAGAACCCGCTGCTGGGCTGCAGTTGCACCAGCGAATACGTCTCCACCACGCTCTACTTCTGCGATAACAGCATTCTGCCCGTGACCTGGTTGGGCTTCGAGGCGAGCAACATCCATGAAGAGCGCGAGGTGCTCTGTGCCTGGAACACCGCCACGGAACTGAACAGCGACCACTTCACCGTGCAGCGCTCTGCGGACATGGTAAGCTGGATCGATATCGGCACCGTGCCCGGTGCGGGCACCACGGCCATGGCGCAGAGCTACGAGTTCGTGGACCGCGCGCCCTTGAGTGGCGTTTCGTACTACCGCATCCGCCAGACCGACCATGACGGCACCAGTGCGCACTCGGAAGTGCGCTCGGTGAGCCGTGGCGCCACCACCCGGCTGGGGGTATACCCCAATCCAGGCGCGGGCCTGTTCCAACTCAGCGGGCATGAAGGCGGTGTCCTCACGGTATTCGACCCCCGCGGCCGGCGCATCCCCTTCACGCTGGGGCAGGCCGGGGAACTGGGCCTGCATGGCGTGGCGGCGGGGGTGTATCTGCTGGAGTTGCGCCGTGGCGGCGACCCGCCCGAGCGGTTGCGTTTGGTGGTGCGCTGAGGTGGGCGATAACCGATCGATCCGGCCGGCAGGGTTTGGCGCATAGCGAACTCCGGGCTAAATTGTCCCACGTCCTTCAGCTTCTTTTTCCACATGGTATTGTCACTACGCCCCCTGTTGCTCCCCATCGTGTTGCTTGCCGCCTTCTTCCATGTCTCCCAGACGTTGAAGGCGCAGAAGCATACACCCCCCAACCAGATCAAAGCGGTGGTGGAGGGTTTGCAGGATGCCTTGCAGGCACGCCGGGCCGGTGAAGCGTTGCGCACACGAAAGGATGTCCTGAAGGTGTGGATCGACCCCGGCAACCGGAACATGTTGCTTCATGTGCTGCCCGAAAGCGATCTGGACAAGTCCGCCATCGATGCTTTGCTAGCGGACCTGGGCTTGACCGTGCGATGCATGCAACGGCGCGATGAAGTGGACAAGGAACTCCAGTGGCTGGACCCAGGCACCTGCCAGGACGCCACGCCCAACAAATGAACCCGCCCTTGCACCGGAACCATACCCCGTGAACGATGAACCGGCTGCTGCTCAAGGCCTTGTGCTGCCTCGCATTGCAGACCAGCACTGATTTGTTGGCCCAATGTGCCAACAACAACACACCGATCGCTGGACCCGCCATCACGCCCAATTGCCCCGGCACCACCGTAGTGCCTTGTGTGATGGGCGGGCAATACGCGTTGGTGAACGTGGTGGCCGGAAACACATACACCTTCAGTACCTGTGGAGCGCCATTCGACACGCAGATCACCCTTTACGACAATGCTGGAGGGGGTTCGCTGGGCTACAATGATGACAACTGGGCTTGTGGCATCTTCAGTCTGCAATCGTCCCTGACGTGGAACGCGAACTTTACCGGGCAGCTCCGTGTGCTCGTCGACCTTTACAACTGCGCCAGCAACGCCGTATGCGCACCGTTGACGATCGTATGCGTCGCACCTTTGACCAACAACACCTGCGCCACCGCCATCATCATCGGCGAGGGAACCACGGGCTTCAGTTCAGTGGGAGCCACTGGCACAGACGTTACGAACTGCGGCTTCTTGGACAACAATGACGTCTGGTTCCAGTACGTCGCCACCTGCTCTGGTATCGCCACGGCGACCACCTGCGGAAGCGCCAACTTCGATACGGTGCTGAGCGCTTGGAGCACCTGCCCTGGTGCGGGTGGCGCCGAAGTGTCCTGCAACGATGATGCGCCGGGTTGTGGCCTCACCAGCACCATCACCTTCCCCGTGACGGAAGGGAACTCCTACTGGATCCGAGTATCGGGTTATTGGAACGCGACGGGGACAGGCAACCTGACGATCAGTTGCCAATCCTTGAACACAGGATGTGCGCCGGGGGTGGCCGGTGGTCAACTGCCCGGCTCGGGTTCGATCCAGATCCAGCAGAACCTCACCCCCACGCAGCTGGTGCAGGATGTTTTCCTGGGTGAATGTCTCACCGCCAGCAATGTGGCGTTCACGGGCACCACGGCGGCGGTGGGTACCTTCACCAACGGCTGGCGCATCGGCATCGAGTCCGGCATCGTGCTTACCACGGGCAATGCCAACTCGGCTGTGGGGCCCAACTCATTGACCAGCACCACCACCGCAAATGGGCAGCCTGACTATCCCTTGCTGACCACCTTGGCGGGCGCCCCAACCTATGATGCCACCGTGCTTCGGTTCGATTTCGTACCCCAGACCAATTCCGTGACCTTCAAGTACGCGTTCGCCTCGGAGGAGTATCCAGAATGGGTCTGCGCCACCTACAATGACGTCTTCGGCTTCTTCGTCTCAGGTCCGGGCTATGCGCCCAATACCAACATCGCCACGGTGCCGGGCACGTTCTATCCGGTGGCCATCGACCATGTGAACAACAACGGCGGCTGCGCGCCCTTCTTCCCGGCCTACTACCAGGCCAATCCCGCCAATGCGCCGCACAACGAGTATGATGGCTTCACCGTGCCGCTGACCGCCTGCATCAATACGGTGCCCTGCGAGACCTACACCATCATCATCGCCGTGGCCGATGCTGGGGACGCATTGTTCGATTCCGCGGTGTTCCTCGAAGCCGAAAGCTTCTCCGCCGGGGTGGACCTGCAGATCGACGCCACCGCCGACCAGGTGACCGTGAGCGATGAGGACAACTGTGTGGACTACGGCTACTTCATCTTCTCCATCGACCAGCCCTTGGGCCAGGACGTGACCCTCACCTACACCATCACCCAGATCGGCAGCGCGGTATACGACCCGCCCATTCCGCTCCAAGTGACCTTCCCCGCCGGGCAGACCACGGTGATCATCTCCGTGAACGCCATCCCGGCCTCGCTGGGTCCTGACGTGAGCTCCGTCACCATCGACCTGGACACTTCGCAGAACCCCTTGCTCGGCTGCAGTTGCACCAGCGAATTCGTGAGCACCACGCTCTACTTCTGCGACAACAGCATCCTGCCGGTGACCTGGCTGGGTTTCGACGCGCGTAACATCAACGAAGAGCGTGAGGTGCTCTGTGCCTGGAACACCGCCACGGAACTGAACAGCGACCACTTCACCGTGCAGCGCTCTGCGGACATGGTGCACTGGATCGATATCGGCACCGTGCCCGGCGCTGGCACCACGGCCATGGCGCAGACCTACGAGTTCGTGGACCGCGCGCCCCTGAGTGGCATTTCCTACTACCGGATCCGGCAGACCGACCACGATGGCACCAGTGGTCATTCGGAAGTGCGCTCGGTGAGCCGGGGCGGTCCAACGCGATTCGCGGTGTATCCCAACCCGGGCGCGGACCTGTTCCAACTCAGCGGACATGAAGGCGGCGTCCTCAAGGTGTTCGATCCCAGTGGCCGGCGCGTCCCCTTCACGCTGGGCCAGGCCGGGGAACTGGGCCTGCATGGTGTGGCCGCGGGTGTCTACCTGCTGGAGTTGCGGCGCGGCCAAGCGGAACCCGAACGGCTGCGCCTGGTGGTGCGCTGATGTGCGCACATCACAGGTCCTGCCGACTGTCGATCACGATCGTCACCGGGCCATCGTTCACCAGCGAGACATGCATGTGCGCGCCGAACTCACCGGTGCGTACCGGGCGGCCAGCCAATTCGGTGAGTCGTTGCTTGGCGCGCAGGTACAGGGGTATCGCCTCATCGGGCCGGGCGGCGCGGATGTAGCTGGGCCGGTTGCCCTTGCGCGTGTCGGCATGCAGCGTGAACTGGCTCACCAGGAGGATCTCGCCCTGCATCTGCGTGATGTCGAGGTTCATCACACCGTCGGCATCGGGGAAGATTCGCATGCGCACCAGCTTGCCACAGAGCCATTCAAGGTCCTGCTCGGTATCCCCGGTCTCGATGCCGAGCAGCACGAGAATTCCTGGACCGATGCGCGCGTGTTCCGATCCACCGATGTGCACGGCGGCCTCGCCCACCCGTTGCAGCACCGCCCGCATGTCAGTAGCTGTTCTCCTCGATCCAGCGCATGACCTTGTCGTGCCGCTCCGCATCGCTCCCCTTGCCGCGCACCACATCGCGATAGGCGCCATACATCGGATTGGGCAGCAGCACGAAGAAGCGGTGCAGGCTGTCTGCCAGTTGGTCCACCGTCCGGCGGCCATGGTCCACGCCGCGGTCGGCGAAACGCTCATCGAAATCGGTGAGTTGATCGCCCACGAGCAGCACCACATCATGCGTGGCCGCCACGGTCGCGCGGCGCGCGGTCTTGTCACCTGATCCCGACATCAGCAGCAGGTGCGCGTCGTCCGCATCGGGGAATCCAAGGTCGGCGAGGTTCCGCAAGGTCGATCGGCGTTCACTCGTGTCGCGGTTGGTGATGTAGAACACTTCGCAGCGTGCAGCGGCGGCATTCCGAAGGAAGTCGACCGCTCCGGGCGATGCCTTGGCGATGCCCCTGTCCGTCCAGTCCTTCCAATCCTGCTTGTTGAAGGTGCGGCCGCGCCTGATCGCCGTGATCTGGTAGGGGCTGTTGTCCAGCACCGTTTCGTCGATGTCCACGATCACCGCCATCGGGCGGCGCGGGGCATCGTCCGCGTAGCTGTTGTTCAAAGCGGCGATGTTGCCTACGAGCTTGATCAACGCGTGCTCGTATGCCTGCTGGTAGATCCAATACACCTCGGCGCTCGCGTTCTGCCAGAGCACCGCATCGATACCATGTGCGGCCAGGCGCGCCTGAGGGTCGTTGGAGCTGCCGGCCGTGGGTCTCGTGGTGGAACAGGCCGTGAAGAGGGCGGCCAGGGCGGCGAGGATCAGGGGGTGTGGTCGCATGTTCATTCCGTTGATCATTCCAGCCGGTAGGGGCCATCGTCATCGACACCCTCCAGCATGTCCAAATAACTGATGTAGCGGCTTGCGGCGATGGTGCCTTGCTCGACCGCGGCGCGCACCGCACAACCGGGCTCATCCTTGTGCAGACAATCGTTGAAGCGGCATTGTCCCTTCAACTTGAACATCTCCGGGAACTGGTCGCCGATGTGCGCCTTGTCCAGGTCCACCAGGCCGAAACCCTTGATGCCGGGTGTGTCGATCAACAGGGTGGGGGGGTGGCCCTGTGCGCCCGGACGGTCCTCGATCTTCAACTCGAACATCTCGGCGTACGTGGTGGTGTGCTGTCCCTTTTCGCTGGACCGGCTGATCTCGGTGGTGTGGAGGTCCAGCGCGGGATCGATGGCGTTGATGAGCGTGCTTTTGCCGACCCCGCTGTGCCCGGCCACCAGCGTGACCTTCCCCAGCAGCAAGGCCTTCACTTCCTCCACGCCGGTGCCTTGCGCCGCGGAAGTGATCCGTGTGCGGTAGCCCGCTCCCTCATACACCTCCTGGTATTCCGCCAGCAGGTCCAGTTCCGCTTCCTGCTGCAGGTCGTCCACCTTGTTGAAGACGATCACCACGGGGATCTGGTAGGTCTCGGCAGTGACCAGGAAGCGGTCGATGAAGCCATACGAGGTGCGCGGCCTGGCCACGGTCACCATCAGCAGGGCCTGGTCCAGATTGGCGGCGATCACGTGCTTGTGGTGGCTCAGGTTCACACTGCGACGCACCAGGTAGTTGCGGCGGTCGTGCAGGTCGGTGATGGCCCCGGGCTGCTCCGCGTCCACCTGATGCTCGAAGTCCACCCGGTCGCCCACGGCCAGCGGGTTGGTGCTTTTCCAGCCCTTGATCCGCAAGGCCCCTTTGGCCACACAATCGTGCAGCGATCCGTCGTCGCCGCGCACGAGATAGCGGCTGCCGGTGCTGCGCATCACTAGGCCGGTGGGCATGGAGGCAAAGTAAGGGGTGGCAGGGTGGTCGGATGTTGAAGAAGTTGAGGGGTTGAAGGTCGAGTGACGTGGACCAACCTTCAACCGGCATAGGACCGTGCGGTGGCCCGACCTCCAACTACCTTCGCCACCATGTCCATCAGTGTCAGCCACATCACCAAGCGTTACGGCGCCCAAAAAGCGCTGGACGACGTCTCCTTCGAGATCGGCGCCGGCGAAGTGGTCGGCTTCCTCGGGCCCAATGGCGCGGGGAAGAGCACGATGATGAAGATCCTCACCTGCTTCCTGCCACCTACCAACGGTGTGGCCACGGTCTGCGGTCACGACATCCGCACGCACAGCATGGAGGTGCGGCGCCAGGTGGGCTACCTGCCGGAACACAACCCGCTCTACCTGGACCTGTATGTGCACGAGTACCTGCGCTTCGTGGCGGGCATCCACGGCCTGCGCGACCGGGCCGAACGTGTGAAGCGCATGGTTGACATGGTGGGGCTCGGGCGCGAGCAGCACAAGCGCATCGGTCAACTGAGCAAGGGCTACCGCCAGCGCGTGGGCCTGGCGCAGGCCATGATCCATGACCCGCAGGTGCTCATACTCGACGAGCCCACCAGCGGCCTTGACCCCAACCAACTCGCGGAGGTCCGCACCTTGATCCGTGACATCGGCCGCGAGCGCACCGTGATGCTCAGCACGCACATCATGCAGGAAGTGGAGGCCATCTGCGGCCGGGTCATCATCATCGACCGCGGGCGCGTGGTGGCGGATGAACAGGCCAGCACCCTGCGCGGCGGTCATGTGCAGCGGGCCGCGCTGGAAGTGGAATTCGATGGCGAGGTGCACGCCAACGACCTGCGTTCCATCGCCGGCGTGCTTCAGGCGCAGCGTGGAGAAGGCGCCGCCTGGCTCCTGGCCCACGACGCCGCGCAGGACATCCGCCCGGCGGTGTTCCAATTCGCGGTGGACCGCGGCCGCAAGGTGCTGGGCATGCGCAAGGCCGAACGC
The DNA here is from genome assembly GCA_026129465.1 of Flavobacteriales bacterium. Taxonomy (NCBI): domain Bacteria; kingdom Pseudomonadati; phylum Bacteroidota; class Flavobacteriia; order Flavobacteriales; species Flavobacteriales bacterium. Next base: position 2,119,307 of record JAHCIA010000001.1, read on the forward strand.
GGCCTCGAAGAGGTCTTCAAGGAGCTCACCGCCAGGGGCCGCTCCTGACCGGCCAGCCTTAGAATTTGTAGGACAGGCCCAGGTTGGCCGTGGCGATGCCGTAGCCGAGTTCCATATGCGCGCCAAGGCTTTCCGTGAAGTAGTAGCGCGCGCCGATGAAACCCGTGAGCGCCATGCCACTGCCTGCGCTGGAGCGCACCACCGGGAAGCCTGATGGGTAGGTGGTGTTGTCCTTCCACTTCACACTGTTGTAGCTCAGCAGCAGACCGCCGTACAGGTCCAGCTGGTCCACATCGTGCCAGGTGTTGTAGTGCCAGGCGCCGCGCACACCCAGGATCAGGTAGGTCCAGCTCCAATCGTACTCGAAACCCGGCCCCGAATAGCGGTTCGCCAGGGTCTTGTAGCCCAGGTAGCCACCCAGTCCCAATTCACCCGGCCCCAATCTGGTGATGCCCTTCTCGTAACTCAGTCCCAGGGCGGGTGTCTGCGAGGTGTAGGCGGAGGATGCGCCATAGTATCCCCCGATGCCCACGCTCGCACTGAGCACGTTCGTGCCCACATCGAAACTCTGGGCCTGGGTCATGGCGGAGGCGAGGAACAGGGTCGCGCCAAGGATGCGGAGGGATCTCATCGGTGTCGGTGGTTGGTGGTCGGGGATCTTCGTGACGGCAAGTTTAGGGTGCTGCCGCGAAAGCCGCATCCGCGCCAAACCTGTTCCTTTGCGGCCCGAAAGGAACCGATCGATGCCCTACCTCTTCACCTCCGAATCCGTCAGCGAAGGTCACCCGGACAAGGTCGCCGACCAGATCAGTGACGCCCTCATCGACCACTTCCTCGCCTTCGACCCGCAGAGCAAGGTGGCCTGCGAAACACTCGTCACCACCGGGCAGGTGGTGCTGGCCGGCGAGGTGAAGAGCAAAGCTTACCTGGACGTGCAGGAGATCGCCCGCGAGGTGATCGAACGCATAGGCTACACCCGCAGCGAGTACATGTTCGAGGCCCGTTCCTGCGGGGTGCTCAGCGCCATCCATGAGCAAAGCCCCGATATCAACCAGGGCGTGGAGCGGCGGAAGCCCGAGGAGCAAGGCGCCGGCGACCAGGGCATGATGTTCGGCTACGCCTGCCGCGAAACGGACAACTACATGCCGCTGGCCCTGGAGATGAGCCATCTGCTGCTGAGCGAACTGGCCGCCATCCGCCGCGAAAGCAAGGTGATGACCTACCTGCGGCCCGACTCCAAGAGCCAGGTGACCATCGAGTACACCGACGACCACCGACCCCGGCGCATCGACGCCATCGTGGTGAGCACCCAGCACGACGAGTTCATCAAGCCCAAAGGCTCCGGCAAGAGTGCGGCCGCTGCCGCCGAAAAAGCCATGGGCGAGCGGATCAGGCAGGATGTCATCGGCATCCTCATTCCCCGCGTGAAGAAGAAACTGCCCAAGCGTGTGCAGGCCCTCTTCAACGACCGCATCACCTACCACATCAACCCCACGGGCAAGTTCGTCATCGGCGGGCCGCATGGCGACACGGGCCTCACCGGGCGCAAGATCATCGTGGACACTTACGGCGGCAAGGGCGCGCACGGTGGCGGCGCCTTCAGCGGCAAGGACCCCAGCAAGGTGGACCGCAGCGCCGCCTACGCCACGCGCCACATCGCCAAAAACCTGGTGGCCGGCGGCGTGTGCGACGAAGTGCTGGTGCAGGTGGCCTACGCCATCGGTGTGGCCAGGCCCGTGGGCCTCTTCGTGAACACCTACGGCACCGCCAAGGTGAAGATGACCGACGGGCAGATCGCCGATGTCATCGGCCGGATGAAGGAGTTCGACATGCGGCCGTACTTCATCGAGCAGCGCTTCAAGCTTCGCACGCCCATCTACAGCGAAACGGCCGCTTACGGGCACATGGGCCGCAAGCCCGTCACGGTCACCAAGAAATTCGAGAACGCCGGGCAGAAGACCGAGGTGAAAGTGACACTTTTTCCCTGGGAAGACACCACCGCCGTGGGTGCGGTGAAGAAGGCTTTCGGGCTTTGAGGGGGAGCATGGTGTGGAGCATCCGCACCAGGCCCCACCCGATCTCCAACCCCTCAAGTTCCCACCTGCGACCTCCCCCCTTTTGCCCGATCCGCGCCGAACCCTACATTTGCAGCCCATTTTCCCGAAAGGACCCATGTACGCCATTGTCGACATCGCCGGCCAGCAGTTCAAAGTGACGCAGGCCCAGAAACTGAAGGTGCACCGCCTCGAAGCCGAGGAAGGCAAGCACATCGAACTGGACCAGGTGCTGCTGGTGAGCGACGGCAAGACCGTGACCGTGGGCACCCCCATGGTGGACGGCGCCCGCATCGCCGCCAAGGTGCTCTCCCACGGCAAGGGCGACAAAGTGCTGGTGTTCAAGAAGAAGCGCCGCAAGGGATACCAAAAGCTGAATGGCCACCGCCAGGCCCTCACCGAGATCTGGATCGAGGCCATTTTGGGCAAGGGCGAGAAGTTCGACGCCAGCAAGAGCAGCGCCCCCAAGGCGGCCGTGAAGGCTGAACCCGCCAAGAAGGCCGTGAAGAAGGCGGCTCCGAAGGCCGAGGTGGAAGCCCCTGCCAAGAAGGCCCCGGCGAAGAAGACGGCCGCCAAGAAGGCAGCGCCCAAGAAAGCGGCCGCCAAGAAGGCCGCTCCGAAGAAGGACAACAAGAAGTAACCAGCAAGATCTCCGCTACCCCGGGCCCGGCCCGGCATGACAACCCTTGAAGCCATGGCACACAAGAAAGGTGAAGGCAGTACCCGCAACGGGCGCGAATCGCATTCGAAGCGCCTGGGTGTGAAGATCTACGGTGGCCAGAAGGCCGTGGCCGGCAACATCATCGTGCGCCAGCGTGGCACCAAGCACCACCCCGGCAAGAACGTGGACATCGGCGTGGACCACACCCTGTTCGCCACGGCCGACGGCATCGTCACCTTCCGCCTCACCCGCGGCCAGCGCAGTGTGGTGAGCGTGGAGCCCGCCGAAAACAACTGATCCCCACCCTCTGCTGGAAGCCCCGTACCCCAAGTGGGACGGGGCTTTCGCTTTGGTGCCCACACCGCCCGGCTACCTTTGCCGCCAACGACCACCGACGCCCGCCATGCTGGAGACCAACTTCCTCAGGACCCGCCGCACGGAAGCCATTGAACGCCTTGCCAAGCGCCACATCGATGCGGAAGCCCTGGTGGACCGCGCCTTGGCCCTGGACGATGCCCGGCGCGGCGCCCAGACCGGGATGGACGCCCTCCTCCAGGAATTGAACGGCCTGAGCCGCTCCATCGGCGAACTGATGAAGGCCGGCAAGAAGGAGGAGGCTGAAACCGCCAAGGCACGAAGCACCGACCTGAAAGCGCGCTCCCAGGCACTGAAAGAGCAGATGGACGACGCGGAGCAGGCCCTCCACGACCACCTCTGCACCATTCCCAATGCCCCTAACGACAAGGTGCCCGCTGGCCGCACGCCCGAGGAGAATGTGGTGGTGGTCCAGGAGGGCGCCCTGCCGGAATTGCCTGCGCAGGCCAAGCCACACTGGGAATTGGGCGAAGAGTACGGCATTCTGCGCATGGACCTCGGTGTGAAGGTCACCGGCGCGGGCTTCCCGGTGTACCTGGGCCAGGGTGCCAGGCTCCAGCGCGCGCTCATCGCCTTCTTCCTGGACCGCGCCACGGAAACCGGCTACCAGGAGGTGATCCCGCCACATATGGTGAATGCCGACAGCGCTTTCGCCACCGGACAGCTGCCCGACAAGGAGGGCCAGATGTACCATGCCACCGCCGACGATCTCTATCTGATCCCCACGGCCGAAGTTCCCATCACCAACCTGTACCGCGACGTGATCCTGGATCCGGCCGCCCTGCCAGTGAAGCTCGTGGGCTATACGCCATGCTTCCGCCGCGAGGCCGGCAGCTATGGTGCCCATGTGCGCGGCCTCAACCGTGTGCACCAGTTCGACAAGGTGGAGATCGTGCGCATCGAACGGCCCGAGGACAGCTATGCCGCGCTGGAGGGGATGGTGGAGCACGTGAAAGGCCTGCTGCGCGCCTTGGAACTCCCCTACCGCCAGCTGCTGCTCTGCGGTGGCGACATGGGCTTCGCCAGCGCGATGACCTACGACATGGAGGTGTGGAGCGCGGCCCAGCAGCGCTGGTTGGAAGTGAGCAGCATCAGCAACTTCGAGACCTTCCAAAGCAACCGGCTGAAGCTGCGCTACCGGGGCGAGGACCGCAAGCCCCGCCTGGCCCACACCCTCAATGGCAGTGCGCTGGCCCTGGCCAGGATCGTGGCGGCATTGCTGGAGAACAACCAGGGGCCCGAGGGCATCCGCATCCCGGAAGCGCTGCGCCCATACACGGGCTTCGACCGCATCACCAAATGACCTTTCGCGCACGGTCCATGGTCCTGGCCGCGTTGGTGGGGTGCGTGGCACCCACCGCCTGCCGGCAGGCCGCCGATGCGGAGCAACTGAAGGCCGTGGATGCGATGACCACCCAGGCGGAAGCCGCCGTGCTCACCTTGAACGAACTGGACCGCAGGCGTTACGACCGGGCCGATTCACTGTTCCGCGCCACAACGGACCTGTTCGAGAACCGGTTCAACGATACGCTGGGTCGCCAGAGCGCCGAGCAGCTCGGCAACCACTACCTGGTGCTGCGCAGCGCCAGGGCCATGGGTTTGGACCACGACCGCGTTTCCACCGAACTCGCCGAAGCCGGCCGCCGGTTGCGGGCCCTGCGCGCCGATCTGGCCAAGGGGTTGATGGACCCGGCCAGGGGCGCCACAGCCATCGCCACCGAAAGGTTGCTCCTGAAGGACCTCGACGACAACACCCACCGCTTGATCGACAACTACCGCGCCCTGCAGCGCGTTTGGGAAGGGCGTCAGGCGCTGGACAGCCTGCTGGCCGATGCCGATCCGGTAACTTCGTACGGACCATGATGCGCCTCGCCTTCCTTCTCGCCCTGGCCTTGGCAGCGACCAGCGCATCGCCAGTGGCCGCGCAACCCGGCACCGATGAACAGCTCGCCGCGCAGTACTACCAGCAGGGCGACTATGAAAAGGCCGTGCTCTACTTCGAGCGCCTCTACGACCGACAGCCCAGCGACCACTACTACGAGCAGTTGCTGAAGAGCCTGATGGGCCTGAAGGACTTCGCCGCTGCGGAGAAACTCGTGCGCACCCACCAGAAGAAGCGCGGTGACGATCCCCGATTCCCTGTTGACCTGGGCCAGATACACCGCTTGAATGGCCAGGAGGACAAGGCCGCCAAGGAATTCGACAAGGCGCTGCGGGCCATGCGCCCCGAACACGGCCACGTGCGCCAGACCGCCAACGCCTTCATGCGCATCAATGAGTACGACCTGGCGCTGCAGGCCTACGAGCGCGGCCAGCGCATGCTGAAGGACGGCCCGGGCTTCCAGTACGAGATCGCCAACCTCTACGCCATCAAGGGCGATGTGCAGCGCATGGTCTCGGCCTACCTGGACCTGCTCACCGTGAACGAGGCCTACCTGCAGACCGTGCAGAACGCCCTCACCCGGCACATGGAGTTCGAGGTGGCCGACGACCGTTCCGAGCTGCTGCGCACCGAACTCCTGCGCCGCATCCAACGCGATCCACAGCGCACCATATTCCAGGAGCTCCTCGTGTGGCTCTACATCCAACGCAAGGACCTGGACGCCGCCTTCGTGCAGAGCCTCGCGCTGGACAAGCGCTTCGAGGAAGGAGGCGCCCGCATGATGGAACTCGCACGCATCGCCCTGGCCAACGACGACCATGGTGTGGCCTTCAAATGCTACGAATACGTGTTGAACCTCGGCCGCAACGACGCCAACTACGTGCAGGCCCGCATCGGCGCGGTGAAGACACGCCATGCTCAGCTCGCCGCCATGTCCGAGCCGCCGCTGGCCGATCTGCGCGACCTGGACCAGCGCGCCGCGCAGACCATCACCGAACTGGGCCTGAACAAGACCACCGTGGAACTGCTGCGCGACCGGGCACAACTGAAAGCCTATCGGCTCGGTGAACATGAGGAGGCCATCGCCCTGCTGGAGGAAGGCATCGCATTGCCCGCGGTGGACAAGAAGACCCAGGCGCAACTCAAGCTCGACCTGGGTGATATCCACCTGCTGATCGGCGACATCTGGGAAGCCTCACTCCTCTATTCACAGGTGGACCTCGACCACAAGTACGATGTGTTGGGCCACGAAGCGCGGCTGCGCAACGCCAAGGTCTCCTTTTATGCCGGGGATTTCAATTGGGCACAGGCGCAACTGGGCGTGCTCAAGGCCAGCACCAGCAAGCTCATCGCCAACGACGCACTGGAACTCTCCCTGCGCATCACCGACAATGTGGGCCTGGACAGCAACACCACGCCGCTCACCCTCTTCGCACAGGCCGAACTCCTGCGCGTGCAGCACCGCTACGATGAAGCCCTCGCCATGCTGGACAGCCTCTCGCGTTCCTTCCCCATCCACGGCATCGGTGACGATGTGCTCTACGAGCGCTACCATATCGACCATGCGCGGCACCGCTATGCCGATGCGGCGAAGCATCTGGAAAAGATCCTCGAATTGTACCCGCTGGACATCCTGGTGGACAATGCCCTGCTCGACCTCGGCGTGCTCTACGAAGAACGACTCGGCGACCGGGAGAAGGCCATGGGCCATTACGAGCGCCTGTTGTTCGAACAGACCGGCAGCATCTTCGTGCCGGAAGCACGTGAGCGTTTCCGGCGGCTCCGCGGCGACCACCCGCCCGGCGTGCCCACCGGCGGCCACGACCACGGTCACCCATGATCGTCTACAACGTCACCGTCAACATCGACCACGAGGTGCATGACGCCTGGCTCCGGTGGATGAAGGACACCCACATCCCCGAGGTGATGGCCACCGGCCTTTTCGTGGAAAGCCGCATGCACCGCGTGCTGGCCGATGATGAGGGCGGCATCACCTACGCCATCCAGTACACCGCGCCGGACATGGCCCACTACGAGCGCTACCGCGATGAGCATGCGGCCCGCTTGCAGGCGGATGCGCAACAGCGCTATGGCGGGAGGTTCGTGGCGTTCAGGACCTTGCTGGAGGTCGTAGGTTGAGAGGTTGGAGGCTGGATGTTGGTGATCAGGAACACGGATGGCCACCAGCGCGGCCCAAGCCCTCAACGCCACAAGCTCCGCTGAAGAACCATGGTCACCCCCAAGAAGCGCTTCGGCCAACACTTCCTCAAGGAGGACGCCATCGCCCAGCGCATCGCGGATGCGCTCACGCATCATGGTGGCTACCGCACGGTGATCGAGATCGGCCCCGGCACCGGCGCCTTGACGAAGCACCTGGTCGCGCGCACGGACATCGACCTGTGGTGCGTGGAAGTGGACCACGAGGCGGCGGCGCACATCCAGGAACACTTTCCGGAACTCGCGGGTCGCCTCCTCATGGGCGACGTGCTGCGGCTGGACCTGCGCACGCACTTTCCGGGGCCCTTCGCCATCATCGGCAACTTTCCCTACAACATCAGCACGCAGATCGTCTTCCAGGTGCTGGCCTGTCGCGACCGCTGCACCGAGGTGGTGGGCATGTTCCAGAAGGAAGTGGCCGACCGCATCCGCGCGGCACCGGGCAGCAAGGTGTACGGCATTACCAGCGTGCTGGCCCAGGCCTTCTACGAGGTGGACCAGGTGATGACCGTGGAGCCGGGATCCTTCAACCCGCCGCCCAAAGTGCGCAGTGCGGTCATCCGCATGCGGCGCAACAAAGTGGACCGCCTGCCCTGCGATGAAGCGCGATTCTTCCAAGTGGTGAAGACCGCCTTCAACCAGCGGCGCAAGACCCTGGCCAACGCCTTGAAGCCCCTCCTCAGCGGCGACCGCAAGGTGCCCGCCCATTTCGCGGGCCGGCGTGCCGAGACCCTCGCCGTTCCGGAATGGATCGAGCTGACACAGGCCTTGGGCACTTAGGCGCTTCGTAGCTTCGCCGCCGCACCGGGCCACGCATCGCACAGGCGCCGGTGGTCAGCGCACGCCATGGGTCCCGACCGATGTCCTTCGAGCTCACAAAGCCCCTGCTGGACCGCATCCGCGAGGACGTGGCGGAAGGCCGCGACTCGGCCGTGCATGGGCTGCTGAGCGAGCTCCACCCCGCCGACATCGCCTCCATCATCGACCGCCTCGCCGAAGAGGAGGCGGCCTATGTGTTCCGCCTGCTCGACCCCGAGGAGTCGGCGGAAGTGCTGCTGAACCTGGAGGACGACACGCGCAAGGACCTGCTGGCCTCGCTCACCAGCCGAGAGATCGCCGAGGAGGTGATCGAGCACATCGACTCGGACGACGCGGCCGACGTGATGGCTGAGCTCCCCGAGGAGAAGCAGCGCGAGGTGATCGCCCTGCTCGATGACCAGGAGCAACGCGAGGACATCGAGGAACTGCTGCGCTATGACGAGGGCACCGCCGGCGCGCTGATGCAGAAGGAACTGGTGATGGTGCGCACCGGATGGAGCGTGGGACGCGCCATCGTGGACATGCGCCAGCAGGCCCAGCATGTGGAGCATGTCTACACCATCTACGTGGTGGATGATGAGGACAGGCTCTATGGCGTGCTGCCGTTGAAGAAGCTCCTCTTCGCAGCGGAAAGCACGCGCACGCCGATCAAGGAATTGTGCGACACCGAGATCACGAGCGTGACGACCGACACGGACGTGGAGGAGGTGGTGCAGATGATGAAGAAATACGATGTGGTGGTGCTGCCCGTGGTGGACGGGGAAGGCCGGCTGATCGGCCGCATCACCTTCGACGACGTGATGGACGTGATGGCCGATGAGGCCACCGAGGACTACCAGCTGGCAAGCGGCATCAGCGAGGACGTGGATGCCACGGACACCCCCGTGGTGCAGATGCGCGCCCGCCTACCCTGGCTGCTTATCGGTCTCGCCGGTGGCATCCTGTCCTCGCAGATCATCGCGCAGTACGAGGAGGAATTGCGCATCGATCCGAAGATGGCCTTCTTCATGCCCTTGATCGCCGCCACGGCGGGCAACGTGGGCGTGCAATCCAGTGCCATTGTGGTGCAGGGCCTCGCCAGTGGCATGCTGGATGGTGTGAACCTGATGTCCCGCCTGTGGAAGGAATTGCGCGTGGCCGTCCTCACCGCCTTGGTATGCGGTACGCTCATCTTCCTGGTGAACCTCGCCCTGCAGCAGAGCCAGGCCCTGAGCTACACGGTGAGCATCGCCCTGTTCACCGTGATCCTCACAGCCGCCATGTTCGGCACCATGATCCCCTTGTTGCTGGAGCGATTGAAGGTCGATCCCGCCATGGCCACCGGACCCTTCGTCACCACGCTCAACGACATCACCGGCCTGCTCACCTACTTCACCGTGGGCCACCTGATGTACGGACTCTTCTCCTGACCGTGCGCATCCTGCTGGCCGATAGCGTCCATCCCCTCCTGGCCGAACGCCTGGCGGCCGCCGGTCACGCATGCGAGGCGGTGCATACCCTCGATGATGCCGCACTCGCGCAGGCGGTGGCCGACGCCGAAGGACTGGTGGTGAGGAGCCGGCAAGTGGGAGCGGCCCTGCTGGCACGGGCGAAGCGGTTGCGCTTCGTCGGCCGCGTGGGTTCCGGCCTGGAGAACATCGACACGGGCTGGTGCCTGAAGCATGGTGTGCGCGTGTTCAATTCGCCCGAAGGGAACCGCGACGGTGTGGGGGAGACCTGCGTGATGCTGCTGCTGGCGCTGATGAAGGCGCTGACACGCGCCAACGCCCAGGTGCACGGCGGCCTGTGGCTGCGCGAAGAGAACCGGGGCACCGACCTGCGCGGCAAGACCGTGGGCATCATCGGCCACGGCCACATGGGAAGCGCCTTCGCCGAAAAGCTGCGTGGCTTCGGGGTGCGCATCCTGGCGCACGACAAGTACAAGGACGGTTTCGCGCGCGCCGGCATCGAGGAGGTGCGCCTCGACGTGCTGCTGCGCGAGAGCGACGTCATCAGCCTCCACCTGCCGCTCACCACCGAAACGCATCATTACGCCGACCGTGACTTCTTCCTGCGCCTGGGCCGCCCGATCTGGTTCCTCAATACCTCACGCGGGCCTGTGGTGCACACCGCGGCCCTGCTCGACGCGATCGACCAGGGGCGCGTGATCGCCGCAGGACTGGACGTGCTCGAATTCGAGCGCCATGACCTGAGCGGGCTTGACCCGTCGATCGATCCGGCCACCCAACAGCGGCTCTTCGGCCACGGGCGCGTGCTGCTGACGCCACACATCGCCGGCGTTACCTTCGAGGGACGCGTGAAAATGGCCGAGACCCTCGCACACAAGATCCTCCAAGCCTTTCCCCATGGCCCGTCGTAGCCCCTCGTTGGCGGCCGCCGCCCTGGTGATCCTCAACGCCTGCCAACCCATGGAGAACCTCCATCCCGACGTCCACGGCCATCGCGGCAGCAGGGGCCTCATGCCGGAGAACACCATCCCCGCCTTTCTCAAGGCCATCGACCTGGGCTGCGACTTCCTGGAGCTGGACGTGGTGCTCAGCGGTGATGATGAGGTCATCGTATCCCATGAGCCGTGGATGAGCGGGCGCATCTGTGTCACACCAGATGAAGAGCGCATCACGCCCGACCGCGAGCGCTCGATCAATCTGCACCGCATGACGGTGACCGAGATCCAGGAATACGATTGCGGCGGACTCGCGCATCCGCTCTTCCCCGACCAGAAGCGCGTGTTCGCCTACAAGCCCACCTTGCGGCAGGTGGTGGAGACCTGCGACGAGCATGCGCTGCTCAGCGGCATGGTCAGCCCCTCCTACAACGTGGAGATCAAGAGCGACCCCGAATGGTACGGCACCTACCAGCCCCCGCCCGCGGACTACGCGCAGCGCGTCATCCGCGAGATCGACGACCTTGGCATCGCCAATCGCTGCATCGTGCAAAGCTTCGATCCCGCCATCCTGGAAGCGATCCATGCCGAACGGTCCGACATCCCGCTGGCCTTCCTGGTGGAGAACACGGACGGGCTGAAGAAGAACCTGAAGCGGCTCACCTTCAAACCGCACATCTACAGCCCGCACTACGGCCTCGTGGACAAGAAGCTGTTGGAGGCCTTGCGCGAAGAGGACATCGAACTGGTGGTATGGACCGTGAACGAGAAGAAGGACATCCGCCGCATGCTCGACCTCGGCGTGGACGGCATCATCAGCGACTACCCGGACCGCGTGGTGATGGAGATGGAGGGCCGCGAGTGATCAGCGCACCACCAGGCGGGCCGTCACCCGGTTGCGTTGTTCCACCAGCAGTTCGCGCCCGCCGAGGAGCTTCTCCAGTGTGGCCTCGTCGAAGTGCCGCACGGTGACCAGTTCGCAGCCGTCATTGAACTTCACCTCATAGCTGCCACGCAGCTCATCCATCAATTGGTGCGCACGGGGCGTGTCGTCCACCACCACGTGGAAGGCCACGGCGCTGTTCTGCATCAGGTCGATCCGCACGTTGGCCCGCGCGAAGAGGCCGAAGATGTGGTGCAGGTTCTCCTCCACCATGAAGCTCAGGTCGCGCGGCGTGATGCTGATGAGCAGCTGCTTCGGCTTGATGATGAAGGAGGGGACCAGCGAGTCGCTCTCGCTCACATCGTTGATGGTGCTGCCCGGCGCGTCCAGGTCCATGAAGGAGCGCACATAGAGCGGGATGTGCTTCTGCTGCAAAGGCTGCAGGGTGCGCGGGTGGATGACGCTGGCGCCGAAGTAGCTCAGTTCGATCGCCTCACGGTAGCTGATGTGCGACAACAGCTTCGTGTCCGGGAAGCGGTTCGGGTCGGCGTTGAACATGCCGGGCACGTCCTTCCAGATGGTGACGCTCTCGGCGTCCAGCAGGTAGGCGAAGATCGCCGCACTGAAGTCCGATCCCTCGCGGCCCAGCGTGGTGGTGAGGCCTTCTTCGGTGGCACCTGTGAATCCCTGCGTGACCACCGGGAAGCGGACCGGCTCCTGCCCTTCACCACTGGCGAACTGCTCCTTCACCAATGCCGCGCTCGCTTCCCAATCCACGCGGGCCGCACGATGCAGCGCATCGGTGCGCACAAGGTCACGCGCGTCCATCCAGGAGCAGACCTCCATGGCTTCGCTGAGATAGGCGCTCACGATCTGCGTGCTCCACAACTCGCCGTAGCCCACGACCTGGTCGTAGTCCTGGTCGGCGTTGGTGGTGGGCGTACCGGTAAGCAACTCATCCAATTCATCGAAATACTCCAACAACCAGATTTCCGCCTCCTCGAAACCGGGGGCCACTTCGCGCAACACGCCCAGATGCCGCTGCCGCAAGGCCTCCATCTGATCGCGCACGTCCTTGCCATCGCGCCAGTCCCACACCACACGTTCCAGCGCGTTGGTGGTCTTGCCCATGGCACTCACCACAATGAGGATGTCCTCGCCGTCAAAGTGCTTCAGCACACGCGCGACATTGCGCACACCTGCCGCGTCCTTCACGCTGGCCCCTCCGAATTTGAAGACCTTCATGGCTTCATGAGTCTGGACATCACTTCGCGCGTCATTCTGCCATTCTCCCACTGGGTATCGAACTCAGCGCCCAACCGCGCATAGAAGCGCATGGCGCCCTTGTTCCAGTCGAGCACCTGCCAGGTGAGATGGTGGTAGCCGCGGTCCAAGGCATCCTGCACACAGGCGCGGAAGAGCCGCTCCCCGACCCGCTGGCCACGTGCACTTTCGGTAACGACGATGTCCTCCAGGTAACCCACCCGGCCACGCCAGGTGGAGTAGCGCTCATAGCATACCGCTATCCCGACCAGCCTGGCGGTTCCATCACCCGATCGCTCCGCCACCCACCCCCACCAGACCGGCTTCTCACCAAAGCCCGCATCCAGCATCTCCGCTTCGGTCACCGTAACCGCCTCCGGCTCCTTCTCGAAGGTGGCCAGCTCACGCACCAGTTCCAGCATCGCTGGCACATCGCGGGCTTCGGCACGGCGGATGATCGCGTCCATCGCCGGCAAAGATGGACACTGCGCATCTTTGCGGCGCTTGGCCGTGTGGCGCAAGAGCATTGGGTCGACCCGGTGGGTCGACGGTACAGTACCAAAGCAACAAGTCCCGAGATGTCCCGCATCACCACCCTCGCCGAATTCATCGTGGAACGCCAGGCGGAGTTCAAGTACTCCACCGGCGAGCTCAGCCGCCTGCTCACCGCCATCCGCCTCGCGGCCAAGATCGTGAACCGCGAGGTGAACAAGGCCGGGTTGGTGGAGGACATCATCGGCGCCGCCGGCAACGAGAACGTGCAGGGCGAGGAGCAGCAGAAGCTCGACGTGGTGGCCAACAACCTCTTCATCAACGCGCTGCGCAACCAGGGCGAGTGCTGCGCCGTGGGCAGCGAGGAGAACGACGACATCATCATCTACGAGAACGAGCGCTCCAGCAAGGGCAAGTACATCGTGCTGATGGACCCGCTGGACGGCAGCAGCAACATCGATGTGAACGTCTCCATCGGCACCATCTTCAGCATCTACCGCCGCCTGGACGACAACAAGCCCGTGACGCACGCCGACTTCCTGCAGCCCGGCAGCGCACAGGTGGCCGCCGGCTACGTGATCTATGGCAGCAGCACCATGCTGGTGTACACCACCGGGCATGGCGTCAACGGCTTCACGCTGGATCCCAGCATCGGCACCTTCTGCCTGAGCCACCCCGATATGAAGGCGCCACAGCAGGGCAAGATCTACAGCGTGAACGAGGGCAACTACAACGACTTCGCGCCCGATGTGCAGGTCTACATCAACAGGTGCCGCGAGCAGCGCATGAGCGCCCGCTACATCGGCAGCCTGGTGGCCGACTTCCACCGCAACCTGCTGAAGGGCGGCATCTACCTCTACCCCGCCACGGCCAAGGCGCCCCAGGGCAAACTGCGGCTGCTCTACGAGGCCAATCCCCTGGCCCTGATCGCCGAACAGGCCGGTGGTATGGCCACCGATGGCACCCGGCGCATCCTGGACATCGTGCCCACCGAACTGCACCAGCGCTGCCCATTGTACATCGGCAGCAAGGCGATGGTGGAAGAGGCGATGAAAGGGTGAGGCCCGCCCCGGTGGGGCATGGCATGCCATGTGGCGTTCCCTTCAGCGACGACGCATCACCGTTGCAGCACGATGCGCGCGGACCTGAGTGGCGCTCCTTCCGACCGCAGCGTCAGGAGGTAGAGCCCATCCGTCCAATCCGCAGGCAGCTCCAAAGACCACATCGGCACCAGATCGCCGACCCGATCCATGTGCATGCGCGCGCCAGCGGCATTGAAGACCTCGACCACACCACGCCTGCCGATCATGTCCGGATCTAGTTGAACGATGATGCGTTCACTGGCCGGGTTCGGATGGACACGCAGACCGCTTGGGGGGGCCATCACGCCGATGTTGGTCCCGTCGAACTCGATCACTTTCATAAGGAATACATCCGGTCCCCCGTTCGACGTGTGGTTCTGCGTGCCCGGGCCGGGATCGAGATCGGCCGTGGAAGCGAACCAGCCGGTCACATACAGGTCGCCCGCATCATCCAATACCAGTGCATTGGCCTGGTCAGCGCCTGTGCCACCCATGATGCCGGCCCGGATGAACGCACCGCCATCATCGAGGCTCAGCACGAACATCTCGTCGTTGCCGGCCGCCACCACCTGATGGACCTCCGGGCCGGGATCAAGGTCCGCGGTCCCTTGGAAGATGCCCACCACATGGACCACACCGTCCGCATCAGCCGCGATCCCAAAACCTTCGTCATACCCGGTGCCGCCCATCGACCGGGCCCATACCAGGTCGCCGTCCGTGGTGAATTTCAGCACATGGATGTCATGGTCGCCCACAGCGGTCATCGATGCCGTTCCCGGTCCCGGGTCGAAGTCGATGGTGCCGCTGAAGCGGCCGGTGGCGTACAAGTGCCCCTGGTGGTCGAGGGTGATCTTGCGGCCATAGCCACGCGGCTCGGTGTGGTAGGTGGTGGTGGTGATGGGGATGGACCGCACCCACACGAAGTTGCCGTTCGGGTCGAGCTTGTGGTAGAACACGTTCCAGGTGCCCACCGAGGTGAGGTTCGCGGTGCCGGGCCCGGGATCGAAATCCACCGTGCCCCGGAAGTAGCCGGAGGTGTAGATGTTGCCTTCGTCGTCCAGCACCAAGGAATGCGCCCGGCTCTCGTGGGGTGCGGTGCCGAAGTTCACGGCCCAGATGAAGTCCCCGTCGTTGGTGAGCTTCAACACGAAGATGTCCTCGTGACCAGCGGTGAGGAGGTGGACACCGGGTCCTGGGTCGAAATCGCGCGGACCACCCTGATAGTAGAACCGCCCGGCCACCACCACGTTGCCTTCATGGTCGATGGCCATGCTGTAGCCCTGGTCCCACCAGGTGCCCCCGACGATGCCCTTGGCCCACACGAAATTGCCGTCGGGATCGAATTTCGATATGTAGATATCGGCCTGGCCGGTGGTGGCGGCGGTCATGGTGAAGGTGCCGGGTCCGGGGTCGAAATCCGCCGTGCCTGAAAACCCACCCGTGGTGTACACGTTGCCTTGGTCGTCCACGGCGATGGAAAGCGGCGCATCGTAGTGGGGGCCACCCATTCTTCGCGCCCAGACCAGATCGCCTTCCATGGTGAACTTGGTCACGTAGATGTCATTGCCTCCGGCCGAGGTCAGATCCACCACGCGGGGTCCGGGATCGAAGTCCACCGTACCATTGAAAAGTCCGGTCAGATAGACATGTGTGCCATCCAGGGTGAGCGCAACGCCCCTGTCAGTCCCGTTCGAGCCCATGGTGGCCACCCAGGAGGGTGCCAGTACTTGGGCATTGAGCCCGGAGGTGATCAACAGGAATGCAGCGAGATGGAGGAATTCGTGGCGCATGGCGTTGGGCATTGGTGGCCCGAATAGAAGTTGTCCAACACCCCGGACCTTCAAGCATCGAGTGAGCGGCCACTTTCCCGATCGAATGGCGAAGGGTGCCCACCGTCCGCGCGCTCGGTGGCCCTCCCCTAGCTTTGCCATCCCGACCCGATGCCCTACTTCCGTGGGTACCGGGCTTCGGGCTTTTGTGCATCCATGGAATTGACCCGCCTCACCATCCTCAAGCTGGAGGATATCCTCTCCCTTTACACCTCCGACCCCCGCTGCGCCCAGGCCGCCCATGCCCTGGCCACCGAACGCGCGCGAGTGCAGCTCACCGGCCTCGTGGGCAGCGGGCGGGCCTTCACCGCCTCGGCCATCAGCCGGCAGGTGGGCGGCACCCATGTGTTCGTGCTCACGGACAAGGAAGAGGCCGCGTATTTCATGAACGATCTGGAGGCGCTTCGGAACGTGCAAGGGGAAGAAGGTGCGAGGGTGCGAGAGAAAAAGAGCGAGGACCTGTTCTTCTTTCCCGCACCATCCCGTTCGCCCTATGACCCAGAAGGCCACCACGATGGCGAACGGGTGAGCAGGACCGAGGTGCTGGAGGTCTTGATGAAGAAGCCGAAGCACCTGGTCCTTGTCACGTATCCGGAAGCGTTGGTGCCATTGGTCGTGGGCCGCGAAACGATGCAGCGGAACACCCTCGCCATCAAGCGCAACGAGGAACTGCCGATCGAAACGCTCGAGGAATGGCTGCAGGCGACCGGCTTCACGCACGCGGACTTCGTTTACGAGCCAGGCCAGTACAGCGTGCGTGGCGGCATCGTGGACGTGTTCAGCTACGGCAGCGACAGGCCTTACCGCATAGAGCTCTATGGCGACACCGTGGAGAGCGTACGCCGCTTCGACCCGCAGGACCAGCTGAGCGTGGAGCGCCTCGCCGAAGCGGTGATCGTGCCCGATCTGCAGGATGAGGATGCCGCACGGCAACAACTCTTCTTCCAGCAGCTACCCGCCGATGCCATCATCTGGTACAGCGACCCCAAGGCCCTGAGCGATGCGGCCGCCAAGCAACTGAAGCGCCTGCGCGAAGCCTACGAGCGCCTGCCGGACAAGGACGCGCACCCGAAGCCGGATGATCTGCTGGCGAAGGACGGGGAGTTGGTGGAGGCGGTGTTCGGGTTCAGGAATGTGCGGTGGGGAGGGCAGTTGCCGGTTGTTGGTTCTCAGTTGTCAGGTGGGGCCGCACTTATGCACCGTGACCCATCGCCAGAAGAGATCTCGGTCACGATACGGCCGGACAACCAACAACCGCCAACCGACAACCGCTTTCTCATCCATATCGAATTCTCCCAGAAACCCCAACCCGCCTTCGCCAAGGACTTCCAGCAGCTCTCCGCCGACCTCCACAACCGCGTCACCGCCGGCTTCACCAACCTCATCGCCTGCAGCAACGCCCGCCAGAGCGAACGCCTCTACACCATCTTCCAGGACATGGAGCACGAGGTCTGCTTCACGCCGCTGGTGCTGGACCTCCACGAAGGCTTCATCGACCCCACGCTGAAACTGGTGCTCTACACCGACCACCAGATCTTCGAGCGCTACCACCGCTTCCGGCTGAAGGAGGGCTTCCGCAAGAACACGCAGGCGCTCACGCTGAAGGAGCTCACCCAGCTCAAGCCCGGCGACCTGGTGGTGCACATCGACCACGGCATCGGGGTGTTCAGCGGGCTGGAGACGCTGGACGTGAACGGCAAACCCCAGGAGGCCATCCGCCTGATCTACCGCGACAACGATGTACTGTACGTGGGCATCCACAGCCTGCACCGCGTGAGCAAGTACAGCGGCGAGGAGGGTGGCAAGTCGCCCCAAGTGAGCAAACTGGGCACCGCCGCGTGGAAGAACCTGAAGGAGCGCACCAAGGCCAAGGTGAAGGCGCTGGCCTTCGACCTGATCAAGCTTTACGCCCGGCGCAAGGCCAAGCCCGGCCACGCCTTCCCGCCGGACAACTACCTGCAGCACGAACTCGAAGCGAGCTTCATCTACGAGGACACGCCCGACCAATTGAAGGCCACGCAGGACGTGAAGGCCGACATGGAGAAGCCCACGCCCATGGACCGCCTGGTGTGCGGCGATGTGGGCTTCGGCAAGACCGAGGTGGCCATCCGCGCCGCCTTCAAGGCCGTGTGCGATGGCAAACAGGTGGCCGTGCTCGTGCCTACCACCATACTCGCGCTGCAGCACTACAAGACCTTCCGCGACCGCATGAAGGGCCTGCCCGTGACGGTGGACTACGTGAACCGCTTCCGCAGCGCCAAGGACCAGGCGCGCATCCTGAAGGAACTGAAGGAGGGGAAGATCGACATCCTGGTGGGCACGCACCGGCTGGTGAGCAAGGATGTCGTCTACAAGGACCTCGGCCTGATGATCATCGACGAGGAGCAGAAGTTCGGCGTGAACACCAAGGACAAGCTGAAGACCCTGCGCGAAACGGTGGACACGCTCACCATGAGCGCCACGCCCATCCCGCGCACACTGCAGTTCAGCCTCATGGGCGCGCGAGACCTCAGCATCATCGCCACGCCGCCGCCCAACCGCCAGCCGGTGCAGACCATGGTGCAGCCTTTCAACGAGCACATCATCAAGGAGGCCATCGAGTACGAACTCTCACGCGGCGGGCAGGTCTACCTCGTGCATGACAAGGTGAAGAACATCGAACACATCGCGGACATGGTGCGCAAGCTGGTGCCGGGCGTGCGGATCAGTGTGGGCCATGGGCAGCTCGAAGGGCACAAGCTGGAGGAGGTGATGATGGATTTCATCGAGGGCAACACCGATGTGCTGGTGGCCACCACCATCGTGGAGAACGGCCTGGACATCCCCAACGCCAACACCATCATCATCAACGAGGCGCAGAACTTCGGCCTCAGCGACCTGCACCAGTTGCGCGGCCGCGTGGGGCGCAGCAACCGCAAGGCCTTCTGCCACCTGCTCGCCCCCGGTCCGCACCTGCTGCCCGACGTCTCGCGCAAGCGCCTGCAGGCCATCGAGCAGTTCAGCGACCTGGGCAGCGGCATCCACATCGCCATGAAGGACCTCGACATCCGCGGCGCGGGCGACCTGCTGGGTGCCGAGCAGAGTGGCTTCATCAACTCCATCGGCTTCGAGACCTACCACAAGATCCTGGAGGAAGCCGTGCGCGAACTGAAGCACGAGCACTTCGCCGAGCTCTTCGAGGACCGCCAACTGGCGCGCGGCGGCACACGCGACCAGAGCGACGATTGCATCATCGAGACCGATCTCACGATGCTGATCCCCAATAGCTACGTGAGCGAGACCGCCGAACGCCTCGCGCTCTACCGCAAGCTGGACGACATCAAGGACGAAGCGGAGCTGCGGAAGTTCACGACGGAGGTCACCGACCGCTTTGGACCGATCCCCGACCAGGTGCACGAACTCATGGAAGGCATCCGCCTGCGCTGGCTGGGCCAACGCATGGGCCTGGAGAAGATGGTGCTGAAGAAGGGCACGCTGATCGGCACCTTCATCGCCGACCAGAAACACCCCTTCTTCGAGGGCGATGGCTTCAACGCGGTGCTGCGGGCGGTGCAAGCGCAACCACGGCGGTTCAAGGTGTATGAGAAAGCGGGGACCTTGCGGATCAGCGTGCAGGATGTGAAGAACGTGCACGCGGCGAAGGAGGCATTGGAGGGGGTGGTGGGGTTGACGGCGTGATGCGGATGCCCGCTGTAACAAAGCACCTGCTGCTGCGTCCCATTCCCATGAGACCCACCACGTGGTTCGGCAGCATGTTGTTGTCGACCATCTTGATGGCCCAGGACCAGAGGCCTCAGGTGCTCACCCTCGGCGTGTTCCATTTCAACTTTCCGAACCTCGACGCGCGGCAGGTCGCGGAGGATGACCGGATCGACGTGCTGGCACCGCAATATCAAGCGGAGATCACGGACATCGTTGATCGCCTCGCACGGTTCGCACCCACCGTGATCGTCATTGAACGAACACCGGCCGAACAGAGCAGGTTCGACTCGCTTTACCACGCCTACCTCGCCGGCCGGCACGCCTTGTCACGTTCCGAGGAAGAGCAGATCGGGTTCCGCCTGGCGAAGCGTTTCGGCCTGCAAACGCTCCACTGCACAGATGAATGGGGCCGATTCACCCCCAATGTGGGCTCGCTCATCAGTGGCGCCGATAGCGCAGGCTATCGCCGGTTCGAGGACTACTTCAATGCCGACCCGGACGGCGCATTGCGTTCCAAGTCCACGCGAACGCTCCAGGAAAAAGGCATCCTGGCCGCGCTACGCGAACTCAACGACCCCGCGAACATCGAACGCAGCCTCGGGGACTACCTCATCGGCCTCTTCAAATACGAGGAGCATCAAGGCGACTTCACGGGCGTGGATTTCGAGACCGGCCGCTGGTTCAACAGGAACCTGAGGATCTTCCGAAACATCCTGCGCATTCCCGTCTCCCCCCAGGACAGGATCCTGGTGATCTATGGTGCCGGGCATATGAACCTGTTGAACACCTTCTTCCGCAGCTCGCCGGAATTCAAGCTGGTGAGTACGATCGAACAACTGCGGTAAAGCCCAAAGCGCATCTTCAAAATGCCCCTCGGGCTCCGCTCGGGTCCCTCGTGGCCATGCGTCGTTGTCGGAGATCTCACAGGGGTGACCAACCATTCTCGGCTCCGACGCATTTGCTGTACGCGGAACACCTCTCGCTCGCTGCCCAAAGCGATCCTGAGATGTGCGCTAGTGCGCCGTGCTATCGCCTCCAGCGCCTTCCAATTCCGCGATCGTCCGCCGCGCCGCTTCCAAGCGTATACGGTTGTTCTTCGATACGAGCATGTTGGTGATGAACTTCTCCATGCGGTGGTGCAGCGGGATGAGCAGGCCAGCGATGACCACCATGGCCAAGAGGATCAGCAGCGGTGACTGGTCGAACACCTCGCCGAGCACTGGACTAAGCAGCAGGTTGATGAACTCGAAGAGCAGGAGCAGCGCCATCAGCGAGAGGTTCTTGATGGTCTTGGCACCCACCACCGATGTGCGGCTGATGGCCAGCAGGAAGACCAACAGCGTGATGACGATGAGCGCGATGATGCCGAACTGGATGTTGCGGGAGCGCTCCTCCTTGGCCTCCTCCCTGGCCTTCGCCTCCTCGCGATCCTTCAGTTCCTGCGTGAACAATTGGTTCTGCAGCTGGCTCCTGTTCTGCAAAGCCGTGAGCGAGTCACGCCACGCATGGGCGAGCTTCGAGTACACCAACGCGCTATCGGTCATGCCATTCGCCTCGAACGCATCGGACAAGGCTTTGGTGGACCGGATCATGAGGGATGGCGCCGCACTTCGTCGGTGGCCGCGAATCCCTTGCGCGCCCAAGCAAGCGCCTCCGAAGCACGCCCCTGGCCGATGAGCAGCTTCGCATACCCGGCCGAAGCACCGATCAGCGCATCCAGCGTTCCGGCTGAATCCGCTACTGCCAAGCACCGCTTGAAGTAGGGCTCTGCCACGTCGTTCTCGCCACGCGCAGCATGCACAGCAGCCATGATGAGCTTGTAGGCGGCGTAGCCGTAAGGATCCTTGCCCGGCACCTTCATGACATCGAGCGACCGTAGAACCCTTGACCCAAGCCATAGGCCTGTGCCTTCCGCATGTAGCGCAAGGTGCCATCGATATCCCCGACCTGCTGGTACACGATCGCGGTCTCCTTGCAGGTCAGGCTCATGCGCATGCTGTCCCCGATCTGCTGGTAGCCCTCGAAGGCGATGTTGAAGTGCTTCAGCGCCCCATTCACATCGCTGAGCTTGGTGAAGGCCACGCCGATACCGAAGTTGGCCATGGCGAGCAGCGTGTCGTTCTTGATCGCTTCCGCCAACTCAAGTCCCCGTATCGCCGCCTTCATGCAGTCGTCCGTGCGACCGACAAAAGCGTACTGGCCGGTGAGCCTGTTGATGGCGATCATCTTGGCCCGAGGGTCGGTCGCCGCCCGCTCGCGTGCTTCCAGTGAATCGATCGGAAGGCCGCGCAGCCTGGCGACCAGCGTATCAAGCGGCTGGGCGTGAAGCGAGACCACCGTGCCGAGCAGAAGCAGGCCCGCCGTGAATACACGGATGTCACACAACGGCCGGAACCGGAACATGGGTGAGATGAAAGCATAAAGATGCGGGTTCGCGGATGAACGCGCTGATGCCTCCACCAACGGTAATGAGAGCCATGTGCAGTACCCGGACCTTTACGACCATGAAAGCCGCCATCGCCACCGCCTACGGAAGCCCCGACGTCATCCACATCGCGGATGTCCTCACGCCTTCGCCGAAGATGAACGAAGTGCTCATCCGCATCCACGCCTCGGCGGTGAACGCGGCCGACTGGCGGCTGCGCAGTGCCAACCCGTGGTTCGTGCGGCTGGTCTTCGGGCCGTTCAAGCCGCGCCGGCCAATTCTGGGCGTGGTCTTCGCCGGTGAAGTGGTGGAGACCGGGACGGACGCGAACAGGTACAAGAAGGGCGACCGCCTCTTCGGCTGGACGAGCATCATGGGGCTGGGCGGCCACGCCGAGTACATCGCGCTATCGGAGAACGGTGCCTTCGCTCCGATGCCTTCCGGGATGAGCTACACCGATGCAGCGGCGATCCCCTTCGGCTTCGGCACCGCAAGGCACTTCCTCAGCAAAGCGAAGGTGGGCAAGGACCAGCGCGTGCTCATCTACGGCGCATCGGGCGCGGTGGGCAGTGCGGCCGTGCAGCTGGCGCGCAGCCTGGGCGCGGAAGTGACCGGCGTATGCAGCACCCGCAACGTGGAGCTGGTACGCTCGCTGGGTGCCCGTGAAGTGATCGACTACACGAAGGATGATCTCCTCGCCCATCGCGATCGCTTCGACGTGGTCTTCGAGACCGTGGGCAAGTTGCCGTTCAAGGAAAGCATCGCTTTAGTGAAACCGAAGGGGACGATCATCACAGGCTCGGAGATGCCCGCACAGATGCTGGCGCGTGTTTTCGCCAGCAAGGGCGGTAAGAAGGTGACCGTGATCGGTGGCACAGCGGGGGAAAGCGCGGATGACATGCGCCACCTGGCCGAACTCTGGCGGCGCGGGGAGATCCGCGCGGTGATCGACAGCACCTACCCGCTGGCGCGGATCCAGGAGGCGCACAGTGTAGCGGAGAGCGGAAGGAAAGTAGGGAACGTGGTGATCACCTGCTGATCAAGCGCGCTCAGCAGGGAACACGGCCGCTCACACCTCCTTCAGATCCACCGCCTCCACCGCCTTGATGTGCGGTGCCACACGCTTGATGGCCTCCTCCACCCCGGCCTTCATGGTCATGGGGCTCATGGCGCAGTTGGTGCATGCCCCATGCAGCCGCACGCGGGCGATGCCGTCGGCGGTCACCTCCTCCAGCGTGATATCACCACCGTCAGCTTCCAGGAAGGGACGCAGATCGGCCAGCGCGGATTCGATGCGCTCGGTAGTGTGCAGGAGTTCGCGGCGGTCCATGGTCAGGCGGTCACACGTCGACCTTCGGCCTCCAGCGTGGCAAGGCACTGTTGGAAGGCCGCACAAAGGTCGGCAAAAGCACGGGCGGCGGGCGTCTCGCCTTGCAGCACGGCAGGTCGGCCCACATCACCGGCTTCGCGAATGCTCTGTACCAGTGGCACCTCGGCCAGAAAAGGCACTTCCAGTTCCTCCGCGAGCGCGCGGGCGCCACCCTTGCCAAAGATGTGATAGCGGTTCTCCGGCAGTTCGGCCGGGGTGAACCAGGCCATGTTCTCCACGATGCCCAGCACCGGCACGTTCACACTGGGCAGGCGGAAGAGACCCACGCCCTTGCGCGCATCGATCAAGGCCACGGGCTGAGGGGTACTGACGATGATGGCCCCGCTGAGCGGCACGGCCTGCACCAGCGAGAGGTGGATGTCGCCCGTGCCCGGCGGCAGGTCCACCAGCATCACATCCAGATCGCCCCAGTCGGCATCCTTGATCAGTTGCTCCAAGGCCTTGGTGGCCATGGGCCCGCGCCATGCGATGGCCTGGTCGGTCTGTGCGAAGAAGCCGATGCTGAGCAACTTCACACCGTAGCTCTCCACCGGTACGATCCATTGCCGGCCGTCCTTCTCACGGGTGTCGGGTTTCTCGTGTGGCACATCGAACATCATGGGCATGCTGGGGCCATATATGTCGGCATCCACCAGGCCCACCTTCAAGCCACGCGCCGCCAGCCCTGCCGCCAGGTTGGCGGTGATGGTGCTCTTGCCCACCCCGCCCTTGCCGCTGGCGATCGCCACGATATGCTTCACGCCTGGCAGCACTTTCCGGAGGTTGCCGCGCTCACCGCTCAACGGCGTCACTGTGGCCATCACCGTCACATCCTGCCCCAGCACCTGCTTCAGGTTGAAGGTGACGGCTTCCTCCATGCGTTTGCGGCTGTGCATGGCGGGATTGCTCACCTCCACATGCACGCTCACGGAGTTGCCGGCGATGCGGATGTCGCGCACCAGGTCGAGCGCCACGATGTCCTTCTTCAGGTCGGGTTCGATGATGCGGGAAAGGGCGGAAAGGACGGCCTCCTTGGTGAAGCTCATGGCGGGTGCGAAGCTAACGCCTTGGCGAACCGCGTGTTCAGGGCCGCTCGCTGGCTGGCGGTGTATCCACGCGTGTCCTGGAGCGGGCGGGATCCATCAACCACAACTGGGCTATGGACGGGTCCTCGAAGAAGCCGATGTCGTAAGGCGCTCCTGGGGGCGTGGCGTTCACCATGCGATCCACGGCCAGCAGGTTCAATCCATCCTCGCTGTTCACGATCGCGATGCGTTCCAAGCCGGCCGCCATCACCTGCGGGGTGAACTCCTTCATGGACCACACCTGATCGTCGTAAAGAATGGGACCCGCCTTTCGCCCATCGCTCATCCAGAGTTTCGCGCCGGTGGCGCGCACCACCTCCAAAAGGCGCAGCAGCAAAGACCTATAGGCTTCGCCCGCCACGGGCCTCTTCCAGACCAGCTTCACCAACCGCTGCTCCGGGTGGACCTCGATGCTGCCATCAGCGTCGTCGTGCAGGATATCGACCTTCATGGGCCTCTATAGGATACCGAAAGGTACTCCGGGGGCGATCACAATCCGAGTTCCACCGCCGGATCCCAATAGCGCCTGGCGAAGTCCACCACCTGGTCGTCCGCCACTTTCACGCCCTCCTTCTCCAGCAGTTCCTGCATGCGCGTGGGTGTGCCGAAATGGTGCTTGCCACTGAGCATGCCGATCCGGTTCACCACGCGATGGGCAGGCACGACAGGGCGCACGCGGTGGCTGTTGTTCATGCAATAGCCCACCATGCGGCTGCTGCGCGCGGCGCCGAGGTACTTCGCGATGGCGCCATAACTCGTCACGCGCCCCTTGGGGATCCGGCGCACCACGGCCATCACATCGGCGAAGAAGTCGCGCTCCTGCACCGCCCCGTCGATCACCTGGCGCTTGGACATGGAGCGAATGTATGCGGGTGCGCGGACGCGCTCATGACCCGAAGCGCACGTAGCGGATCGTCCTCCCCTCGGCCAGCCAAATGCTTTCATAATAGGTGCGGATGTTGAGCACGGCCTGTTCTTCCGGGGAGACGCGATGCACCAGGTCGGTGTGGATGTTGGCACTCTTCTCGTGCAGCGGCAGCTTGTGCTCCGCGATCATCTCCAGGGTGTACTCGTACAGCACGGGGCTGTCGGTCTTCAAGTGGATGATCCCGCCAGGTTTGAGGATCTCCCGGTAGCGCGTGAGGAACAAGGGACTGGTGAGGCGTTTGCGCGGCTTGCCCAGTTGGGGGTCGCTGAAGGTGAGCCAGATCTCGTCCACTTCCTGCGGCCCGAAGCAGCGTGTGATGTGGTCCACGTGCGTGCGCAGGAACCCCACGTTGGCGAGGCCCTCCTCCTTCGCCATGCGCGCACCGCGCCACAAGCGGGCCCCCTTGATGTCGACCCCGAGATAGTTCCTTTCCGGATGAAGACGCGCCAGGCCAACGGTGTACTCGCCGCGTCCACAACCCAGCTCCAGCACCAGGGGTGCTTCACGCTTGAAGAAGTCCGCGTTCCATTGCCCGCGCAGCGGAAGCCCTTCCTTCGTCAGCGCCTCGAAGGTGGGCTGCACCACATGGGTGAAGGTGGCGTTCTCGGCGAAGCGGAAGAGTTTGTTCTTGCCCATGGCGGAAGGGGCGGCGAAAATACCGTGAAGCGCCGGTGAAGGATGGCGTGTGATCTTGCGTTGCCTGAACACGGAGTTGACATGGCCCGCCGCACCTTTGGCTCCCGGGATGTTCCATGGCGCGCGCATACTGGTGGCCCCGCTCGATTGGGGCCTGGGGCACAGCACCCGCTGTGTGCCCATCATCAGGCGTCTGCTCGAATTGGGCGCCGAACCGGTGATCGGTGCCGATGGCGGCCCGCTCGCCCTGTTGCGCGGCGAGTTCCCGGCGATACCCTGGGTGCGCATTCCGGGTGTTCGTATCCGCTATGGCAGTGGCCGTAGCCAGTTGTGGAGCATGGCCCGGCAATTCCCGGCCATGGTGCGCAGCGTGCAGGCGGAGCGCGCGTTGTTCGACCGCATACGGCACGCAATGCGCCTCGATGCGGTGATCAGCGACCAACGCTTCGGCATCCGCGCGACGGATCTGCCCAGCGTGATCGTCACGCACCAGGTCTTCCCATTCACACCCATCGCCCAAAGCGCCTTGCGCCAGTTGAACCTGAGGCACATCGCACGCTTCCACCGTTGCTGGGTGATGGACGAACCCGAAGCGCCCGGACTCGCCGGTGAGTTGAGCCATGGCGAGCGCATGCCGGCCAACGCACGCTACATCGGCACCCTGAGCAGGCTGAGGTCCGACGGCCCCGAAGCCCGCGACCCCTACCGCATCGTGGCCGTCTTCAGCGGACCCGAGCCGCAACGTGGCATCCTGGAGCGGATGCTGTTGGAACGCCTGCCCCACATTCCCGGCGAACATCTCATGGTCCGCGGCCTTCCCGGTGATACGCCGGTGCGGCGGCATTGCAACATCACGGTCGTGCCGCACCTGGCCGCCGATGACCTGGCCATGCATCTCCGCGCGGCCGAAATGATCGTGTCGCGCAGTGGATACACCACCCTGATGGACCTGGTGGCCATGGGGCGCACCGCGCTGGTGGTGCCCACACCGGGCCAGGCCGAACAGGAATACCTGGGCGCGCTGCACCGGCGTACCGGTCGTTTCGTGGTGCAGCGCCAGGACGATATCGACCTGAAGCGCGCGCTGGACCGCATCGACAGCGGGCTGGTATCACGGCCGCGCTTCGGGCAACCCCTGCTGGAGGAAGCGCTGAAGGAACTGGCCGGGTTGATCCCGCGACCCGTGGCGGCGGCCTAACTTCGGCGGTCCATGCACCGTCACGCCCTGCTTCTGTCGGCCGCGCTGTTCGCGGCGCATTTCGTTCCAGGCCAACCCGATCTCGATGCCCGGCTCCATCGCCTGGAGCAGGACCTTGAGCGGATCGAGTCGCAGCGTGCCGCGCACGTGGCGCGGATGGACTCCTTCAAGCTGGCCATCGTGCGCCGCGACCTGCGCGCCAAGGGTCTGCCCAAGGTGCATGAGAGCGAAAAGGTGGTGGAACACCCCGGCCACATGCTCGTGTACGACCAGCGCCACAAGCAATCGAAATGGGTGGCGCACATCGCCACACCCGACCTGGTCACCGGCAACCTGGCGCGCATCGATTCCTTCCTGCCCGACCCGCTGGTGGAGGCCGGTACGGCGGCGACCGTGGACTACTGGTTCAGCGGATACGACCGCGGCCACCTCGTGCCCAGCGCCGACATGCGGTGGAACTACGACGCCCTGCAGGCCACCTATCTCTACAGCAACGTCAGTCCGCAGAAGCCCGAGTTGAACCGTGGGTCGTGGGCGGAGCTGGAGGACTGGGTGCGGCGCTATGTGAACTTCAGCCGGCGGCGCGTATTCGTGGTTACCGGACCGGTGCTGCGCGAAGGGCTGCCCGTGATGCAGAAGCCCAACCGCGAGAATGACGTGAGCATCCCGGAACTCTTCTACAAGGTGGTCGCCGATCTGGACGGTGATGCGCCCAAGGGGATCGCCTTCCTCCAGGCCAACGGCGTGAACGACCACCCCACGATCAGCTACGCGGTCACCATCGACAGCGTGGAGGCGCTCACCGGCATCGACTTCTTCGCCGCCCTGCCACCGGATGTGCAACAGCACATCGAAGGTTCCTTCAACACGAAGGACTGGTACGCCGAGGGCGACCCGAACTACGGCGAGGTGGCACCCCTGAAGGCCCCGCTGCCCAAGGGCATGTTCAACACCGTGCAGGCGCGCTACCATGTGGGCAAGACCGCCACCATCTGTGGCACGGTGGTCAGTTCGCGCAAGACCGCCAAGGCACAGGCCATCTACCTGAATCTGGACCGCCTGCACCCCAACCAGGATTTCTACGCCACCATCTGGTCGTACAATGGGCCCAATTTCAGCTACGACCCGGAGACCTACCTGCTGAACAAGGCCATCTGCGTCACGGGCAAGATCACGCTGTTCGACGACATCCCGCGCATCAGCATCAACAACGAGAAGGAGATCGTCTTCTGGGACGAGATCTCCCCGAAACCGTGATCGGGGCGATCACGGCGCCTTCCGCAGCGTGAAGCTGAAGGTGGTGCCCTCCCCTTCGGTGCTCTTCACGGTGATCGTCTGGCCGTGCGCATCGATGATGTGCTTGACGATGGCGAGGCCAAGACCTGAACCGCCCTCGTTGCGCGAGCGGCTTTTCCCCACGCGGTAGAAGCGTTCGAACAAACGTGGCAGGTGTTCCTCGCTGATGCCGATGCCATCATCACTCACCTCCACCAGGATCTGGTCGCCCAAGGGGTAGCTCTTCACGTGGCAGTTCCCGCCTGGCCGTCCATAGTTGATCGCGTTGCTGAAAAGGTTGGTGAAGACCTGCGCCAGCCGGTCGCGGTCCGCGATCACCGGTGTGGGCGAGGTGAGTTCATTGCGCATTGTCATGCCCTTCTCGCTCGCCTGCAGGTCGAAACCCTCCATGGTCTCCTTCACCAGCGTGTGCAGGTCCATACGCGCGGTGCGCAGTTCCATCACGCCGCTCTCCAGCTTGGTGATCAGGTCCAGGTCCTCCACGATCTTCATCAGTCGGTCCACCCCGTTGCTGGCGCGGTTCAGGAAGTCGCGGTTCACCTTTTCATCCTCCAGTCCGCCTTCGAGCAGGGTGAGGATGTATCCCTGGATGTTGAAGATGGGCGTCTTCAACTCGTGGGCGAGGTTGCCGATGAACTCGCGGCGGAACTTCTCGCGCTCCTGCAGCTCGCGTATCTCGGCGCGGCGTGCGGTGGCCCACTCGCTCACCTCGGTGTTCACCTTGCCCAGCACGTCGCCCTCCATGTCCAAGCGCTCGGGCTCCTTGCGCGCGCGCCGCAGCTCGTGCACGGTGCGGTAGAGCACCTTGATGCGGCTGTGGATGAAGCGCTCGATGGCGAAGCCGAAGACCCCGTAGGCCACCCCGAAGAGCAGAACGGCGGCGATCAGGGCGCGCCAGACGCCACCTTCGCCCAGGGCGAGCAGGATCACCAGCACCACCGTACCACCCGAGAGCGCCACCAGCAAAGCGGCGAGCAGGGCGACCTGGCGGGGAGAAAGCTGGCCCAATGTGTGGCGGCTTGATGGTGCCGGCCGATGCTTCGGCAGGCGGCCAAAGATAGCCGCGCCCCCGGGGAAGGCCCGTCCGGCAAGGCTTTGCGGCCATCATTTAAGACAGGCTTAACATGGGCTCTGGGACTGGCCGAAGGGGCCGCATGCGGAAAACCCGACCTTCGCGCCATGCGCTTCGGCATCCTGGAGTTCCTCACCCTGGCGGGCTCGCTCGGCCTGTTCACCTATGGCATGAAGGTGATGAGCGAAGGCCTGCAGAAGGTGGCCGGCGGCCGCATGCGCGGGGTGTTGAAGGCGATGACCGCCAACCGGGCCGCAGGCGTGCTCACCGGCCTGGTGAGCACCGCGGTGATCCAAAGCAGCAGCGCCGCCACGGTGATGGTGGTGAGCTTCGTGAACGCCGGACTGATGCAGGTGCGGCAGGCCATCAGCGTGATCATGGGCGCCAACATCGGCACCACCATGAAGGCGCTCGTCTTCAGCTGGGCGGTGTTCTCCTCCACCAGCATCACCCAGTTCGCCATTCCCATCATCGGCCTGGCCTTCCCGCTGCTCTTCATGCGCACCCCGCGCGCCAAGGCCGGTGCGGAGTTCCTCATCGGTGCGGCATTGCTCTTCCTCGGCCTGGAGTTCATGCAGGTCCACGCGCCCACACCATCGGCGGACATGTTGATGATGCTGGAACGATACGCCGGCATGGGCCTGTGGAGTGTGTTGCTCTTCGTGCTGGTGGGCACCGCGCTCGCCGCGCTGCTCCAATCCTCCAGCGCCTCCATCGCACTAACCCTGGTGCTTTGTGAGAATGGCACCGTGGGCTATCCCATGGCCGCCGCCCTCGTGCTGGGCATGAACATCGGAACCACCGTCACGGCCAACCTGGCATCACTGGTCACCAACGCCTTCGCCAAGCGCACCGCACGCTTCCATCTGCTCTTCAATCTGATCGGCGTGGCCTGGGCGGTGGCGCTCTTCAGCCCCTACCTGGACCTGATCGACGCGCAGGTGACCCGCTTCTTCGGTGCTTCACCCTACACCGACGCCTCCTCCGTCAAATGGGCGCTCACCTTCCTTCACATCTCCTTCAACATGGTGAACACCCTGCTGCTCGTGGGGCTTGTGCCCGTATTGGACCGGATGATGACCCGGCTGGTGCCCGCACGCAGTGAGGTCGACGAGGAGTTCAGGCTGGAATACCTCGACGCTGACATCCCCCTCACGCCCGAAGTGTCCCTGATCGAGGCGCGCAAGGAGATCGGCCGCTTCGGACAGGTGGCCCACGAGATGCTCCGCATCATGCGTGAATTGCTGATCGTGAAGGACGCCCAACAGAGCCGCCGCCTGCTGGACCGCATGGCCAAGTACGAGCAGATCACCGACCGCGTGGAGGTGGAGGTGGGCAAGTACCTCACGCGTGTGAGCACCGAGGCGCGCAACGAGGAGGTCTCGCTGCGCATACAGGGCTACCTGGCCATCATTGGCGATCTGGAACGTATCGGCGACATCTTCTTCCAGATGAGCAAATCCGTGGAACGGAAAATGGATGAGCGGCTGTGGTTCACGCCCGAACAGCGCGAGAACCTCATGGCCATGCTCGATGCGGTGGAGCAGGCCTTCGAGGTGATGCACCGCAACCTGGGTCCGGACCAGGAAAGCGTGGCGTTGGACGAGGCGGAGGAGGCCGAGCAGCGCATCAACCACCTGCGCGACCAGCTGCGGCGCGGCCACCTGAAGAGCATCGAGGCGGGCGACTACAACGTGAAGAGCGGCCTCATCTACAACGACCTGTTCTCCAGTTGCGAGAAGGTCGGCGACCACCTGATCAACGTGTCCGAGGCACTGGCCGGGGAGATGTGACGTGCGGACGCATGCCGCCCACCACTACGGCACGACCTTGATCGCGTCGGTGACGATCGTGTTGCTCACGTTCAGCGCGCGGTCGGCCATGCGCACCTGGAAGCGCACCGTGTCGTACTGGCCGCCGGGGAAAACCGGCCATTGAAGGCCCACGGCGATGTCGCCCCGCAGTGAACGGTTGCGTCCGGTGGGCACCAGGCGTGGAATACGGTAGTAGAGGGGCAAGAGCAGCGAAGGACGCACCCAGTCGCCGTTCTGCAGTTCCTCGTACTCCACGAAGAGGTTGTGGTACCACTCGGAATCGGCGTCGAAGGGCGGTTGGATGTCACTGGGGTCGAGACCCACGTCGCCATCGCCATCGGTGAAGAAGACGACCAGCGAAGCGGAATCGCCGAACTGCTTGAAGTCCCAATCCGTGATGCGCGGCTCGTCGGGGTAGTCCTCCGTCTTCAGGCAGCCCGCCAACAGCAGGGCTGGCAGGGCCATGTACAGGGATACTTTTGCCGCCGCGCGCATCATCGCTCCAAAGTTAGCCTGCGCACCACCATGCCGCCAGCCGTTCCCCGGTCCATCGCCAGCCTCCTGGATCGGCCATTCGCGGTGGATGGTGCCGAGGCCTTCAACGCGCTGGCCCTCGAACTATTTCATCTGCATGCCGAACGGAACCCGCTCTACCGCGGATTCCTGGAGGGTCTGGGCCGCCCACCCGGCGAGGTGACCCGGACAGCGGACATCCCCTGCCTGCCCATCACCCTCTTCCGTGGACACCGGGTGCTGCTCGAAGGTCTTGGCGCCGAACTGCGCTTCACCAGCAGCGGCACCACCGGCACCACCACCAGCACGCATCATGTGCCCTTTCCGCAGCTGTACGAACGCTCCTTCATGGGGTCTTTCCGCAGGGTGTATGGCGATCCGGCCGAATGGCGCATCCTGGCCCTGCTGCCCGCATACCTGGAAAGGACCGGCAGCTCGCTGGTGTACATGGCCGAAAAGCTCATCGCGGCCACGGGCGATCGCTTGAGTGGCACTTACCTGTACCGCTACGATGAACTGGCGGAGGTGATCCGGCGGTCGGAGGACGAAAGCAGGAAGACGCTCCTGCTGGGCGTCACCTTCGCGCTGCTGGACCTGGCGGAAAAGCATCCCATGCGACTGCGCCACACCACCATCATGGAGACCGGCGGCATGAAGGGACGAAGACCGGAGCTGGTGCGCGAGGAGCTGCACCGCATCCTGAAGGAGGCTTTCCATGTGCCGGCCATCCACAGCGAGTATGGCATGACCGAGCTGCTCTCCCAAGCGTGGAGCACGGGCGATGGCATCTACCGGTGCCCGCCGTGGATGCGGGTGCGCATCCGCGAGGTGAATGACCCTTTCGCTCTCGTCCCGCCCGGCCGCACCGGTGGCATTGATGTGATCGATCTGGCCAACATCGCCAGTTGCCCCTTCATCAGCACGCAGGATCTGGGGAGGATGCGCCCTGACGGCTCCTTCGAAGTGCTGGGACGCTTCGATCACAGTGAAGTGAGGGGCTGCAATCTGATGGTGGAAGGTTAGTGCACATGCGCATGCGGCCATGTGCACATGTGCACATGTGACCATCAAGCCACCTTCACCAAGAAGTAGTTCTTCTTCCCCCGTTGCAGCAGGATGAACCTGCCACCCATCAGGTCATCGGCATCCACCACACGCTCCTCGTCCACTTTCTCCTTGTTCACGGCGATGCTGTTCTCCTTCAGCGCGCGGCGTGCTTCGCCCTTGCTGGGCAGGAAGCCGCCCACCTCAGAGAGCAGGTCCACAATGGTGATCCCCTTTGCCAGCATGTCGCGTGTCACCTCGGCCTGGGGCACACCCTCGAACACCTCCAGCCACTGCTTTTCGGCCAGCGCGGCCAGCGCTTCGGCGGTGGCATTGCCAAAGAGGATCTCCGAGGCTTGACGTGCGGCTTGCAGCTCCTCCACGCCATGCACGCGTTGGGTGATCTCCGCGGCGAGCTCCTTCTGCAGGGTGCGCTTGTGCGGCGCAGCGGCGTGGTCCGCGCTCAGGGCTTCCAACTCCTGCTGGCCGCGTGTGCTGAAGATGCGGATGAAGCGTGGCGCGTCGGCATCGCTGCTGTTGAGCCAGAACTGGTAGAACCTGTAAGGCGAGGTGCGCGCGGCATCCAGCCAGATGTTGCCGCCTTCGCTCTTCCCGAACTTGCTGCCATCGGCCTTGGTGAGCAGCGGGGTGGTCACCGCGTAGGCCTCGCCACCGCCCATGCGGCGGATCAACTCCGTGCCGGTGGTGATGTTGCCCCACTGGTCGCTGCCGCCCATTTGCAGCGTGCATCCCAGGACCTTGTTCAGATGAACGTAGTCGTAGCCCTGCACCAGCTGATAACTGAATTCCGTGAAGCTGATGCCGGTCTCCAGGCGCGTCTTCACGCTGTCCTTGGCCATCATGTAGTTCACCGTGATGTGCTTGCCCACCTCGCGGATGAAGTGGAGGAAGCCCATGTCCTTGAACCAATCGTAATTGTTGACCAGTTGGGCCGGGTTGGTCGGATGCTCGAAATCGAGGAAGCGTTGCAACTGGGCCTTGATGCAGGCTTCGTTGTGGCGCAGGGCCTCCTCGTCCAGCAGGTCGCGCTCGCTCTTCTTGCCGCTGGGATCGCCCACCATGCCGGTGGCGCCGCCCACCAGCGCCACGGCGCGATGGCCTGAAAGCTGGAAGTGCGTGAGGAACATGATCTGGACCAGGTTGCCCACATGCAGGGAATCGGCCGTAGGGTCGAAGCCGATGTAGCCGCGCTGCGGTCCTTTGGCCAGATGCTCCTCCACGCCGGGGGTGCTGTCGTGCAGCATGCCGCGCCAGCGCAGCTCGTCGATGAATCCGTTCGCCATGCCTGTGTGCCACGCCGGCCCAACGTTCCAGGGCAGCTCAGCGGCGGCCAAAGATACCCGCCGCGCCTGCCTGGCAGGCAGGATGCCACGGCAGGGCCGGACCTGGCGCGCCTAACTTGCGGCCCACCGAAGCGGCTATGGACCTGATCACCGGGGCGACAGGCATCGTAGGGGCACATCTGCTGTTGCGCCGACTGGAACAAGGCGCTGCCGTGCGGGCCCTTCGCCGGCCTGATTCCGACCTGCGTGTGGTGGAGCGGATATTCCGCCACTACCGACCAGATGCCGCCGAACTGTTCTCGCGCATCGCATGGGTGGAGGGCGATGTGCTGGACATCACCACCTTGAAGGAGGCCATGCTGGGCGTGCGCCATGTGTACCACTCGGCCGCGCTGGTGTCCTTCGATCCGCGTGACGACCGGCGGCTGATGCGCGTGAACCGCACCGGCACGGCCAACGTGGTGAACGCGGCCCTGCTCACGGGCGTGGAACGCCTTTGCCATGTGAGCAGCACGGCGGCCATCGGGCGTGGGACCGACGGCGAGATCCGCCACGAGGAACTTCCCTGGGACGCCGACCTGCGACATTCTCCCTATGCGCTGAGCAAATACGCCGCCGAGTTGGAGGTGCACCGTGGGATGGCGGAAGGCCTGGACGCGGTGTTGGTGAACCCCTGTATCGTGATCGGGCCGGGCGCGCCGGGCAGGAGTTCCATGACGTTGGTGGAACGTTTGGCGCGCGGCATGTCCCATTACCCGCCAGGCAGCAATGCGGTGGTGGACGCGCGTGACGTGGCCGAAGCGATGGAACGTCTCATGGCAGGACCCGGCGGCGGTGAACGCTTTCTGCTGGTGGGCGCCAATATCAGTTACAAGGAACTCTTCGCATCGATCACGCGGGCTTTCGGACATCGAGCGCCGGAGAAGCGGCTCCGGCCCTGGATGCTCCATCTCGCCTGGCGCATGGAACGGCTGCGAGCGCTGTTCGGTGGAAAACCCCTGGTGACACGGCACACGGCCGCCAGCGCCCTGGAACAGCGCGCCTACACCGCGACCAAGGCGGAACGTGTGCTGGGATACCGCTTCCGCGGACTGGAGGAAATGGTGGACAATGTGGCGCGCTACGTGAAAGGCGCACACGCTCACTGACGGATCCCGTCCTTGCGCTGGCCCAGTTCGGTGAGGATCTCCTCGTAGACGGGTCGCAACAACTCAGGCCGCTCACTGTAGTACTTGAAAGTGGCCTTGAAGGCTTCCTCGGTGATGCCCTGCGCCTCAAAAAGCTCCTCGTAATAGCTCTTCGCCGGGGCGGTCTGGTGGATGCCCAGGCTCAATTCATGGTTCACACGCGCTTCGATCAATTGTGCTTCCAGCAACACTTCCTTGAACTTGTCGCGCGGCAGCACGCCTTCGGGTACCGGTTCCCCGCCACCGCCGCAGGCGGCGAGGAGACAAGCGAAGCCGATCCATGCGGCGGCTCTCATCGATCGAAGAGCAATCGTTCACCACGGACCTTGCGGTCCACCTTGCCGGCATCGAAGGCCACCCGGCCATTCACCCAGGTGGTGCGCACGCGCGATCGGAAGCGTTGGCCGGTGAATGGCGACCAGCCGCATTTGTACAGCAGATTCTCCGGACCCACGGTCCAGGGATCGTCCAGGTCCACCAGCACCAGATCCGCGTGCTGCCCTTCGCGCACAAAGCCGCGATCGCGGACCTGGAAAAGACGCGCGGGCGCATGGCACATCCTGTCCACCACTTCCTCCAAGGTGAAGACGCCTTGATGCATCATCTCCAGCATGGCCACGACAGCATGCTGGATGAGCGGGCCGCCGCTGGGGCACCGCGTGTAGGGCATGGCCTTCTCCGCCAACGTGTGCGGCGCATGGTCGGTGGCCACCACATCGATGCGGCCTTCACGCACCGCACGGCGGATGGCATCGCGGTCCGCGGCGGTCTTCACCGCCGGGTTCCATTTGATAAGCGCCCCCTTGGAGGCGTGGTCGGCATCGGTGAACCAGAGGTGGTGGACGCAGGCTTCGGCGGTGATGCGCTTCCCTTCCAGCGGACCGGGATCGAAGAGCTCCGTTTCGCGGGCGGTGCTGATGTGCAGCACATGCAGACGTGTGCCGTGCTCCTTCGCGAGCGCCACGGCATCGCTGCTGCTCTTGAAACAGGCTTCAGCGCTGCGGATGCGCGGATGTTCCTCCATGGGGATGTCGTCGCCCCAGCGCTCCAGAGCGGCCCGTGTGTTGGCCCGTATGGTGGCCTCGTCCTCGGCATGGATCGCCAGGATCATATGTGCGCGACGGAAGAGCGTGTCCAGCGTCACAGGGTCGTCCACGAGCATGTTGCCCGTGCTGCTGCCGAGGAAGGCCTTCAGTCCACAAACTGTGCGCGGATCGGTGCGCAAAACCTCGTCGAGGTTGTCATTCGCCACGCCCATGTAGAAGGACCAATTCACCACCGAGTTGGCCGATGCTATCGCGTACTTCTCCTCCAGCAGTGCCTGTGTGAGCGTGTTGGGCACCGTGTTGGGCATTTCCATGTAGCTGGTGACCCCCCCGGCCGCAGCGGCCGCGCTGGCATGGGCGATGTCCTCCTTGTGCGTGAGGCCCGGCTCGCGGAAGTGGACCTGGTCGTCGATCGCGCCGGGCAGCAGATGCAGTCCTTCGGCATCGATCTCGTTGGCGCCCTGCACCGATCCGATGCCCTCCGGCGCCACGCGTTCGATGCGGCCATGGCGCAGCGACACGTCCGCTTGGAACACCAGGCCCTCGTTCACCACGGTGGCGGCACGGATCACGGTGGTGCTCATTTCCGGCGCAGGGTGGAACGCATCCTCAGAACGCCGAGGAAAGCTTCGTGGAAAATGGACATGCTCATCTTGCTGCGACCCTTCACGCGGTCCACGAAGGTGATAGGCACCTCGGCGATGCGGAAGCCCTGCAGCTTGGCGCGGTATTTCATCTCGATCTGGAACGCGTAACCGATGAAGCGGATCTCATCGAGGGGCAGGGCCGCCAACACTTCCCGGCGGTAGCAAACGAAACCGGCTGTGGTGTCGCGCACGCCCAGGCCAAGCACGATGCGGACGTAGAGCGATGCGCACCAACTGATGGCGATGCGGTGCCAGGCCCAATCCTTGACACGACCACCCTTGACATATCGTGATCCCACGCTCACGTCCGCACCATCCATGCAGGCGGCATCCAGGCGCAGGAGGTCAGCGGGCGCATGGCTGAAGTCGGCGTCCATCTCGAAGATGCGTTGATAGTTCCTTGCCAAGGCCCATTTGAAGCCTGCGATGTACGCCGTGCCCAGACCGAGCTTGCCTTCGCGGCGCAACAAATGGAGTCTTTCCGGATACGTGGCGCGCAAGCCCTCCACGATCTCGCCCGTGCCGTCCGGCGAGCCATCGTCCACCACCAGCACATCGAACTTCGGCTCCAACCGGAACACATGCGCGAGTATGTCGCGGATGTTCTCCTGCTCGTCGTACGTGGGGATGATGACCAGGCGCTCGGACAATGGCTGATCCGCTAGGAGGCCAAAGATAACCGGGCCTCTCAGCGCAGCAGGGTCACATGTCCGGTGCGCGTCACGCTTCGTCCCGTGAAGAGATCACGCGCGGCGAGTCGCCACACATAGGTGCCGATCGGTGTTTCGGTACCGTCACTCCAGCGGCCATCCCAACGGCCCTGTGGATCGCGTGTCTCGTACATGAGACGACCCCAGCGGTCGAAGATCTCGAAGTGGAAGTGCGCGGGATCGGCACCAGGCACCACCGCACCGAATAGGTCGTTGAAGCCATCACTGTCGGGGGTGAAGGCATTGGGCACGAACACGCCCAGACCGTCCTCCACGGAGATCACCTTGCACAAGGTGTCCGCACAGGCGGCCGAAGCGAAGGCCACCAGGCAAACGGTGTAGTCGCCGCCCAGGTGATCGGGGAAGGTGAAGCTGGGCTCGGGGAGGTTCGAGCCGCCCAAGGCCCCGAAACTCCATTGGTACCAGCTTGCTCCGGTGCTTTGGTTCTGGAACCAAGCCTCCGAGGCGCTTGTGCTGAGGACCTCGGGCAGCATGCTGAAGGAGGCCACGGGCTGGTCGGCCACTTGCACCAGGCCGGGAATGGTGATCGCATCCGCTCCGCATCCATTGTCGGCGGTGATGGACAGGGTGATGTCGTAACTGCCAGGGGTGTCATAGACCACGGTGATGGGGCCACAATCCTGCACCACCTGGCCATTGCCCAGCCACCAGGTACAGGTGCCCGGTCCGTTGTACCCCTGGGTGAAGGTCACGGTGGCCGGGACACAGGTGCCATCGCCGCTCATCATCACCTCGGCCACGGGCGCTTGGATCACTGCCACGGTCACCACCGCCGTGACGGCCGGACATGGAGCGGGCGCTTGCACGGTGTATACATAGTTGCCCTGGGCGTTGATGGCCGGGTCGAAGATGCCCGAGAAGGGTTGTCCGGCCGGGCCGGTCCAGGCACCGCCCGCATCAGGTCCGCCGCCGAGCTGCGCGAAGAGGTCCAATGGGCCGTCGTTGGTGCAGAGTTGCGCGGTGGTGCCGGTTCCGGCGTTCGCGGCTTGCGTCACCTGGACGGTGATGGTCGCCTGATCGGAGCCGCAGCCGGGTTCGGACTGCACCGTGTAGGTGTACAGGCCTTGCGCTCCACTTCCCGGATCGAACACGCCGCTCGCCGCGACCCCGCCCGGACCGGCCCACACACCACCCTGCTGCGCATTGCCACCCAAGAGGGATCCGAGGTCCACCACGGCATCGGTGGTACACAGTAGGATCGCGGCATCCTCACCGGCATAGGGCGCGGGTACCACGGACACCTGCACAACGGCACTGGCCGGTGGGCATGCTGGCGAAGTGCTCACCGTGTAGGTGTACACGCCCGGTGGATCAAGCAGGGGATCGAAGACGGTATTGTGCGGCAGCCCATCCGGACCGGTCCATGTGCCGCCAGCATCGAGTGTGCCGCCGAGGCCTTCGAACAGCGAGATCGTCGATGCGTCCGAGCAGACCTGCAGCGCGCCGTCGGTCCCGGCCAAAGGTGCCTGTGCCACGCCCACCAGCACCGTGGCCTGGGCATCCGGACAAACACCTCCTCCACTCACCGTGTAGGTGTAGATACCTGCCGGGCTGCTGCCTGGCGTGAACGATGGCGTCGCGTTGTTGCCATTGGGGTCCGTCCAGGAACCGTTCGCATCCGGTGTTCCGCCAAGCAGACCGAACAGCGTGATCACGCCATCACTGCTGCAGAACGTGACCACCGTGTCTCCACCGGCATCCGGCGCATCATCCACGTCAATGAGCAATTCCGCCTGCGCGGATGCGCACACGATGCCAGCCACGATGTAGGTGTATGTGCCAGGTGCGCTGGAGCCCGGAATGAAGTCGCCCAGGAAAGGCGAACCATCAGGAGCGATCCATGATCCCCCGGGTTGTGGTGCTCCGCCCAACGCATTGAACGGTGCGAAGGAAGCCGAGGTCTCGCAGAGGTGGACCGATGCGGACAAACCCGCTGTTGGTGGTGTCTCCACGGCCATGGTCACCGTGGCGCTCGCGCCGGGGCAGGGCGCCGGCGCAGCCACCGTGTAGGTGTATGAGCCCGGTAAGGAAGTCGCCGGATCGAAGCTGCCATTCATCGCACCGCCCGGGCCGCTCCAGCTGCCGTTCGCATCGGGCGTGCCGCCCAGCAGCGTGAAGAGGTCCACCGCAGCATCGTTGCCGCAGAGCGTGCCGCTGCCATCGAGGCCCGCGTCGGCCGCCGTGCTCAGCGCTATCGTCAGTGTGGCGCTCGCATCAGCGCAGGGTGCCACACCGCTCACCGTGTACACGTAGTCGCCAGCGGGATCGGCAGCGGGATCGAACACGCCGCCCATCGCGCCGTCAGGACCGTTCCAGCTGCCGCCCGCATCCGGCGTACCGCCCAGTTGCGTGAAGAGATCCACCGCAGCGCCGAGCTCGCACAGCGTGGCGCTCGCGGCGTTGCCGGCCACAGGTGGCGTTTGCACGGACATGGTCACCGTGGCGCTCGCGCCGGGGCAGGGCGCCGGCGCAGCCACCGTGTAGGTGTATGTGCCCGGCAAGGAGGTCGCCGGATCGAAGCTGCCGTTCATCGC
Organism: Flavobacteriales bacterium; assembly: GCA_026129465.1. Taxonomy (NCBI): domain Bacteria; kingdom Pseudomonadati; phylum Bacteroidota; class Flavobacteriia; order Flavobacteriales; species Flavobacteriales bacterium. The sequence goes on from JAHCIA010000001.1 coordinate 2,159,778, forward strand.
ACCGCCCGGGCCGCTCCAGCTGCCGTTCGCATCGGGCGTGCCGCCCAGCAGCATGAAGAGGTCCACCGCAGCATCGTTGCCGCAGAGCGTGCCGCTGCCATCGAGGCCCGCGTCGGCCGCCGTGCTCAGCGCTATCGTCAGTGTGGCGCTCGCATCAGCGCAGGGTGCCACACCGTTCACCGTGTACACGTAGTCGCCAGCGGGATCGGCAGCGGGATCGAACACGCCGCCCATCGCACCGTTGGGGCCGCTCCAGCTGCCGCCCGCATCGGGTGCTCCGCCCAGTTGCGGGAAGAGATCCACTGCCGCGCCAAGTTCGCACAGCGTGGCGCTCGCGGCGTTGCCGGCAACAGGTGGAGCCTCCACGGCCATGGTCACCGTGGCGCTCGCGCCGGGGCAGGGCGCCGGCGCAGCCACCGTGTAGGTGTATGAGCCCGGTAAGGAAGTCGCCGGATCGAAGCTGCCATTCATCGCACCGCCCGGGCCGCTCCAGCTGCCGTTCGCATCGGGCGTGCCGCCCAGCAGCGTGAAGAGGTCCACCGCAGCATCGTTGCCGCAGAGCGTGCCGCTGCCATCGAGGCCCGCGTCGGCCGCCGTGCTCAGCGCTATCGTCAGTGTGGCGCTCGCATCAGCGCAGGGTGCCACACCGCTCACCGTGTACACGTAGTCGCCAGCGGGATCGGCAGCGGGATCGAACACGCCGCCCATCGCGCCGTCAGGACCGTTCCAGCTGCCGCCCGCATCCGGCGTACCGCCCAGTTGCGTGAAGAGATCCACCGCAGCGCCGAGCTCGCACAGCGTGGCGCTCGCGGCGTTGCCGGCCACAGGTGGCGTTTGCACGGACATGGTCACCGTGGCGCTCGCGCCGGGGCAGGGCGCCGGCGCAGCCACCGTGTAGGTGTATGTGCCCGGCAAGGAGGTCGCCGGATCGAAGCTGCCGTTCATCGCACCGCCCGGGCCGCTCCAGCTGCCGTTCGCATCGGGCGTGCCGCCCAGCAGCATGAAGAGGTCCACCGCAGCATCGTTGCCGCAGAGCGTGCCGCTGCCATCGAGGCCCGCGTCGGCCGCCGTGCTCAGCGCTATCGTCAGTGTGGCGCTCGCATCAGCGCAGGGTGCCACACCGCTCACCGTGTACACGTAGTCGCCAGCGGGATCGGCAGCGGGATCGAACACGCCGCCCATCGCGCCGTTGGGACCGTTCCAGCTGCCGCCCGCATCCGGCGTACCGCCCAGTTGCGTGAAGAGATCCACCGCAGCGCCGAGCTCGCACAGCGTGGCGCTCGCGGCGTTGCCGGCCACAGGTGGCGTTTGCACGGACATGGTCACCGTGGCGCTCGCGCCGGGGCAGGGCGCCGGCGCAGCCACCGTGTAGGTGTATGTGCCCGGCAAGGAGGTCGCCGGATCGAAGCTGCCATTCATCGCACCGCCCGGGCCGCTCCAGCTGCCGTTCGCATCGGGCGTGCCGCCCAGCAGCGTGAAGAGGTCCACCGCAGCATCGTTGCCGCAGAGCGTGCCGCTGCCATCGAGGCCCGCGTCGGCCGCCGTGCTCAGCGCTATCGTCAGCGTGGCGCTCGCATCAGCGCAGGGTGCCACACCGCTCACCGTGTACACGTAGTCGCCAGCGGGATCGGCAGCGGGATCGAACACGCCGCCCATCGCGCCGTTGGGACCGTTCCAGCTGCCGCCAGCATCCGGTGCACCGCCCAGTTGCGTGAAGAGATCCACAGCCGCACCGAGTTCGCACAGCGTCACATTGGTGCTTTGACCGGCATCCACTATGAAGGAAATGGTGACCGTGGCGCTTGCGCTGGAAGCCGGACAGGGCGGCAACGCATCCACCGAGTAGGTGTAATCACCCGGAGGGTCGACCGCAGGATCGAACACACCCGCGAAGGGACCCGAAGGCCCCGACCATGATCCGCCAGCCATGGGTGTTCCTCCCAGCACACCGAACAGATCGACCACAGGGTCGCTGGAACAGATCGACAACGTGACATCGGATCCGGCGTCCGCCGCTGTATTCACCTCCACGGTGACGGCCGCGCTCGCGTCCAAGCAGGGGGAATTTCCCACGACCGTGTATACATACAAGCCGGGCATCTCCGCAGCCGGGTCGAAAAGCGACGATACCGGCCCGGCCGGCCCCGTCCAGCTTCCACCAGCGTCCGGCGATCCACCGAGCGAGTTGAAAAGCTCGACCGCGATATCGCTTTCACACAGGGTGATCGCGCCATCACTGCCCGCGTCCGCTGCTCCGTTCACGATCACGGTGACAACGGCGCTCGCATCCGCACAGGGTGCGGTTCCACTCATGGTGTAGGTGTAGGTGCCTGGTGTCGCATTTGTGGGATCGAATACGCCGTTGCTCGCGCCCGACGGTCCCACCCATGCTCCACCCGCGTCCGGCGATCCGCCGAGTTGTGCGAAGAGGTCCACGGCGGCGCCATCATCGCAGAGGGTGATCGCGCCATCTGATCCAGCATCCACAGCGGTGTTCACGCTCACCGTCACCGCAGCGCTGGCGTTCGCGCAGGGCGCCGTGCCGCTCACGGTATAGGTGTAGATGCCCGGTGTCGCCAAGGCGGGATCGAACACGCCGTTGCTCGCGCCCGACGGTCCCACCCATGCTCCACCCGCGTCCGGCGATCCGCCGAGTTGTGCGAAGAGGTCCACGGCGGCGCCATCATCGCAGAGGGTGATCGCGCCATCTGATCCAGCATCCACAGCGGTGTTCACGCTCACCGTCACCGCAGCGCTGGCGTTCGCGCAGGGCGCCGTGCCGCTCACGGTATAGGTGTAGATGCCCGGTGTCGCCAAGGCGGGATCGAACACGCCGTTGCTCGCGCCCGACGGTCCCACCCATGCTCCACCCGCGTCCGGCGATCCGCCGAGTTGTGCGAAGAGGTCCACGGCGGCGCCATCATCGCAGAGGGTGATCGCGCCATCTGATCCAGCATCCACAGCGGTGTTCACGCTCACCGTCACCGCAGCGCTGGCGTTCGCGCAGGGCGCCGTGCCGCTCACGGTATAGGTGTAGATGCCCGGTGTCGCCAAGGCGGGATCGAACACGCCGTTGCTCGCGCCCGACGGTCCCACCCATGCTCCACCCGCGTCCGGCGATCCGCCGAGTTGTGCGAAGAGGTCCACGGCGGCGCCATCATCGCAGAGGGTGATCGCGCCATCTGATCCAGCATCCACAGCGGTGTTCACGCTCACCGTCACCGCAGCGCTGGCGCTCGCGCAGGGCGCCGTGCCGCTCACCGTGTAAGTGTAGATGCCCGGTGTCGCCAAGGCGGGATCGAACACGCCGTTGCTCGCGCCCGACGGTCCCACCCATGCTCCACCCACGTCCGGCGATCCGCCGAGTTGTGCGAAGAGGTCCACGGCGGCGCCATCATCGCAGAGGGTGATCGCGCCATCTGATCCAGCATCCACAGCGGTGTTCACGCTCACCGTCACCGCAGCGCTGGCGCTCGCGCAGGGCGCCGTGCCGCTCACCGTGTAAGTGTAGATGCCCGGTGTCGCCAAGGCGGGATCGAACACGCCGTTGCTCGCGCCCGACGGTCCCACCCATGCTCCACCCACGTCCGGCGATCCGCCGAGTTGTGCGAAGAGGTCCACGGCGGCGCCATCATCGCAGAGGGTGATCGCGCCATCTGATCCAGCATCCACAGCGGTGTTCACGCTCACCGTCACCGCAGCGCTGGCGCTCGCGCAGGGCGCCGTGCCGCTCACCGTGTAAGTGTAGATGCCCGGTGTCGCCAAGGCGGGATCGAACACGCCGTTGCTCGCGCCCGACGGTCCCACCCATGCTCCACCCACGTCCGGCGATCCGCCGAGTTGTGCGAAGAGGTCCACGGCGGCGCCATCATCGCAGAGGGTGATCGCGCCATCTGATCCAGCATCCACAGCGGTGTTCACGCTCACCGTCACCGCAGCGCTGGCGCTCGCGCAGGGCGCCGTGCCGCTCACCGTGTAAGTGTAGATGCCCGGTGTCGCCAAGGCGGGATCGAACACGCCGTTGCTCGCGCCCGACGGTCCCACCCATGCTCCACCCACGTCCGGCGATCCGCCGAGTTGTGCGAAGAGGTCCACGGCGGCGCCATCATCGCAGAGGGTGATACTCGCATTGAGGCCCGCATCCACAGGCTGGTTCACCGTGATGGTAACGGTAGCGCTGGCATTGGCACATGGCGCAGTTCCGTTCACGGTGTAGGTGTACACGCCGGGCAAATGCGCAGTTGGGTCGAAGATGCCGGAGGCGGCACCGGAAGGTCCGGTCCAAGCGCCACCAGCATCGGCTCCACCGAGGAGCGCGAAGAGGTCCACGGGCGCGGCGTCACCGCATAGTGTGAGGCTCGCCGGTTGACCCGCATCGGGCGCGGCCACCAGGGCGATGACCAACGCCGAGGAGGCATCCGGGCAAGGCGTGGCGCCGGTGACCAAATAGGTGTAAAGGCCAGCGGGATCGGTTGACGGGTCGAAAGTGCCACCCATCAAACCCATGGGGCCGGACCACTGGCCACCGGCTTCCGGCGTACCTCCCAGTTGCCCAAGAAGATCGATTGGCGCCGCATCATCGCATACGGTCACGGCCCCATCAACCCCGGGGTCGGGGAGGGTATTGAGCACCACGGAGATGGTCGCGGTGTTCGTGACGCACGCATTGCCCACGGCATAGATGTAGTCGCCGGGGAGATCCGAATCCGGGTCGAAGAGGGGCGCATGGGGCTGGCCATCCGGGCCTGTCCAGTTGCCTCCTGCGTCGGGCGTGCCGCCCAGTTGCGCGAAGAGGTCGATCACCGCCGTACCGGTGCAACTGGGCACCACGGCACCAAGGCCCGGGTTCGGTGGCACGGGTGGCACCTGTGCCGCGGTGATGAGCACGGCCGTGGAAGCCTGGTTCGCGATCGGGCAGTCGTTGTCGGTGCCCTCCAGAAAGACGTTCACCGGCAGGATCGTCGCATCAGGCAGCCAGCAGATCGTGGCCACGGCCGGGTTCGATCCGTTCACCGTGAAGGTGGCCCCGGGCAACTGCGCGACCGCGTTGGACACCACTTGCAACACACCGCCGGCGTCGGGATCGATGAAAGTGTAGTCCACACAAAAGGCCTGACCATCGCAGACCTCGAATTGGTTCGGCGCCAGGATCACACCGCCCGTGTTGTTCGACAGGCCCTGCGGTACGGGTACCAGGCCGGGGCAAGGCACCACGGCGAACATCATGTCACGCTTGATGTAGCCGATGAGTGTGCCGTTGGCCGTGTACGTGTTCACCTGCACCACCACCACGTAATAGCCGATCACGGTGGGTGTGAACTCGATCTGCCCCGTGGCGGGATCGATGGTGATGCCCGGGATGGGTTCGGCGCCGGTGAAGCCTGGATTGTACCACACCACGGTGGGGTTCGGCGCGGCATAGAGCGCATCCACCAGGGAGAAGACCATGGTGTGCCCATTCGGATCGCTGGCACCCAGGTTATAGGAGGCGGGCTGCCCCACGCAGAAGTAAGGGATGCCATCGTCCTGGGTCAGCTGCGGAGAGGTGTCGCACAGCCCGCCGGTGTTGTTCAGCGTGGCATTGACGTACATGCCCGTGACGAAGGTGAGGTTGTTGGAAGCGTTGCGGCAGCACAGGCTCCAGGAGATGTTCCAAGCGTTGCATGGCGAGAGGAACAACTCCACTTCGTAACGGTAATAGCGGAAGCCCGGCAAGGTTCCACCATTGCAGGTGGTGTTGGGCAGTTGTGCGTCACAGACCGGGGAGACCTCCTCGTTGAAGACGTTCACCTGGTTGGTCAGCGTGAAGTTCACCCCACAGTTGTTGGAGAAGTTGATGGTCTGCGGGATCACCGCGGCACCATCGCAGTTCACGTAGGTGTGCAGGCTGATGCGGTAGAAATTGCCACCCAGGCACTCGTAGGTGATGCTGCCCCCGCTGTAGTGGTCGGCACGTGCCGCCGGGGACGAGCACAAGGCCGCCAGCAGGGTGAAGCAGAGCCACCAGGTACGTGATCGGATGCCGTCTTTGCGGTACATGCGAATGCCCTTGGGCGGACGAGGGACCACCCAGCGGCGGGAATGACCCTCAAACTTAGCTGAACGTTGTCTACACCTGACCTTCGGCCCGGCCGGATATCCCACCGCCGTTCGTGGGATCCCGCCCGGGCGGGGCTTTTACCCCGGAGATGGAATTAAGGTTGGGGGAACATCCCGTGACCAAAGCCCGACCTTACTTTTGACGCCCTTCCATCCTACCCCCCGTTCCCCCTTGCCTTCCGCCTGCCCAAGCCGCACCCGACATGCCGGGGCATCACGTCGGAGGTCGTCGGCCGTGGCCGTGGTCCTTCTGGCCCTGGTGCCATGGGCCACCGCCCAGAACGACACCTCGCTGGTAGCCCCGCCACCGGACACCACCGCCTTGGGCACGCAGCCCCAACTGCCGGTGTTCACCATCACCGCCGATGACCTGGACGCCGAACTGGGCTCGCAGGACATTTCGGGGGTGTTGCAGGGCTCCCGCGATGTGTTCACCGCCACGGCCGGCTTCAATTTCGGTTCGGCCCGATTCCGTATCCGCGGCTACGACTCCCGGCACATGCTGGTGAGCATCAACGGCATTCTGGTGAACGACATGGAGACCGGCTGGGCGGGCTGGTCGCAATGGGGCGGCTTGAACGACGTGACCCGCTGGATGCAGGTGCGTACCGGCATCGCCCCCTCCCGGTTGAATTTCGGTGGTCTCGGTGGGTACACCGACATCCATGTGCGGGCCAGTGAACTGCGGCCCGGGCTGCGGGTGAGCTACGCCAGCGCCAATCGCGCCTACCGCAACCGCCTGATGTTCACGTATTCCACCGGCATGAATGCCAAGGGATGGGCCTTCAGTGTGGCGGGTTCACGCCGATGGGCCGAAGAGGGCTACGTGCCGGGCACCTCTTTCGACGCCTATGCCTACCTGCTCAGTGCCGAGAAGAAGATCACTGATCGGCACAGCCTGGTCTTTTCCGGCTTCGGCGCGCCCATTCAACAAGGGCGGCAGGGGTTGGCCGTGCAGGAGGCCTACGACCTGGCGGGCACCAATTACTACAACCCCAACTGGGGCCTCCAGAACGGCGAGGTGCGCAACGCCCGCATGAGCTTCACCCACCGGCCCATGCTCATGGCCGCGCACTACTACACGCCCAACGAGAACACCACCTGGAACACCACCCTGTTCTACACCTTCGGGCGTGACGGCCGCACCGGGCTGCAGTGGTTCGATGCGCGCGATCCCCGGCCGGACTATTACCGATACCTGCCCAGCTTCTACCAGATCACCAACCCGGGCCTGGGCGACGAACTGGCCGACGCCTGGCGCAACGATGTGAACACCCGGCAGATCGACTGGGACCAGCTGCACTTCGCCAACGCCAAGAACCTCTTCACGGTGCAGAACGCCGATGGCATCGCAGGCAACTCGGTGACCGGCGCCCGCAGCAAGTACATCGTGGAGGAGCAAAGGGCCGACCCGTCGCGCATCGGCATCAACACGGTACGCACCAAGACCTTGGGCGAAGGCCGGACCCTCACCCTGGGCGGCAGCATCCATCACCAGCGAACACACTACTTCAAGACCATCGACGACCTGTTGAGCGGCGACTATTGGCTGGACGTGGACCAGTTCGCCACACGCGACTTCAACGACACGCTGATCTCCCAGAACGACCTGGACCGCCCCAACCGCGTGGTGCGCCAGGGCGACAAATTCGGTTACGACTACGACATCCACACGCGCTACTACAACGCCTTCACCCAGTTCGAGCGGGTCTGGGGCCGCCTGGAGTTCTATGCCGGCGCGGAGATCGGCCATACCACCTTCTGGCGCGACAGCCGCCTGCGCAACGGCCGCTTTCCCGAGGAGAGCTTCGGCGAGTCGGACCGCCAGGCCTTCTTCCACTACGGTCTGAAGACCGGCGCCATCTTCAAGCTCAGTGGCCGCCAGTTCCTCAGCGCCAACGCGGCGTACATGACCAACCCGCCCGTGGCGCGCACCGCCTTCATCTCGCCCCGCACACGCGGCGCCGTGGTACCGGGCCTTACGAACGAAAGCATCTACACGGGCGACATCAACTACATCCTGCGCTTCCCGCGCCTGAAGGGACGTGCCACCCTCTACTACACGCGCATCATGGACCAGATCTGGTCGCGCAGCTTCTACCACGACCAGTTCCGCACGCTGGTGAATTACAGCATGACCGGCGTGGACCAGTTGCATACCGGCGCCGAAGTGGGCATTGAGGCCAACCTCAGCAGCACCTGGACCCTGACGGCCGTCTATGCTGGCGGGCAATACCTCTATGACTCCCGGCCCACGGCCACCATCACCCGCGACAACAGCCCGGAGATCTTCGCCCAGGACCGCACCGTGTACTGGCGCAATTTCCGTGTGGGCGGCATGCCGCAGACCGCTGCCAGCCTGGGTCTGCGCTACAACTCGCCCAAGTTCTGGTTCGCCGGTTTCAGCGCCAACTACTTCGACGACCTCTACCTGGACCCCAACCCCGACCGCCGCACCAGCGCCGCCATCGGCAACTTCTTCGAGAGCGACCCCCAGGTGGACGCCCTGCTGGAGCAGACCAAGCTCGACGCCAACTACACGGTGGACGTGTTCCTGGGCAAGAGCTGGATGTACAAGCGGAAGTACCGGATCGCGGTGAACGCCACGGTGAGCAATCTGTTGGACAACCAGGATTTCCGCATCGGCGGATTCGAGCAGCTCCGCTACGACCGTACCGACATCGACCGCTTCCCCCCCCGGTTCAGCTACCTCTTCGGGCGCAACTATTTCGCCATGCTGACCTTCAGCTTCTGACCCCATGAGCACACGCTTTCCAACACAGGCACTTTCGCTCCTCGCCCTCACCGTCCTGCTGACGACGGGCTGCAAGAAGGAGTTCGATGAACCGCCCATCCGGCAATTGCCCGTGGGCCAGGTCCTCACCGTGGCCGAACTGCGCGGCCTCTTCCAGGGCACGCCCGTGCGCTTCGGTGGTGACAGCTCGGTGTATGCGGTGGTGACAGCCGATGAGCAGAATGGCAACCTCTACCGCAACATCTTCGTGCAGGACCACACGGGCGCCATCCAACTGCGCCTGCAGAACCCCGGCGGCCTGTACCAGGGCGATTCCATCCGCATCTACCTGCCCGGCACCGTGCTCAGCACCTTCAGCGGCATGCTCCAACTGGATTCGGTGGACGTGGACAACAACGTGGTGAAGCAGGCCACGCAGGTGTACAAGGCGCCCACGCTCCTGACGATTCCGCAGGTGACACCCGCCATGCAGGGCATGCTCATCCGGCTGGAGAACGTGGAGTTCGCCACCAGCCAGCTGGGCCTGACCTACGCCAACGCGGTGGACCAACAGACGCAGAACCGCACGCTCACCGACTGCGACGGCAACACCATCATCGTGCGCACCTCCGGCTACGCCAATTTCGCCGCGCAGCAGCTGCCCACCGGCAATGGCGGCTTCGTGGCCGTGGTGGGCCAGTTCAACACCGACATGCAGTTGTTCATCCGTGACATCAACGAGGTGCAATTGACGGGCACCCGCTGCGATGGTGGCGGCCCAGGCCCCTGCGACTACGATGTGCAACCCGTGCAGGGCTTCACACAGACCTTCGCCGACGTGCCCGCGGACAATGTGGACTACGCCAACCCGGATTGGCTGAACATCGCCCATGTGGGATCGCGCCTGTGGCGTGGACGCGTTTTCCAGAGCGATCGGTACGTACGTGCCACTTCCTTCGGATCGAACCAGACCAACGAGGCCTGGCTCATCACACCGCCGGTGGCCATGGGCGGTGGGCAGGTGGGGCTGAGCTTCCGCTCGGCCACGGCCTTCTGGAACGAGGCCTCCTGGCCACATCCCCTCACCGTGAAGGTGAGCAACGACTTCGACGGCTGTGACATCGCCGCCGCCACCTGGTATACGGTGACGGGCTACGCGGCCTCCACACAGGCCACCCCCAACTATACCTTCGTGAACAGCGGTCTGGTGGAACTCACCTCCTTCCTGCCCCAAGGCGCGAGCGGCGAACTGCACGTGGCCTTCCTCTACAACGGGCAGCACCCCGGCGGCGTCACCACCACGCTGGACCTCGATGACATCAGCATCTCACAATGACCAACACGCCTTCGTGGCGACCAAAACCGATCCCCATGAGACACATTACCCTGATCGCCTGTGCCGCATTGCTCGCCCTGCCGATGAGCGGGCAGGTCATCTTCCAGAGCGGCTTCGAGGACTGGACCGGCAACCTGCCCGATGATTGGTACGGGGTCCGCAGCAACCTGCCCCAAAGCGGCGTGGAGCAGGTGAGCACCAATGTGCACAGCGGCGACTTCGCCGTGCGCCTGATCAAGGCGTCCACCGGCCACCAGCGTTTCACCACACAGGACCTTACCGTGGTGAACGGCGAGACCTATGAGGTGAAGTTCTGGGTGCGTGGTGAAGGGCAGATCCGCATCGGCCTGTACGACGGGCGTCCCACCGGATCGGGTTACGCGCCCTATGTGCCGCAGGCCTTCGTCACCATCACGGGCAACACCTGGCAGGAAGTGAGCCTGAACATCACCGCCGCCATGGACGCCACCGACGCGCAGTTCATCCTTAGCCTGCAGAACACCGTGGCGCCCGAGCACCTCGTGGTGGACGATGTGACCATCACCGCACAGACCGTGGAACCGCCTCCCACGCTCACCATCCAGCAGATCCAAGAGACCACCGACCCGGGCGGCGCATCGCCGCATGTGGGCGTGACCGTGGCCACCGGTGGCGTGGTCACCGCCGTGCTCAGCAACGGCTTCTTCCTGCAGAACGGCGGCGGACCCTGGAGCGGCATCTTCGCCTTCAGCACCATCAACACGCCAGCCATCGGCGATGCGGTCACCTTCACCGCCAGTGTGGAGGAATACTTCGGCATGACCCAGCTCACGCAGTTGAACAACTTCGTGGTGAGCAGCAGCGGCAACGCCCTGGTGGTGACCGATGTGGGCACGACCCAGGTGAACACGGAGACCTATGAGGCCGTGCTGGTGAAGGTGTCCAACGCCACCTGCACCAACGCGAACGCCGGCTTCGGCCAGTTCATCGTGGATGACGGCAGCGGCGGATGCCTGGTGGACGACGTGATCTACTCGTACACGGCGACACAGGGTACGATTTACAACGTGACCGGCCCGGTGCAGTACGCCTTCAACGAGTTCAAGATCCTGCCGCGCGATGCCGGTGACGTCAGTGTCGTCACCAGCGTGGGCGAAATGCTTTTCGCCGACGCGCGCATCTACCCGAACCCGTCCAGCGGATCGCTGTGGCTGGAATTGCCCGCGATCGACGGCCGCATCGAAATGACCCTGACCGACGCCATGGGCCGCATCGTGCATGAGGCGGTGCTGGTCCAGGAGCGCAGCGTGGTGGATGTGAGCGGCCTGGCCTCCGGCAGCTACCTGCTGACCTTGCGCAGCACCACGGGCCTGTGGAGCACCCGCGTGGCGGTGGCCCGCTGATGGGACGAAGCGAACAAGGCGAAGGCCCGCTGCGGACGTCCGCAGCGGGCCTTTCTGCTTCTGGGACGGAGCGGGATCAGTTGCCGGCGTCCTTCACCAGGATGAGGAACACCGGGAAGTGGTCGCTGAACCCGTCCTGGTAGGTGTCGCCCACGTAGGTGCGCCAAGGGTAGCCAGCGAAGTTGCCGTCCTTCTGCCGCAGGTAGGGTTCGTTGAAGATGCGCACACCGTAGTAGCGATAGCGGCCTCCCTCGCCGGTGACGAGCGCCGGGGAGATGATGATCTGGTCGAACAAGTTCCAGGCATCGCGCCAGGCCAATGAGCCTATACCTTTCTGATAGGATGCCCACATGGGATTGAAGAGCAGTCCGTCCTGCGCCTTGGCCTTCTCGCCCGTGCTCCGCAGGAAACGCAGCACGCTGGGGTTCACGGGATCGTCGTTCAGGTCGCCCATGTACATGATGCGCGCATTGGGCGTTACGGCGAGCAGGGAATCGATGATGCTGCGACCCAGTTCAGCGGCCGCCTTGCGCAGTGGAGCGGAGCGCTTCTCGCCGCCGCGTCGCGAGGGCCAGTGCGCCACGATCACGTGCGTGGTGTCACCATCGAGCACGCCGCTCACCAGCAACTGGTCGCGGGTACGGAAATCGGGGTTGTCCGGCAGCGTGAGCGTGTAGCTCTTGTGGTAAAAGGGCTTGAAGAGCTTCGGGTTGTACATCAGCGCCACGTCCACACCACGGCGATCGGGGCCGGGCACATGCACCACCTGGTAGCCGCGGTCCTTGATGGGGGGCGTGGCGGCGAGATCCTCCACCACCTGCTTGTTCTCCACCTCGCACAGACCCACGATGGCCAGCCCGCGCGGATCAAGGTCCTTGCCCATGTCGCCGATCACCTGCGCCAGCCGGTCCAACTTGCGGTGGTAGCGCTGGGTGTTCCACTGCTTGGGCGCACCCGGCGTGTACTCCTCATCGTTCAGACCTGGAGTGTCCAGCGTGTCGAAGAGGTTCTCCACGTTGTAGAAGCCCACCAGCAGGGGCGCGTATTCCTGTTTGGTGTTCTGCGCGGCGATCGGTCCATGCCAGAGCAGCGTGAGGAGAAGAGGGGTCAGCGCAAGGTGTCGCATGGGGTGTCCGGAGCGGGCGGCCAAATTAGACCAGCGCGGGCGGCCCGGCGCATGTTGGATGTGAAGCTGGTGTGAAGGTGAGGTCGATCCGGCGTGCGCTTCCTCCAATGGCATGCCACGTGGGCCTCATGACCATGCCGAAGCGCCTTTCTTTGTGGCCTCCGGTACATGATGCGATCCATCCTTCTCCTACCCTTCCTCGCTTCGCTGGGCCATGTGCTGGCGCAGATCCCGATCGCCCAGGCGCGCGACCTGCCCGTCGGATCGGTGGTGACCGTGCGCGGCATCGTGCTCAACGGCGCGGAACTGGGATCCATCCGCTACGTGCAGGACCCCACGGCCGGCATCGCGGTCTTTCCGGGCGCGGGATCCATCGGGGGTTTCAACCCGCCGCGCGGCGCGGACATGACAGTGACCGGCCCGCTGAAACTCTTCAACGGCCTGCTGGAGATCGATCCGGTGCAGAGCTTCACCGTGCACAGCACGGGCAATGCCCTGCCCACCGCGCAGGTGGTGACGCCCAATGGGATGGGCGAGAGCAACGAGAGCGAACTCCTGCGGATCAACGCCTGTCAGTTCAGCGGCGGCGGCAACTTCAGCAGCGGCACACGCGGCTTCACCAGCAACGGCCAGCAGGGTGTGATCTTCCTGCGCAGTGGGCACCCGCTCGTGGGCACGCCGGTCCCCGCCGGCATCGTGGACCTGGTGGGCATCTGCTCGCAATTCGCCACGGGGAACCCGCCCGTGGGCGGCTACCAGTTGCTGCCGCGTGACGCGAGCGACTTCCCTGCCTCAGGCACCATCACGGTGACGAGCGATGTGACGCAGAAGGACATCACCTCCTCGGGCTTCAAATTGGAGTGGAACACCAATGTGGCGGGAAGCTCGCGTGTGCGCTTCGGCCTCACACCCAGCTACGGGTCGGTGGCCTCGGCCACGGGCACGCACACCGCGCACAGCGTGCAGCTCGGCGGCCTGACGCCCGCGACCTTCTACTACGCGCAGGCCTTTTCCGTACTGGGCACGGACACCGCCTTCGCGCCACCGGGCATCTACTCCACGGCCTCGGCCTTCGCGGGCGACATCAAGGTCTACTTCAACCGGCCGGTGGACAACAGCGTGTCGCAGGGCAGCCCGGCCATCCACATCGGCAGCGCCATGCTGGACACCATCATCGCCTACATCGATCGCGCGGAGAGCACGCTGGACATCGCCGTGTACAACACCAACAGCAATGCCATCGTCAGTGCCGTGAACGAGGCCCGACAGCGCGGCGTGCAGATCCGCTGGATCGCTGAGGGCTCCACGGGCAACACCGCGCTCTCCAGCCTGCATCCCGCGATACCGGTGCTGTACCGGCAGAACAGCCAGGGCAGCGGCATGCACAACAAATTCATCGTGGCCGATGCCGATGGTGGTCCCACCGCGCATGTGCTCACCGGATCGGCCAACTTCACCAATCAGAGTTTCACCAGCGACGCCAACAACCTGGTGATCGTGCGCGACATGGCTCTGGCGCGGTGCTACCGCAGGGAGTTCAACGAGATGTGGGGCTCGAACGGCGCCATGCCCAACGCCGCCAACAGCAGGTTCGGCTCGGCCAAGAACGACGACACACCGCACCTGTTCAATGTGGGCGGCACCCTGGTGCAGAGTTGGTTCTCACCCAGTGATGGAACCACGGCGCGGATCGCACAGTCGCTCGCCACCTCGGACCAGCGGATCGAGTTCGCGCTCTTCGCCTTCACCACCAGCACGCTTTCCAACGTGCTGCTGGAGCGACAGGCGCAACCATCCGTGACGGTGCGCGGCATCATCGAGGAGGACGATATGGTGATGTGGCTCTATGAGGCATTGCTGGCCGGCGGGGTGGACGTGCGGCCCGATGGCGCACCGAATTTCCTGCACCACAAGTACGCCATCGTGGACCGCCACATGCCCGGTAGCGATCCGCAGGTGATCACCGGCTCGCACAACTGGAGCTTCAACGCCGAGAACCACAACGACGAGAACACGCTGATCATCCACAGCGCCGAGGTGGCCGACCAGTTCTACCAGGAGTGGCATGCGCGCTGGATCACCGCCGTGGCCATCGACGAAGAGCATATGATCGCGAACGGACTGCTGCTTTGGCCCAACCCCACGGACAACCTGCTGTTCATCGGGCTGGGGGCGCACATCACACCCACGGCGGAGGTGCGCATCACGGACATGGCCGGGCGTGTGGTCCATGCCGAACGTCTGGCGCAATTGCCGGCGGCACTGGACGTGTCATCCCTGGCACCGGGCAGCTACGTGCTGGACCTGATCGCCAACGATCTCCGTGCGCAGCGCCGTTTCGTGCGCTACCGCTGATCGGCCAGCTTCGGGAAGAACAGCGGGTTGCGCTGGTTGTACAGCCGCAGGAAGCGGAAGAGCGCCTCGGTGCTGTTCCGCTGCTTCTTGGACAAGGCGCGGAACTCCTCCTGCAACACGGGGTCGTGGCGCAATGCGGCGTCCATGCCCGAGGCGTTGAAGGGCAGGAACTCGCCGCTGCGCATATCGATGATCTGCTGCACCAGCACCGTGCGCGTGACCCCGCCGTAGGGATACATGTAGGGATCCCAGTCCCGGTAGCTCATCTCGTAGGTCATGTGGCTGAGCATGCCCATGAGCCCGATGCGGTAGAAGCCGTTGCCCGCCGCGATGTACACCGCGTTGTTCTGGCAGAAGCCCCACAGCCGGTCCTTGCGGATCACCTGGCGCTCGCCGCCCCCGGGCTGCCAGTAGAGTTTGCTCACCGAACGGCGGATGTCCTTTACGGGCAGGCCCTGATCATCGCGCAGCAAGGCGATCGGCACGGTGGGCTTGTTGAAGCGAAAGGCCTCGAAGTCGGCATAGACACCATCGCTCAACTCGAAGCCGCCGTAGTACTCCACCCAAACCGTGTCCTGCTGGGCATGGAGCGCCGCGCCCCAGCAGAAGATCATCGCGCTATGGAGCAAAGCACGCATCATGCGGAAGCGGCTTGCCGGATATGGGCGATCACCTCATCGGGGGCTTGCGCATGCACCCAATGGCCGGCGAAGGAAACCGTCTCCACCCGGGATGCGGGGAACTGCTCCCGGATCGCGGGCAGGTCCTCGCGCAGGATGTAGCCGCTCTGCCCGCCACGGATGAAGGTTGTGGGCACCGTCACGGTCTCCGGGCCGATGGATGCCAGGATGCCCGGTAGGTTCTTCTCCAACCCGGCCACATTGGGGCGCCAGGCCAATTGGCCCTCGCTTGCCCAGTAGAGGTTCTTCAGCAGGAATTGCACCACGCCCGGCTCCTTCACGTGGCGTGCCACATGTTCCTCCACCTCGCGCCGCGTGCGGCCGGGAGCCAGATCCGCCGTGGCGAGCGCGTGGATGATGTGGTCGTGGTTGTTGGCATGCTCACGCGGGCTGATGTCCACCACGATCAAGTGCTTCAGCAGTTCCGGCCAGCGCTGCGCGAAGGCCATGGCCGCCTTGCCACCCATGCTGTGCCCCACCAGCACGATGTCGCGCAGGCCCAGCCTGTCCACCAGCGCATGCATGTCGGCCGCCATCAGCGGGTAGTTGGTCTCCGTGGTGTGCGGCGATCGGCCGTGGTCGCGCAGGTCGGCCACCACCACGTGCAGCGGTGGCGATCCATCCGTGGGTTCCGAGAGTTCACGCGCAATGCTGCCCCAATTGTCACCGCTGCCCAGCAGGCCATGCAGGATCACCACGGCGGGCGCATCCGCAGGGCCCAGGCGGCGGTGGAAGAGATCGACGGTCATCGCAATTCGCGCAGGTAAAGGGCCACGGAATTCTCCAGGCCGTAGGTGAGCGCGTCGCAGATCAGGGCATGGCCGATGGATACTTCCAGCAGGCCGGGCACGTTCCGCTGGAAGAAGCCCAGGTTGTGCAGGTCCAGGTCATGTCCGGCGTTGAGCCCCAGGCCCAGTCCGGCGGCCCGTTCCGCGGCAAGCACGAAAGGCGCAACGGCCGCTTCGCGATCGGCGTGGAAACCCCGCGCATAGGGCTCGGTGTAGAGTTCGATGCGGTCGGTGCTCGTGTCGGCGGCATGGCCGATCTGTTCGGTATCGGTCTCCATGAAGATCGAGCTGCGGATCCCGGCCGCCCGGAAACGCGCGATCACCTCACGCAGCGCCGCCTTGTGCGCCCTGGCGTCCCAACCCGCGTTGCTGGTGAGCACCCCGGGGGGGTCGGGCACGAGGGTCACTTGCGCGGGCCGCACCTGAAGTACGAGGGCGATGAACTCCTCCGAGGGGTAGCCCTCGATGTTGAACTCGGTGGTGAGCAGCGGGGCCAGGGCCAGCACATCGGCGCGGCGGATGTGCCGCTCATCGGGCCTCGGATGCACGGTGATCCCCTGCGCTCCGAAGCGCTCGATGTCCAGCGCCATGCGCACCACATCGGGGTTGTTGCCGCCCCGCGCGTTGCGCAGCGTGGCCAGCTTGTTGATATTCACGCTCAGCCGCGTCACCCTTGCGATCTCTACCTTGGTCCGCCGCGCGGCGGTGGCCAAAAGTAGGCAGGCCCCACAGCGCACGCGCCCAGCACATGCACGCCATCGACCTCATCACGCCCGACATACCACCCCTGAAGCCGCAGGACGACATCGGCCGCGCGCTCGACTGGATGGAGGAATTCAAGGTGGCCCACCTGCCCGTGGTGAAGGACCGCCTGTTGGTGGGCCTGGTGAGCGACGCCTCGCTGGTGGACCACAACGACCCGCACGCCGCCGTGACCAGTGTGATGGAGCAGGTGGAGGTGCCCTTCGTGAAAGGCGGCCAGCACATCTACGAGGTGATGAAGCTCTTCAGCGAGCGCGGCCTCACCGTGGTGCCGGTGCTGGACGAACTGGGGCGCTATGCCGGTTGCATCAATGAACACGAGGCCCTGCGCCGCCTGGCCGAGGTGACCAACATCCAGGAGCCGGGCAGCGTGGTGGTGCTGGAGATGAACCAGGTGGACTACAGCCTGCACCAGCTGGCGCGCATCGTGGAGGAGAACGACGCGAAGATCCTCAGCGCCTTCAGCCGCAGCATGCCGGACAGCACGCGCCTGGAGGTGACCCTGAAGATCAACCGTGAAGAGATCAGCCCGGTGCTGCGCGGATTCGAGCGCCACGACATCTTCGTGAAGAGCACCTACCAGGGCTCCAAACTGCACGAGGACCTGCGCGACCGCTACGAGGGGCTGATGCGCTACATCAACCTGTGACGCCCCGGCCTGCCATGCGACCGGCAAGCTTGTTCCCCTTCTTGCTGCTCTTCCTGTCGCCCGGCGCCCTGCATGCTTCCGGTCACGCCATGCCCGCCGCCGCGGACACCACCGTGCTGCGCATCGTGGAGATCGTCATCGTCGGCAACAAGGTCACCCGCGAACGCATCATCCTGCGCGAACTGCTTTTCGCCCCCGGCGACACCCTCACCGGTGCGCGCTTCTACGAAAAGCTCGAACGTGGCCGGCAGAACCTGATGAACACCGGCCTCTTCAACACCGTGGTCCTGCTGCCGGTCTACCTGGACCCACGAACGGTAGTGGTGGAAGTGCGGGTGAACGAGCGCTGGTACCTCTGGCCTGCCCTGATCTTCGAGCTGGCCGACCCCAACTTCAACACCTGGTGGCTCACACGCGACCTGGACCGCGTGAACTACGGCCTCTACCTCTACCGCTACAACTTCCGCGGCCAGAACGAGACGGTCTACGTGAAGGCGCAGTTCGGCTACACGCGCCAGTTCGCCCTGCGCTACAAGGTGCCTTACGTGGATCGCCGGCAACGCTGGGGCCTCAGCATCGGCGGCAGCCACTTCCAACAGGCGGAGGTCACCGCCGGCACGGTGGACAATGTGCGCATCCTGCTGGCCAACCCGGAAGGACCCAACCGCACCGAACGCAAGGTGGACGCCGAACTCACGCTGCGGCGCGCGCACGATGTGCGGCACTACTGGCGCATCGGCTGGACACAGGCCGAAGTGACCGACACGGTGACGGCCACCGCCCTGGACTACTTCAAGGGCGACGCCACCACCACCGAATTCCTGAGCCTGGGCTACAGCCTGGTGTGGGACCGGCGTGACATTCGCATCTTCCCGCGTGCCGGCCACTATGCGGAACTGAGCGTGGCCCGGCTGGGGCTCGGCATCGCCGATCGGAACGCGCCGGACATCACCACCACCTACCTCGCTTGGAAACATTGGTGGCGCACCGGCGACCGGGTGACCCTGGCGCTGGCCCTGCGCGGCAAGGCCACCTGGGGCACGCCGCCCTATTACGTGCAGGAGGGCCTCGGCTATCGGCATTACGTGCGTGGCTACGAGTACTACGTCATCGACGGCGAGCACTTCGCCCTGGGCCGCGCCAACTTCGTGTACCAACTGGTGGCCCCGCGCGACTACCGGGTGGAGCGCATGCCCATGGAGGCCTTCCGCACGCTGCACTTCGCCCTCTACGCCAATGCCTTCGTGGATGCCGGCCGCGTGTGGGACAGCCGCTACGCGCAGCAGAACTTCCTCGCGGAACGCTGGCTCTCCGGTTACGGTGTGGGCCTCGATCTGGTGAGCAGTTACGACCAGGTGATCCGCGGCGAATACACCCTGAACGCCTTGGGCGAGCACGGCTTCTTCCTACATTTCAGTCAACCATTCTGAACCACATGCGCACGGCGGTGAACGGACGGACCATGGACGCGGACAGCGCGCCGCTGGTGCTTGAGGTGTTGTCCCGTATGGCCGCCCACGGGCTGGAACCCCTGATCACGCCCGCCTTCGCCGCGTGGCTGCAGGACAGCGGCGGCAGCCATGCCTGGCCCGTGCTGCCCGAGGGCGATCCCGCCCAACAGGACATCGACCTGTTCATTGGCCTGGGGGGCGACGGCACCCTGCTGGACACCGTGACCCTCGCCGGCCGCAGCGGCATACCCGTGCTGGGCATCAATCTGGGCCGGCTGGGCTTCCTCTCCAGCGTGCGCATCGAGGAAGTGGACGAGGCGCTGAAGGCCCTGCGGCAGGGACGCTACGCCCTGCAGGACCGCAGCCTGCTGGAAGTGACCGGCCACGACGAACTGCTGGGCGCCCGGAATTTCGCCCTCAACGAGGTGAGCATCCACAAGCGCGACAGCGCCAGCATGATCGCCGTGCACGTGCATCTGGGTGAGGACTACCTCAACACCTATTGGGCGGACGGCCTCATCATCGCCACGCCCACCGGCAGCACCGCCTACTCGCTCAGTTGCGGCGGCCCCATCCTCTACCCCACCGGCGAGGCCCTGGTCATCAACCCCATCTCCCCGCACAACCTCAACGTGCGCCCCTTCGTGGTGCCCGACCACTACACCATCCGCCTGCGCCTGGAAGCCCGGCAGGACCGCTGCCTGCTGAACCTCGATGCCCGCTCGGTGACGATCGACGGACAGAGCACCGTCACCATCCGGCGTGCACCCTTCACCGTGAAGCTGGTGCAACTCGATGGCCAGGATTTCCTCCACACCCTGCGCACCAAGCTCAACTGGGGGCTGGATCTGCGGAGCGGCCGCATCGGGTGAAGGAGAAGCACCCCGGCGATCCCTGGGCGAATGATCCCCTCTGGGCTGGCTCGAAGCGCCAACATGCAAGTGATGGATCCCTAGCCAAGAATGGTTCCAGACCCGAACCGCGCAATGGGCTCACAGGTATCACACCGGCCAGGTGACGCTTCGGTGTTGCTCTTGGAGCATATCTTCTTCCGCCAGACTTGTATAGAAATGAAGCATTTCGTCATTGCATCGCTTGGAAATCTGATGTTGGCATGCTACGTTCGTTCCACCCTATTCCATCGATCATGCGCTTTTATCCCCCCCCCCCCGCAAGATCCCTTTCCTGCTTATCGCCTGCGCGGCCGCAGGTCTTTTTGCTGAAAGCGCCTTCGCCCAACCGCTCAACATCACGCTCGTCCGCAGCAACTACAACGGCTATGGCGTCAGTTGCTTCGGGGGCACAAATGGTAGCATAGAGGCCATCGTCACCGGGGGAACAGCACCCTACACCTATTTGTGGTCCAACCAGGACACCACAGCCGCCATCAGCGGCCTGGCAGCGGGTTACTACCGCGTAACGGTGTCGGATGCGGACAGCACATCGCGCTATGCGGAGATCACCCTCTCGCAGCCCATGGCCCTCATTGTGGGCTTGACGCCCTACACCTGGCCCAACGGCTACAACGTCAGCTGCCACCAGTGCTACAAAGGCAGCATCCAGACCAGCGTGCAGTATGGCGTGCCACCCTACACCTACCTGTGGCAGGATGCCATCACCACGCAGCACCGCACGGCCATCGGTGCAGGCAACTACCAATTGGTGGTCACAGACCACAATGGCTGCCAGAACCAACCCGGGGCGCTGTTCCTTTCGGAACCCGCCGACAACAACTGGGACAAGGGTGGCAATGCGGGCACGGACCCGGAGGTGGATTACCTGGGCACGTCGGATCCCACGGACTTTGTGCTGAAGAGCAACGGAACGGAGCTCGTCCGCCTGCTTGCAGGAGGGGGTATCAAGCTGGGCCTGCCGTCCGGGATCCTCGGTCTGGACGATGACGGCGAGCTGCGCGCTTTCCTCACCAAGCCTTGGTGCTGGCCGGCCGGGGACACGACGGTGGCCCCTTGGTACACCTGCGGGAATGTCATCGACAACCCGAATGGCATCTACTTCATCGGCACGGTGAACAATGCTCCACTGCCCTTGCGCACCAACAACCAGCAACGCATGGTCATCACCAGCGAGGGGCGCGTGGGGATCGGCACCAACCCACCGGCTGGCGCGGTGGATGGCTACCGGCTCTTTGTGGAGGATGGTATCGCCACGCGCGATGTGCTGGTGAAACTGGGTGAATGGCCGGACCATGTGTTCGGGGAGTACTACCACTTGATGCCGATAAAGGATCTCAGGGCGTTCTTGAAGCGGCACCGGCATTTGCCGGGCATACCGTCGGCTGTCGAAGTGGAGGCCAAGGGAGGCGTGGAGGTTGGCGACTTGCAGCGCCGCATGCTGGAGGTCATCGAGCAGCAGGCGCTGTACATCCTGCAATTGGAAGAGAAGTACCAAGGATTGGAGCAGCGGATCATCACCCTTGAAGCGTCCAAATGATGCGCTGGGCATCCATCACCTGTGCGGTCATGTTCGCCAAGCTGTCATTCACAGCCATGCTTCGCGCGCAAACACCCTACCCGGACCACTCCATCCAGGATGTGTCTTGGAGCAGCGGCACGCACCATTTCGCCGTGGTCACCCAGCACATCATAGCACCGGGCACCCCCACCTTGCCTGTCCTGATCACAGGTACGGCCGATGCCGAGTTCGTTTCCGGTTCCCAGGTCCGCTTGGCACCAGGTTTCCATGCGGGTGGCTTCAATACCGAAGGCCGTTTCAGGGCCTATATCGACGAAAGCCTTGGTCAGCCTGCGGACCTGATCATTATCGCCCCGGACCCGCAAGGGGCCTTGGTGGACAACATCGTGCACGTGCCGAAGTGGGAGAAGTTCGAGGTGGGTTTGCGCTTGCCCCAGGAGTATCAAGATGCTACCGAGCGTTTTTTCGACCACTACTATTCCGGCGGAGTGATGGAGGATGCTACGCCGGGCAATGTCCATCCTGTGTATGACCTTAACCCGTATGCGGACGACTCGCTCCAGTTGGTGATGACGCTGACCTCCCCATCAGGTTCCAAGATAAAATGGGGCTTCTTCATGAGGGAGGGTAGATGGTCCAGTGAAGATCCTGATGCCAAGCTTGTCGAAGCCCCTGATGATCCGCTATACCCCTACCACATTCGATTCCGTATCGCTCCGGATGTGGAAGGGCCTTGGCGTTTCGACTTGGCGGTAAAAGCTCCTCACACCCAGACGCTGGCCGATCAAGCTCTCCCCGAGCATGACTATTGGGGCTATAAGTTCCACTGCGGCCCTCCGGTGCCAGGCAACAGGGGCTTCTTGAAGGTCAGTGAAGCTAACCGCCGCAACCTCCAGCTCGAAGATGGTACACCCTTCTTCGGTTTGGGACCCAACCTTGCCGACAAGGCCAGTAGCGACTGGTACTTCCTCATGCGTGACTACAACTTGATGAAACAAGCACTGGAAGACCTTCATTCGATGGGAGGCAATTTCTCTCGTATGTATCTCATGCGCTCGATCTTCGCTCCGGAATGGGTGAATCTAGGCGTTTATGATTCTTACCGAGCACCTCAAATTTGTTTGTCCAACCCACCTTGGGATCTCATCTATCGCGGTAACTGCCAATATCAATGTTGGGCGTTCGATCAATTGCTCGATCATATCCATGATAATGGCATTTACGTGCAATTATGTGTTGACCCCTATCCGCCTATCAAGGCCTACGAGATCCCAATATGGGGACCCCATGCATACGTCTTGAACTATCTGAACCCTATCAGGGATCCAAGTACTGGAAGGTATGACCTCAAAGAGTTCTTCTATGAGGGAGGTGATCCTGCCAACAAGAACAGCGGAGTATTCTAGAGGCCATCTCAAAAATAGTTGAGGTGTCCTGAGCCATGAACAACGGGCGTTTGACAACCGAAGAAGGGAGGGTCTTGATCCTTTCACCGTGCATGTCCTCTTTCGATGTCCAAAACGATGGACTGCACGGACGCCCAGTGGGAAGCGGTCAAGGACCTGCTCTCACCTATTCAAGAGAGGACCGAGACGCGTGGCAGGAAGCCACTGGATGCTCGGGAGGTGTTCAATGGGGTATTATGGATCTGCCGGACAGGAGCCAGATGGCAGGATCTTCCACCGCGCTACCCTCCTTACCAGTCGTGCCATCGGTACTTCCAGCGCTGGTGTCAGCAGGGCGTATGGGACAAGGTGCTGTGGGCCTTGGCGCAGGACCTCAAACGAAGAGGGAAGATCGACATCACAGAATGCTTCATCGATGGCACCTTCTCCAGTGCCAAAAAAGGGGGCTCCATATCGGCCCGACTAAGCGAGGTAAAGGCACCAAGATCATGGTCGTCACAGACGCTGCTGGTCTTCCTATCGCCGTACGGACCTTCGGAGCCAGCACCCACGAAGTGAAGCTCGTGACCCAAACGCTGGCCGCGCGTTTCATGGAAGAATTGCCCCAAGTGCTCATCGGCGACAAGGCCTACGATAGCGATCAGCTCGATCGCAAGCTCAAGCGCAGGAAGGTCCGCATGATCGCACCGAACCGCGCAGGGCGTTCAAAATCCCAAGATGGAAGGGAGCTTCGCAGATACAAGCGGAGATGGAAGGTGGAGCGATGCTTCGCCTGGCTCAACAACTTCAGGCGTACTGTGGTCCGCTACGAGTATCACAGCATCAACTTCCTGGGCTTCGTCCAGCTCGCTTGTGCCATGATCCTCATGCGCAAACTATTTTGAGATGGCTTCTACTACTGGAAGAGGAAGTACAAGTATATCATGTCCCGCTGGGGCTATTCTGTCAATATCGCGGCATGGGAGCCTTTCAATGAGGTCGATCAGATGCTTACGTATAGCTATGATGACCTGAGTATCCAAGAACCTCATCCACTTTGGGATATGTGTCCGATCAATAGGATAGAATGGCCCATGGATTCCTTGCTGCCTGTCATCATCGATGAATGGTTGACGGACATAACGGATCATGTCCGCGGTGATGTGGAGCACGATGATCTCGTTTCTTCACCGTTGGGAGAAAAGAACAAGCTCTGGCTCATGAGCTATACTGGAGGGACGGGACCGGCCAACAGCGCCCATTACTTGCCCTTTTCCAATGAAGCGGTGGACCTGATCGATGTTCATCACGGTATCCATCCCACACTGGTCGATCAGGGCCTTCCTGCCTGGCATCTGAGAGGTGCGTTCGACCAAGTGCAGGACTTCCGGACCCAGTACCCGCCCACCACTGAGGCCCTCCGCAAACCTTTCAGTCACGGGGAGTTCAACCATTATACCCACCTGACCGGATTCAATTCTCTGGTTGAGGGGATCTTCCACAACTATGATGTCTCATTCCACAATGAGCTCTGGGCTTCGGCTTTCAGTGGCAAGTTTGCGACGGGGACCACTTGGTTGTGGGGCAGGGTGTTCTGGTGGGAGGATGCATTGCCGCAACCGCCGAATGACCCCAATAATCCATTCCAATGGAGTCCACTCCAGCAATCTTCGAATGTTCTTGGGGAAGATAATGAAATGTATGTTGGAGGTATTTCCATTCCTGTTAGGAACAAGAGGATACACCACCACTTCAAGCCGCTGGCCGATCTGCTGGCGCACCCCAGTTGGCAGGACTACGAATTTTTCAACGGGGACTACACCGTACACAAGGTGTTCGATGAAAGCGATGCGAACGAGATCGAGGCATACTACCTGAAGAACACGGACAACAACGTCGCCATCGGCTGGGTGCATAACCGCAACGCCTGGGTGATGAACAGCTTCTACCTCAGAAGCAACACTCAGAATTTCCTCGGCTGCGATCCGCCGAGCACACAATCCATCACGCTCACCGGTTTCGAGCAAGCCACTGACTAGAAGCCATCTCAAAATAGTTTGCGCATGAGGATCATGGCACAAGCGAGCTGGACGAAGCCCAGGAAGTTGATGCTGTGATACTCGTAGCGGACCACAGTACGCCTGAAGTTGTTGAGCCAGGCGAAGCATCGCTCCACCTTCCATCTCCGCTTGTATCTGCGAAGCTCCCTTCCATCTTGGGATTTTGAACGCCCTGCGCGGTTCGGTGCGATCATGCGGACCTTCCTGCGCTTGAGCTTGCGATCGAGCTGATCGCTATCGTAGGCCTTGTCGCCGATGAGCACTTGGGGCAATTCTTCCATGAAACGCGCGGCCAGCGTTTGGGTCACGAGCTTCACTTCGTGGGTGCTGGCTCCGAAGGTCCGTACGGCGATAGGAAGACCAGCAGCGTCTGTGACGACCATGATCTTGGTGCCTTTACCTCGCTTAGTCGGGCCGATATGGAGCCCCCTTTTTTGGCACTGGAGAAGGTGCCATCGATGAAGCATTCTGTGATGTCGATCTTCCCTCTTCGTTTGAGGTCCTGCGCCAAGGCCCACAGCACCTTGTCCCATACGCCCTGCTGACACCAGCGCTGGAAGTACCGATGGCACGACTGGTAAGGAGGGTAGCGCGGTGGAAGATCCTGCCATCTGGCTCCTGTCCGGCAGATCCATAATACCCCATTGAACACCTCCCGAGCATCCAGTGGCTTCCTGCCACGCGTCTCGGTCCTCTCTTGAATAGGTGAGAGCAGGTCCTTGACCGCTTCCCACTGGGCGTCCGTGCAGTCCATCGTTTTGGACATCGAAAGAGGACATGCACGGTGAAAGGATCAAGACCCTCCCTTCTTCGGTTGTCAAACGCCCGTTGTTCATGGCTCAGGACACCTCAACTATTTTTGAGATGGCCTCTACTACATCACCTGGTTCCCGACGCGGATGAACACCACCGTATGTCCCGATGACGATGAGGATCTTTCCGGTACGGGAATGATCACGCTCGACCTTTCCACCGCGCCTTTGGGCGGCACGCTCAACAACTACATGGACACACTCCACGCCGACTATGCCTTCATCATCACCCCCGCTCCCTTCGTGAAGAACATGCTCTTCGCAGCCGAAGATGAAGTTCCCGCCATGGATACCGGATGGGACTTCGTTCTGTACCCGAACCCGGCACGGGATGAACTGTACGTGAAGATGCCGGACGATACCCCTCACGACATCACCCTCCTCGACCTTTCAGGCCGACGGATCCAAGCATGGAGCAGCGTGACCGGCCCAATGCTGCGTCTTCCCCTTGGACAACTGGCCAAGGGAGCCTACTATGTGAGAGTTGCCGAAGAAGCACACAGTAGGACGAAGAAACTTATTATTCACTGAGACATGCGGATTCAAACATTCCTAACGATCGCGGTCGCGTGGCCATGTACCATACATGCCCAACAGACGTTCGAGAGGCTGTATCAATCGGGTACCAGTTACAGCTTCGACCTGATCGAACTGCCCGGCCATAGCATCCTTACAGCAATGGGCGCAACGCTGCTATTGGACCCGGAGGGCTATGTCGATCACGCGAGCTTCTTCCATGAGGGGGGCACATATTTGGTGCAAACGATGAGGGCGGCTGGTGATAATGAGTTCTACTTCACCACAGGTCTCAATGCGGGTTCATGCGCATCGAGCAATACCGGTGCCACGCTTATCCATCCGGTACTCGGCAAGATGGATTCACTTGGGAGCGTGCTCGCTTTGAAATATTATGATTTGAACCCAGGGATTTGCTGGGGCATTCCCGGTGGATTGGAAGTATCAGAGGATATGGGTGCGATTACTTGGGGGCGGGAACGAAATTTCTATGCGATGAAACTCGATTCCGAATTTGAACATGTCTGGTTGAAGAAGATTGAACATCAAGGTGGTTTTCAGTTCATCAAGGAGCTTCCCGGCGGTGACCTCTTGGCGGGTATCAATATGGATACGGCTGGGGCGGTGGTAGCACGGATGGATTCGGACGGCAACTTACTCTGGTGCAAGAGCTATATCCGTCCCAGGGGCATGGTCCACGATGTAGTGATCGAGCCGGACGGTTCCTTCCTCATCAGCGGCTTCACCGATAGCACGGCTTCCACCAACCCGTTCATCCCGTACCCGCCCAGCTATCACCCCAAGCTGTTCATGATGAAATTGAACGGCCAGGGGGAAGTGCAGTGGTGCCGTGGCTACGACAGTGCGCCGAATCTATGGTATTTGCATAATGCCTCACGTATTGTAAAGACCCTTGACGGCAAGTATGCCGTGCTGGCCACCTTGGGCTATCCGCAGAACAACTCCTTCTTCAGGCCCTTTCTGATGAAGACCGATATGAACGGGGACACACTCTGGATCCGGTCGGTCGGGGCGAACGGTTACGATTACCAAGCCCAGGATCTTCTGGCTTATTCGGACGGAGGTTTCCTTTTCAGTGGTATCGTTTGGGGCGATATGCCGGGTCTGAATAGCAGCCTGAATTACATCTATAAAACCGATTCATTGGGGCATTTCACGTGCTTGGAAAAGCACCATCCCTTACAGGTCCTGGACCTATTCCCTGCGGATAGCAGCTTCGTCCTCACGTCAGTGGATGGCGCAGCAACCTCTTATCCCGTTCTTGTTAACGACAGCATCTTGGATCCCCAATTGCTACTGTTGTACGATGCATGCATAGTGACCAACGGAGTATCTACCATGCAGGCCCGCAAGCCCCGCATCTATCCCAATCCCACCCCGGGCCGCTTCACCATGGAGTTCACCGACCCACTGTTGCGGGACAGCTTCTACAGCGTGTATGATGCCACGGGCCGGTTGCTCTACCAGCGGCCGCTGCCCACCGGTGCCACCTTGGAGGAGGTAGACTTCTCGCGCTTCGGGCGGGGCACCTATGTGTTGCGGGTCACGGACCCCGAGGGGCAGCGGCATGAAAGGGTGGTGGTGGAGTAGCTTCGGGGTATGGGCCGGTCCTTCACCCGTGAGCTCAGGGTCCCCGAAGACGGGAGACCCTGCGAGGGCGGAAGCCTGTTCTTCGCGTCCGACGATGAGGTGCCGCCTGTTGAAGCCGGTTGGGATTACACGCTGTACCCCAACCCCACACGCGACGCCCTGTTCCTGCGCTTTGTGGACGATGCGCCGAAGGACATCACGGTCCTGGATGTGGCAGGCAGGCGGGTGGCATCACAGACCAACGTGACTGCGACCACCCATTACCTGCCCCTCGGCCAGTTGGCCAAGGGCGCCTATTGGGTGCGTGTGACCGATGGGGAGAACATGAAGGCCAAAAAACTGATCATCCACTGAGCCATGAGATCCTTAATCCTGTTTGTTCACGCGCTCGTCTGTTCCATTGGGGCACAAGCGCAACCGACTTTTCAGAGAATATACACTGGGTCAGGGGGGGGGGCAATTAATGGAAATGTCCAACGGCAACTTCCTCACAAGAATAACACGACAAAATGGGATATCAATAATGAATCCGGAAGGACAGATCATCTACTCACATAGTTATATCATTGATTCGCTTATTGGAATAATCGCGGTCCGTATGTACACAGACAATGATTTGTTTTTTGTCTCCGGATATCGAAAAGACTCATGCTCCCATTCCGGGTCCTCTACCATCCCATTCACACACCCGGCCATCGGAAAAATGGACTTGGGGGGGGTATGGATCTGTACCACTATCGCTTGGGTGGATCAGATTGCTGGGGATACCCGATGGATCTGCTGGTCTCGAACACGAAGGGTGTCATCACTTGGGGACTTGCTCCTGCATTCTTCGCTTTGAAAGTCGATTCCTCCCTGGCACCCGTGTGGGCCAGGCGCTTCAGCAACAACGGCGGCTTCCAGTTCATCAAGGAGCTTCCGGGAGGCGATCTACTTGCAGGCATCAACATGGACACGGCTGGAGCGGTGGTGGCACGCATGGATGCGGACGGCAACTTCCTTTGGTGCAAGTCCTACATCCGGCCCCGAGGAATGGTGCATGATGCGGTGATCGAGCCGGACGGCTCTTTCCTCATTACCGGCTTTACGGATAGTACGGCCTCTACCAATCCGTTCATTCCGTACCCGCCCACTTACCACCCCAAGCTCTTCATGATGAAGTTGAACGGCGATGGAGAGGTGCAGTGGTGCAAGGGCTACGACAGCGCGCCAAACCTGTGGTATTCATACCATGCCTCACGGATTGTCAGGACCCTTGACGGCAACTATGCGGTATTGGCCAACTTGGGTTATCCGCAACACAACTTCTTCTTCCGGCCTTATCTGATGAAAATCGATCTGAACGGTGACACACTGTGGACCCGCTCGATGGGTGCATATGGCTACGATTACTACACTCTGGATTTACTCGCCCATTCCGATGGCGGTTACATATTCGATGGTGGTGTCTGGGGAGACTTGCCGAATATGCATACCGGCCTGCCTTACATCTTCAAGACCGATTCTTTGGGGCATTTCTCTTGCTCAGAACATGTGCATCCGGTGCAGGTGCTGGATCTCTTCCCCACTGACAGCAGTTTCGTGCTCACCTCCATCGATGGTGCCACCGTTCACCCTGCCTTTGTGAACGACACCATCTTCGACCCCATCAACGTGTACGATGCCTGCCTGGTGACCAGCCTGCCGCAGCACCACCCCACCAAGCCGCGCAGCATGCGGGTCTACCCCAACCCCAGCCCCGGCCGCTTCACCGTGGAGTTCCCCGATCCGCTGCTGCGGGAGAGCTATTACAGCGTGTACGATGCGCTGGGCCGCTTGCTCTACCAACGGCCACTGCCCACCGGCGCCACGCTGGAGGAAGTGGATCTCTCACGCTTCGGGCGGGGCACCTATGTGCTGCGGGTAACAGACCCGGAGGGGGTGAGGCATGAAAGGGTGGTGGTGGAGTAGGGCTTGCACCGCCAAGCCGTACCCGCCCGTCGTCCGGGCATGTCCGGGCCTGCGCCCCCGGAAGTTAAATTCGGCCCCCGAAGGCCGGGGATACCATTGCCCGGCCCCCTGCGTTAGGCAGCCGATGACGCGCATCCTGTTGCTGTTCCTGGCCCTGGCCGCCGCCACGGCGCACCACGCGCAGGTGAACGAGGTGGGCATCACCGGCGGAGCGCTCTACTACATCGGCGACCTGAACCCCACACGGCACTATCCGAAGGACACCCGTGCGGGCATCGGCCTGGTGTTCCGCCACAACATGAACGACCGCATGGCCCTGCGGCTTCAGGGACTTTACGGCAACCTGCAGGCCTACGACAGCAACAGCCCGGATACCCTGCAGCAACTGCGCAACCTGCACTTCCGCACCCGGCTCTACGAGGCCTCCGCCCTGCTGGAGATCAACTTCTTCAAATACCGCTCGCGCGACAAGGGCAGCCGTCTGTGGACCCCCTTCGTCTTCGGCGGCCTGTGCTACTTCCGCACCAGCCCCCAGGCCCTGCTGAACGACACCTGGTACGACCTGCAGCCGCTGGGCACCGAAGGCCAGGGCACCACCATGAACCCCGGCAGCCAACCCTATAAGACGGACCACATCGGCATCCCCTTCGGCGCGGGCTTCAAGTTCAACTTGGGCAAGCTGGACCTGCAGATCGAGTGGGGCCTGCGCCGGACCTACACGGACTACATCGACGATGTGAGCGGCACCTACGTGGACCAGGACCAATTGCTGGTGGAGAACGGACCCCTCTCCGCCGCCTTCGCCGACCGCAGCGGCCTGAACGATCTGCCCGGCTTCAGCAACACCGGCCGCGCCCGCGGCAACAGCAACACCCGCGACTGGTACCAGTACACCGGTCTCACGCTCACTTACATCATCAGCCGGTTCTCCGACTGCGACGAGCAGTACAATTGGATGCGCAAGAAGCGCTGAACCGGCCGCTTTGGCCAACTTTGCCCCCCTTTGGCGAAGACCGACAAGACAACGGAAGCCCTGCGTGAGCGCATCGACCTGGAACGGGTCCCGCGCCACGTGGCCATCATCATGGACGGCAACGGCCGCTGGGCCAAGCTCCATGGTGAGCACCGCGTGGTGGGCCATGCCAACGGGGTGCGCAGCGTGCGCGAGGCCCTCACCGGCTGCCGCGAGATCGGCGTGGGCCACCTGACGCTTTACGCCTTCAGCACCGAGAACTGGAACCGCCCCCGCAGCGAAGTGGACGCCCTGATGGACCTGCTGGTGAAGACCGTGGTGAAGGAGATCGACGAGCTGGACGAGAACGGCGTGCGGCTGAAGGCCATCGGCGACCTGGCCAGCCTGCCGGGCGATTGCCGGGAGATCCTCCAGCAGGGCATCGGCCGCACGGCGGGCAACGAGCGCATCACCCTCACCCTGGCCCTGAGCTACAGCGCCCGCTGGGAGATCGTGCACATGGCGCAGGAGCTGGCGGCGAAGGCCCGTGCCGGCGCCCTGGATCCCGCCACCATCGATGAAGCCATGGTGGCGGCGCACCTGTCCACGGCCGGCAGCCCCGACCCCGAACTGCTGATCCGCACCAGCGGTGAGTTGCGCATCAGCAACTTCCTGCTCTGGCAGATCGCCTACGCCGAGCTGTGGTTCACCCCCGTGCTCTGGCCCGACTTCCGCAAGGAGCACCTCTTCCAGGCCGTGCTCGATTTCCAGAACCGCGAGCGCCGCTTCGGCCTCATCAGCGAACAGGTGGCGCCCGGCCAATGAGCTACAGGATACTCGCCTTCCTGCTGGCGGCCATGGCCGCTTTGGCCTCCGTGGCCCAAACGGAGCGTGAACCGCTCATCGACTACGACTACCCGCAGGAGTACGAGATCGGCGGCATCACCGTGAGTGGCACGCTGAGCACCGACCCCAACGCCGTGAAACTCTTCACCGGCCTGCAGGTGGGCGACAAGATCACCGTGCCGGGCGAGCAGGTGGCGCGCGCCATCCGCAACCTTTGGGACCAGAAGCTTTTCAGCGACGTGCGCTTCGAGGTGGCCGAGATCCGCGGCCGCACCATCTTCCTGCACATCGCGGTGGTGGAACGCCCGCGCCTGAGCCGCTTCAAGTTCAACGGAGTGAGCAAGAACGAGGCGGACAAGCTGCGCGAGGAGGTGAAACTGGTGCGCGGCCAGCAGGTGAACGAGGCCCTGCTCGCCAACACGCGCACCCTCATACACCGCCACTACCGCGACAAGGGCTTCCTGAAGGCCACCACCACCATCACCGAAAAGCCGGACACGCTGATGGACAACAGCGTGCTGCTGATCCTGGACGTGGACAAGGGGCCGCGCGTGAAGATCAAGGACGTGGTCTTCCACGGCAACGAGGAACTGCCTGACAAGCGTCTGCGCAAGGCCATGAAGAAGACCAAGCGCAAACGCTGGTGGAACGTCGTGGGCAGCAGCAAATTCCTCCCCAGCGACTTCAAGGACGACAAGGGCCGGGTGATAGACCTCTACAACGAGAAAGGGTACCGCAACGCCACCATCACCGGCGACACCATGTTCTTCGTCTCGCCCAACAGGATCCAGGTGGAATTGACCGTGGACGAGGACGAGCGCTTCTACTTCCGCAACGTCACCTTCACCGGCAACACCAAGCACAACGATGAGGTGCTGCGCGGCATCCTCAACATCCGCAAGGGCGACGTGTACAACCGCCGCCTGCTGGAAAGCCGCCTGTACATGAACCCCGCCGGGCGCGACATCAGTTCGCTCTACATGGACGACGGCTACCTGGGCTTCTACCCCGAACCTGTGGAGATCCTCGCCGAGGGCGACAGCATCGACATCGACATTCGCATCCGCGAGGGCAAGCAATACCGCATCCGCAACGTCATCATCAAGGGCAACACCAAGACCAACGAGCACGTGGTGCGCCGCGAGATCCGCACACGGCCCGGCCAGCTCTTCAGCCGCAGCGATGTGATCCGCACCCAGCGCGAACTCGCCACACTGGGCTACTTCAACCCGGAGAACATGGGGGTGAACCCCATCCAGGACCCGCGCACCGGCACGGTGGACCTGGAGTACACCGTGGAGGAGAAACCCAGCGACCGCCTGGAGTTGAGCGGCGGCTGGGGCGTGGGCCGGTTGATCCTGTCGCTGGGCCTGTCGTTCACCAACTTCTCCATGCGCAACGTGCTGAAGAAGGACGCCTGGGCCCCGCTGCCCAGCGGTGACGGCCAGACGCTGAACCTGCGCGCGCAGACCAACGGCCGCTTCTTCCAGAGCTACAGCATGAGCTTCGTGGAGCCCTGGCTGGGCGGCCGCAAGCCCAACGCGCTCAGCTTCTCGGTGTACCACACCGTGCAGACCAACGGGGTGGACAAATTCATCAACACCTCCGAAGGCCGCGAGATCAACCCCCTCCGGCAGTCGCTGCTGATCACCGGCGCCACGGTGGGCCTGGGCAAACGGCTCACCTGGCCGGACGACTACTTCATCCTGCGGATGAACCTCGGCTACCAGCTCTACGACCTGCGCAACTTCAGTTCCGGGCAGGTGATCTTCGCCTTCACGGACGGATCGGCCAATGTGCTCTCACCCCAGATCTCCATCTCGCGCAATTCGGTGGACCAGCCCTTCTTCGCGCGCACGGGCTCGGACATCACCTTCTCGGTGAAGGCCACCCCGCCCTTCTCCCTCTTCCAGCCCGATCGCGACTGGGCCAACCTGCCGCCCGAGCAGCGCTACAACTGGGTGGAGTTCCACAAGTGGAAGTTCACCACGCAATGGTTCAACAAGCTCACCAACAGCAAGAGCGGCCACAACCTGGTGTTGATGGCGCGTGCGGGCTTCGGTTTCCTGGGCCGCTACAACGCCGCCGTGGGCGATTCGCCCTTCGAGCGCTTCTTCATGGGTGGCGTGCCCCTCACCGGTTTCCAGCTCGATGGACGCGAGATCATCAGCCTGCGCGGCTACGACGACTTCTCCCTGGCGCCGCAGGTGGGCAACTTCATCGTGGGCAAGTACACCACCGAATTGCGGTTCCCGGTCTCGCTGAACCCCTCGGCCACCATCTATACCCTGGGCTTCTTCGAGGCGGGCAACACCTGGCAGAACTTCGACCGTTTCAACCCCTTCCGCCTGTACCGCAGCGCCGGGGTGGGCCTGCGCCTCTTCCTTCCCATGTTCGGCCCCATGGGCCTGGATTACGGCTGGCGCCTGGACGATGTGCCCGACCTGCCCAACATGGGCCGTAGCCAGTTCCACTTCACGATCGGCATAGACTTTGGCGAACTCTGAGGCCGATCGCCGTAATTTTAGCTGCTTCAGCACCCTCCCATGCGACATCTCCCCATCCTGCTGGTGGCCTTGGCCCTGATCGGCCTGCCGGGTATGGATGCGAGCGCCCAGCGCATCGCGTTCGTCAACACCAAGTACATCCTGGACCAGATGCCGGAGTACACCTCCGCCCAGAAGGAACTGGACCGGCTCTCGCGCACTTGGCAGGACGAGATCGACGACCGCCACGCACAGATCAAGCGCATGCGGGAGGCCTACAACGCCGAGGGCATCCTGCTCACCGAGGAAATGAAACGCTCGCGCTTGGAGGACATCCAGGACCGGGAGCGGGAGGCGCGCGACCTGCAGAAGCGGCGTTTCGGCCCCAATGGCGACCTGTTCAAGAAGCGGCAGGAACTGATCCAGCCCATCCAGGACCGGGTGTACACGGCCATCAAGGAAGTGGCCGGCACCAGCTACCTGGCCATCTTCGACCTCAGCGCACAGAGCGGCAATCTGCTCTTCGCCAGCGAGAAATACGACAAGAGCGACAGCG
Source organism: Flavobacteriales bacterium (assembly GCA_026129465.1). Taxonomy (NCBI): domain Bacteria; kingdom Pseudomonadati; phylum Bacteroidota; class Flavobacteriia; order Flavobacteriales; species Flavobacteriales bacterium. The sequence goes on from JAHCIA010000001.1 coordinate 2,194,747, forward strand.
TGCTGCGCAAGCTCGGCATCCGGCCCGGCAAGGGCGGATCGGAGAGCGGGCGCGACGATGATTTCGGGCAGGACCCCGAGGACAGCCCCGCACCGCCGCAGGGCGACCCGCGCGGCGGAGGACAGAACTCTGGAAGCGGCATCGGAGGAGCCGGTGGCGGCGCCGGAGGCGGTGGCCGCGGCGGAGGAGGTTCAGCCCCCCCTAAACCACGATGAACAAATGAACATGAAGACCCTTTTGATCACCCTTGGCCTGCTGCTGTCCGCAGCTCCGGCCGCCCTGGCCCAGCACACCAAGTTGGGCCACATCGACCGGCAGAAGCTGATGTTGCTGCTCCCCGAGCGCAAGGACGCCGAGACCAAGATGCAGAAGTTCGCCGAGGAGCTGGACAAGCGCCTGCGCGCCATGGGCACCGAATACCAGCAGAAGGTCAGTGAGGCCCAGGCGAATGCGGAGAAGATGACCAACACCGAACGCGAGATGGTCGTGCGTGAGATCAACGAGTTGGAACAGCGCATCCAGGCCGCCCAGGAAAAGGCCCAGGAGGACCTGGCCAAGCAGGAGGAGGAATTGCTGCGGCCCATGGTGGAGCGCACCAACAAGGCCATCCGCGAGGTGGCCGAGGCGAACAACTTCACCTACATATTCGATACCAGCGCCGGCTTCGTGCTCTATTGGGACAAGGGTGAGGACATCCTGTCCCTGGTCAAGACCAAGCTCGGCATCTGAGCGATCCCGTGCCCCCCGACGCCCGCCCCATCGGTGTATTCGATTCCGGCATAGGCGGACTGACGGTGGCCGCTACCATCCTGCAGGCGCTCCCCACAGAGCGCCTGCTCTATTTCGGCGACCAGGCCCACCTGCCCTATGGGCAACGCTCGCTGGAGGAAGTGCGCGGTTTCAGTGTGGCCATCACCGGTGCGTTGCTCGCCGCGGGCTGCAAAATGATCGTGATCGCCTGCAACACGGCCAGCGGGGCCGCACTGCGACACTTGCGCGCGCTCCATCCCGAAACGCCCTTCGTGGGCATGGAGCCCGCCGTGAAACCCGCCGTGGAGCATACCACCACCGGCGTGGTGGGCGTGATCGCCACCACGGCCACCTTCCAGAGCGAGGTCTATGCTTCCGTGGTGGAACGCTTCGGCCGCGGGGTGGAGGTATTGCACCAGCCCTGCCCCGGCCTGGTGCGCAGCATCGAATCCGGCGACCTGGACGGCCCCGGCACGGAGACCATGCTCCGCGGCTGGCTGGAACCCCTGATGGCGCGTGGCATCGATGCGCTGGTGCTGGGCTGCACGCACTACCCCTTGGTGCGGCCCCTCATCGAGCGTATCGTGGGTCCCGGCGTGCGCGTGATCGACCCCGCACCAGCGGTGGCCCGGCAAGTTGTGCGCCTGGTCCGTGAGCATGGCCTGGCTGCACCACCTGACCAACAAGGTGGCATGGTCTGTCACACCACAGGTGAGGCAAGGGCTTTCGCGGACATGATGGCCCGCATCGGCATGCCTGACTTTCCCGTAAGCGAGGTGCACTGGGAAGCCAATGGCTCGCTCAGGCTTCCTGCTTGAACCAGCCGGCGTACTTCAGGTAGTTCGCCGCGATCCGTTCGATCTCGTTCTTGGAGAGGTCGGCGCTCACAGGGCCGATGCGCCTGGCGGGAACCCCGGCCATGAGGCTGCCCGGCTCCACCACGGTGTTCTGTGTCACCACGGCCCCGGCGGCGATCACGCTGCCCTCCCCGATCACCGCATGGTCCATCACGATGGCGCCCATGCCGATGAGCACCTTGTCCTTCACCGTACAGCCATGCACGATGGCGTTGTGTCCGATGCTCACATCGTCGCCAATGGTGAGCGCCGCCCGCTGATAGGTGCAATGGAGCACCGCGCCATCCTGCACGTTCACCCGGTGGCCGATGCGGATGCTGTGCACATCGCCGCGCACAACGGCGTTGTACCACACGCTGCAATCGTCACCCATCACCACATCACCGATCACCACGGCGGTCTCGGCCAAGAAGGACCGTTCCCCCATCACCGGCGTGAAGCCCCGAACGCCGCGGACCAGGCCCATGTCAGTGCTTTTCGGAACGTTGGCAGCACGATGGCAGCGCCTGGAAGGCCTTGGGGTCGGCCGGCAGCTCGTCGGCGCTGTAGCCGATGCGTGTCACGGCCACACGCACACCGTCCGCATCCGTGCGGCGCGGATCGTAGTCCACATGGATGACCCCCCGCTCCAGGTCCACCTCCACTTGCTTCACACCCTTGGCGAACAGCAATTCGCTCTCGATGGTCTTCTTGCATGTGCCACAGACCGCGGAAGTGCGGATCGTCAGGCTTTCCATCTTCTTCTTGTCCTGGGCCTGCCCGGCGATGGCCGGAAGCAGGAACAACAGCATGATCAAGGTCCTCATGGTCGGTCGGTCGGGTTTTCCTTCTTCCGGGGCAGGGTGTAACGCAATCCGCCATAGACCATGGCCAGGTTAGTAGGCCCCCAGATCAGCGAAGCGTCAAAGTACGGGCCGAAAGGATCCTCCGGCGCGATGATCTGCCTTCGTTGCAGCGTGTTGGTGATGTTCTCCGCACCGAGGTAGAGGTCCCACTGGCCCATCACCCGCGTGAGCTGTGCGTGCATGGTGGCGAATGACGGCGCGCGTTCGCCGAAGCGGTAGGCCTCGGGATTGGTGGAGGTATCGGGGATGCGGCTCTCACCGAAAAGCTGCAGGCCAATGTCGAAGCGCCATTGCTCCTTGCGGTCGGCATAGGCCAGGTCGATCATGCCGCGGTGCATGGGCGTGAAAGGCCGCTCCAGCAACCGGCCATCGTAGGTGGTGCGCGCATCATACCAACGGTAGTTCAGCCGCAGGGTGAGCGGTGCGGCCAGCTGCACCTGCACATCGGCCAGCATGCTGGTGCCATAGGAGAGTCCATCCAGCATGTAGAACGCTATGGTCTGTGGCGAGCGGTCCAGGTCCATCACCACCTGCTGGGTGAAGCGCGTGTGGTAGGCGTCCACACCCACCTCCCACTTGCGGTCCAGGAGTTTGAACTTGTGCAGCAGCGACGCGCCGAAATTCCAGGCGCGTTCCAGGCCAAGCGGGCCCTCCACCACCACGTTGCGCGAACTGGCCAGCACGGTGGCGCTTTCGGCCAGCGGGTTGGCGCTGCGGAAGGCATGGCCGGCCGAAACGCGGGCCACGGTGAGCGGACCCAGGTCATACTTGATGTGCAGGCGAGGACTCACCGTATTGCCGAAGTGGTCATTCGCGTCGGCACGCAGGCCGAGCACGGATGTGAGCTTCTCGCGTTTGCGGGTATACTCGGCGAAGATCCCCGGCATGCGCTCGGTGCGCGTGAAGGCACTGTCGCGGAAAGCCTCCCGGTAATCATCATACTGGAAGGCCAGACCGGTCTTCACGGCATCCTCGCATCCGCCGAGTTGCTGCTGGTACACCAGATTGCCGTAGAAGCTGGTCTGCGTGCCATCGTATCCACGTTCACCGTACAGCGAGCGCACATCGTGGTGCTTGCCCGCGGCGATGAGACCGATGCTCTTGTCGCGTGCCTCGCCGAACACGAAGCCATATTTCCCCAGCACGTCCACCATCTCGTTGCGGATGTCGATGCCATAGAGCATGTCCGGACGGTGGCCCACATGTTCCGGTGGAACGGGCATCGCGCCATGCTCGGCGGATTGCCCCCCGGTGCGGCGGTCGTCCACGTAGCGCGCTGCCAGTTGGGCCGTCCGCTTGTCGTCCCGGTATACCCAGCGGTCCATCACGTTGATGCGCCGCGTGATGGGCATGTCCATGAAGCCATCGCCGTTCTGGTCCATTTCGTTGTCGAACCAGTTGCCGTGCACCAGCAGCAGGTTGTCGCTGTGTTGCCCGGTGCTTTGCGCGCTGTGGATGTTGGCCTCCAGACGGCCCTGGGTATTGCCGTACATGTTCAGGTAGAACGGCGACTCGTCGGCCGGTTGCAACAGGCACACGTCGATCTGTCCGGTCATGGCATTGGGGGCGTTCACCGCCGTGCCCACGCCCTTGCTGAGGTTGATCTCGTTGATCCAGGTGCCCGGGATGAGCGTGAGCCCCGAAGCGGTGGACAGCCCGCGGATGAAGGGGATGTTCTCCAGGCTGATCTGCGCGTACTTGCCATCGAGGCCCAGGAGGCGGATCGTCTTCGTGCCACTGATGGCGTCGTTGTAGCTCACGTCCACCGAGGCGTTGGTCTCGAAGCTCTCGCTCAGGTCGCAACAGGCGGCGCGCTTCAGTTCCATGGCGGTGATGATCTCGGTGGCCAGTTGCGAGCGCGTGTCCAGCAGGGTGCTGCTCTGCCGCTCGATGATCTCCACCGCCCGCAGATCGGCACCGGGCCGCAGGGTGAAGGACACGGGCCTGCCGGGATGGGCGGCCAGCAACACGGTGTCCGGCGCATAGCCCACGAAGGAGGCCACCAGCCGTGCGGGCCAGCTATCGGGTGGCGGCACCTCGAACCGTCCCTGCGCATCGGTGGCCGTGCCGATGGTGGTACCCACCCACAGCACACTGGCGCCGGGGAGGCTTCTGGGGTCATCGGCCTCTGTGCCGAGCACCACGCCCATGATGGGATCCTGCGCCACCAGGCACAGGGGCAGCAAAGCCAGCGAAAGGATCGGATATCTGTAGGAACTTGTCATGGATGGTCTTTGGGGACGTGCGAACGGAACGACACGAGATGGCGCATGGGCCACCGACCGGCGGATCGACGCCGGCAATAAGACCGATCCTAGATGCGGAAGAGGCGATGCGCCACCAGACGCTCCGTGCCACTGGACGGTGGCGGCCGTGTGAAGACCTCGCCACGCGACCCGGGCGCTTCGCGGGTTCCCGGGTCGAACACCTGCGGGATGAAGCAGGTCCACATCGGGGAGAAGACCATCTCAGGCGCCGGAACGAAAGGCAACACTTCGCCGCCGGCCTGGCCGAACACACAGCAGACCGGACTGATGGCCGGCCCCTCCGGAAGCTCATTCTCCGGGCAGCAGTCATCGATCTGGCCCAGGGCCCAAACGCTGTGCCCCCCGATCAGGCAGGTCATGCGCGAGAGGGCCATGCCGCTGGTGGCGAACAGCAACAGCATCGTAACGGCCAGTGTGGCCCAGCGATGGCGATGCAGAAGTTGGCGCATGGTGCGTCAAAAGTAAGGTGAACGAGCCTCGCCCGGGGGAGCGGAAACGGCCATTCCACTTGGGAAGCCAGCCAGGCGACACACCTACCTTTGCCACCGCCTCGCACCATGAGCACCACCGCCCGCCCGCCCGTATCCGTTTACGCCGAAAGCACGCCCAACCCGGCCAGCATGCGCTACGTGAGCAGCCGCCTGTTGGTGGCCGACGGCCGGCTCTTGGAATTCCGATCCCCCGATGAGCCCAATGGTGTGTCGCCCCTGGCGGAGCACATCTTCAACCTGCCCTTTGTCACGGGGGTGTTCATCTCAGGCAACTTCATCACCGTCACCAAGAACGCTTCCGTGGATTGGGACCTGGTGCAACTGGAGTTGCGCGAGTACCTCCAGGAGTACCTGAACACGGATGGCCGCGTGGTATACGAGGACGCCCCCGCCCAGGCCCTGGCCGACGCCAATGAGCGCGCCAGCACCCATGCTGAAGCGAGAGGCCCCGACGATGAGAAGATCATCCGCGTGCTGGAGGAATACATCCGCCCGGCCGTCGAAGGCGACGGCGGGCATATCGCCTTCAAGTCCTTCGACGGAGGCGTGGTCACCGTTTCGCTGCGCGGCTCATGCAGCGGCTGCCCCAGCAGCATGGTCACCCTCAAACAGGGCATCGAGAACCTGCTGAAACACGAGGTGCCCGGCGTGCGAGAGGTGGTGGCGGAGGAACTCTAATTTCGAGGGACGACGTCCCTCGAAACTGGCCCCACCCCACCGAATGACCTTGGGCAAGCGACTTCCGCGACGCGCGGGCATCTACTTCTGCACCTTCGCATGCTGGGACCACTTGCATTCGATCGCCCGCACCAATTGTCACGACGCCATATACGAGAAGCTGCAACGTTGGGTGGACAAAGGCTGCGCGGTCAACGGCTACGTGATCATGCCGAACCATGTGCATCTGCTCCTCTACGTGCCGGAACAACTCTCGGTGAATGACGTCCTGGCCAACTGCAAACGCTGGTGGGCCAAAGTGATCCTCGACCGGCTCACGGTGGCCCGGGACACCATCATGCTGGAGCGCTTGCAGCGGGATGTCGACACGTCCCGCTTCGCGAAAGGTCAATGGTTCCGGGTGTGGGAACCTTCTTCCGACATCAAGTACTGCGCATCGAACAGCATGGTGGTCCAGAAGCTCCGCTATATCCACCAGAACCCATTGCAAGCCCATTGGATGCTGGCCAGAGTGCCCGAAGAATATCCGCATTCCTGCGCAGGCCAATACGCGGGTGGCCCAACAGCCGGGATGACCGTCACGCCTTGGATGGCCCACTCCAACTGAACGGGAAGTAACAGGCATGTGCAATTCCCTGGGGTGAAGCATCCTGTAGGAAACGTACGGCCATGAAGCGCATCTCCTCCCTCCTGCCCACCCTGCTCATCGCGGCCGCCACATGCAGCGCCCAAGCCACGGGAGAGATCCGCGGACGGGTATTCGACCAGACCGGTTCGCCGGTGCCCATGGCGCATGTGGTGGCCATCCAGCATGATCGAACGCACGGCGTGGTTACCGATCTGGAAGGAAGATTCGTCATCAAGCCCCTGCCTACCGGCCTCTTCACGGTGCGTGTTTCGCACGTCGGATTCCAGACGCGCAGCTTCACCGGCGTGGAGGTCACCGGCGACCGGGCGAGCCTGATGCGCGACATCCGTCTGGGCTTCGCCACCACGGTGGATACATTCGAGGTGTCCGGCTTCCGACGCCCGCTCATTGAAGCCGACAACCCCACCCGCATGAGCCTGCTGGCCGACGACTTCGCACGCGACCCGAACAAACGCGACCCGATACAATTCATCGGCAAGAGTTTCGTGGGGGTGACGGCCTCCCTCACGGGCGACGGATTGCATTTCCGGGGCTCGCGTACGGAGAACATGGTGTCCTTCATCGACGGCGTGAAGGTGAGTGGCGGTGTGCCCCGCGTCCCACCATCGGCCATCAGCAGCGTGAGCGTGTACACCGGTGGCCTGCCCGCACGTTACGGTGATGTCACCGGTGGCGTGGTGGCGATCGAGACCAAGAGCTACCAGGAGGTCTTCGAGGCCGAACGGACAAGGCGACAACGCTTGGCCGAAGCCGCTTGGGAAGACGAAGAGGATGGACTTTGAACGACGGCCAGCATGTTCATGCGCGGTACATCCAGTGATGCGGCGGACGACGACACGGTGGTGGCGCGGCTGCGCACCGGCGACCGGCGCGCGCTGGGCACCTTGTGGGACCGCTACGCGCACCTGCTCTACGGCGTGGGGATCAAATACCTGAAGGACGCCGAGCGCGCCAAGGACACCGTGGCCGAACTCTTCGCCGTGCTGCCTGAACTGTTGCGGCGCCATCAGGTGGAACACTTCCGCCCCTGGGTGCATACCGTGATGCGCAACCGCTGTCTGATGGTGCTGCGCAGTGAAAGGCCCGGCCGGTCCCTGGACCTGGAGCGTGTGGACATACCCGGCCACGACGAGGCAGGTGAGGCCCTGCTCCGAGAGGCCGGTCTGCAACGGTTGGAGAACGCCATCGCCCAGCTGAACGCCGACCAACGCACCTGCATCGAAGCCTTCCACCTGCGGCGCATGAGCTATGCGCAGGTGGCCGCGCTCACAGGCCACGATGTGGAACAAGTGCGCAGCCATCTCCAGAACGGCCGCCGGAACCTGCGTCTGATACTCCTTCGCCATGCCGACCAGAACGACCGATAAGCCCTTCGCCGCCGGGCCACCCTTGGACCGCGCCACCCTGCTGGCCTATGCTGAAGGCCGCCTGGATGCCGCGCGAACGCATGCCGTGGAGCAACAGCTCGAAGCCGATCCATTGCTGCGCGAAGCGATGGAGGGGTTGATGGTGCCCGGAGCGACCACTGGTTTGGAAGCCCTCGACAAATTGCGGCCCGCCGGTCCGGGCTGGGGACCCTGGGCCTTGGGCGGCGCGTTGGTGGTCGTGGCCGGCGCCTGGCTGGTGTTGTCTCCCATGTTGGATCCCCATGATGCCGCGATCGACCCGCTACCAGCAGGGCCGGCGCCCACGCACCATTCCGCGGAACCACCGATCGTGATCGACCCGGCCGAGATCGCGGCTGCGGAGGAGCAGCCGGAAACACTGCTAATCGGCCACCGGCCCGGCGACCGGCACCTGGAGACCACCGTGCCGCCAGTACCACGTGAACCCGGACCTGAGCCATTGCGCGGAAGTGATGTGCGCCCAAGGCCCGGAGATATGCAAGCCACACCGGCCGCGGCGAAACCAGCCCGTGCCATCACCAGGCTCGTCTTCGTGCAAGGCTTCAAACTCGCGCACCCGGACGATCTCCATCCATCAGATCCACATACAGGCCGAACGGGAAGCGGCGTACTGGCGCGCTTCCCCGACAGCGGATCGCAGCGATCCACCGAAGGCGAGCAACGCATGATGGGCTATCTGCCCTTCATGGACGAGGCCATGACGCGCTTTCGACAGAACGACCACAAGGCGGCGCTGGAGGAGTTCCGCTTTCTGCTGACACAATACCCCGATGATGTGAACGCGATCTTCTATGCGGGGCTGTGCGCATACAACCTCGGCATGTACTACCGGCATCGCAACTTCTCGATCGTGCCGCATCGCATGAGGTGCGCGTGTTCGACGAGGAGGCCGCCTGGTACCACGCGCTCACATCACGGCGAATGGGCGAACAGGCGCAGGCGCAGGAGGCCTTCCGGCGCATCGCGGCGCAGGGCGGATTCTACGCGGAGCAGGCCGGGGCGATGCTCGATTGACCCCGGCGTCGCCGCCTGCCCACGCGGACTACCTTCGCAGCCCGCGCCCTGCACGGCGGACATCATGGAACAGCACGACCCCACCCGCATCGGCGGTGTACCGGTGGAGGAGATCGCCCACCTGGTGGGCACCCCGGTGTATGTGTATGACGCGGCCGTGATCGAACGGCAGGTGAAGCGCATGCAGGCGGCCTTCTCCGGCATGCCCACCCGCATCATGTACGCCTGCAAGGCGCTGCCCAACATCCACATCATGCGCCTTGTGCGCAAGCTTGGCACCGGCCTGGACACGGTCTCCATCCAGGAGGTGGAACTGGGCCTGCACGCGGGCTTCCGCCCTGAGGAGATCCTCTTCACTCCCAACATGGTGCCCTATGAGGAGTACCGCCGTGCGGTGGAACTGGGCGTGCATGTCAACATCGACTCCATCCCCGTGCTGGAGCACTTCGGCCAGGAGTTCGGCGGAAGCGTGCCCGTATTCCTGCGCATCAACCCGCACATCATGGCGGGCGGCCACGAGCGCATCAGCGTGGGCCACATCGACAGCAAGTTCGGCATCTCCATCCACCAATTGCGGCATGTGGAGCGCATCATGGCCACGCACGGCCTGCACGTGCATGGCCTGCACATGCACACCGGCAGCGACATCCTGGACACGGGTGTTTTCCTGCAGGCCGCGGAGTTGCTGCTGGACCGCGCTGACCTCTTCCCGGAATTGCGACACCTCGATCTGGGCAGCGGCTTCAAGGTGGCCTACCAGGAGGGCGACGTCACCAGCGACATCGAAGAACTGGGCCAGCGCCTGGCGGAACGCATCGGCATCTTCAACAAGCAGCGCGCGACGCCCGTGGAGGTGTGGTTCGAGCCGGGCAAGTTCGTCGTGAGCGAAGCGGGCACGCTGCTGGTGCGCACCACCCTGGTGAAGCAGACCACCGCCACGGTGTTCGCCGGCGTGGACAGCGGCCTGAACCAATTGATCAGGCCCATGCTCTACGGCGCCTACCACCGCATCGAGAACGCGAGCAACCCGGAAGGCCGCACGCGGATCTACACCGTGGTGGGGAACGTTTGCGAAACGGACACCTTCGGCCAGGATCGGAAGATCACCGAGGTGCGCGAGGGCGACCTGCTGGCCATCCGCAACGCGGGCGCCTATGGTCACGCCATGGCCAGCAACTACAACGGCCGCTTCCGCCCGCCCGAGGTGCTGGTGCGCGACGGCAGGGCCACGATCATCCGGCGGCGCGAGACGCTGGAGGACCTGCTGGCCACGCAGGAGGAGGTGGAGCTGGCCGGGGCCTGAAAAGACGAACGGGCCGCCGCAAGCGGGGCCCGTCCATCTCCCTGATCCCAACCCAACCTACAAAGACAACACCTTGAATTCCGTGCGGCGGTTGCGCTGGTGCTGCACATCCGAGCACTGCTCGCACTTGCAATCCTCCGACGGTTTGCTCTTGCCATAACCCTTGGCCTTCACTCGGTCGCGTGCGATGCCCCTGGACACGATGTAGTCCACGGCACTCTTCGCGCGGCGTTCGGAAAGGCCCAGGTTGTAGGCGTCCTTGCCGCGGCAATCGGTGTGCGAGCTCAGCTCGATCTTCACCGTGGGGTTCTCCACCAGCACGGCCACCAGCTTGTCCAGCTCCAACGCCGCGTCCGGCCTGATGTCGGACTTGTTGTAATCGTAGAAGATGTCGTCCAGGCGCACCACCTGGTCCACCTTCAGCGGGAAGAGCTTGAAGTCGGTGACGATGGCGGCGCTGGGCTTGCCCTTGGTGGTGAGTCTCGCGCTCTGCTTGAAGAAGCCCTCCTTGTCCACCTTCAGGCGGTAGTCCGTCTCCTGCATCAGGGGGAACTGATAGCGGCCGCTGGCGTCGGTGACGATCTCCGCGATGATGTTGTCCTTGGCGTCCGTCAGCGCCACCTGCGCGCCTTCGAGCGGCTGGCCCGTTTCGCCGTGCAGCACCAGGCCCTCGGCGGCGTAGTCGTACTTGTCCATCTCCACCAGCACCTCCAGCAAGGGATCCGAATCGGTGATCACCTGCATCTCGTGCTGGAAATAGCCGTTGCGGTTGGCCACCAGGATGTACGCGCGCTGGTAGGGCGCCTCCACGTTGAAGCGGCCGCCCTCCATGGTCTCAAGTTTCGCGCGTGGCATGTAGTTGCCTTCAGCGTCCTTCAGCACGATGGTGGCTCCTTCGATGGGTTGGCGGGTGGCGCGGTCGATGACACGGCCGGCGAGGAAGACCATGGGCAGGCGCATGGTGAAGCCGTAGATGTCGTCGCTGCCCAGCCCTCCGGGGCGGTCGCTGGCCATGAAGCCGGTGGAATCGTTGATGAGGATGAGGCTGTGGTCGTTGTGGCCCGTATTCATCGGGTGCCCCAGGTTGAACACGTTGCCGGCACCATCCTTCGTCAGGCGCACCCGGAAGAGGTCCAGTCCCCCGAGTCCCGGATGGCCGTCGCTGGCGAAGTACAGCAGGCTGTCCATCCACATGAAGGGGAACATCTCATTGCCGGGCGTATTCACCCGGGGGCCCATGTTCTGCGGCGCGCCCCACTGGTTGCCGAGGTTCTCGCAGAACCAGATGTCCGTGCCCCCCTGGCCACCGGGCATGTCGCTCACGAAATAGAGGAAGCGACCGTCCGGCGAAACGGACGGGTGGCCCATGTTGTGGTCGGGTTCGTTGTGGTCGAAGGGGATCAGATTGCCCCATTCGCGCTGGCCGAACTCACCAGTGACGATGTCCGTGAAGTAGATGCCCAGCTTCAACTCGTTGCGCTGGCTGCGCTTGTGCACGCCATAGTGGACGTTGTTGCGCGTGAAGTACATGCGCTTGGCCAGCGAGTCGTAGGTCACCGTGCCGTCGTGCCAGCGGCTGTTCACATCCCTGCGCATCACCATGGGCTCCTCGGCGCTCTCGCCTTTGAGCAGTGCGCTGTGGAGATTCAGGTAGGGCTGTTCGTCCCAGGCGTAGGTGCGGCGCCTGCCCGCCCCTTCTCCCCGCGCGCTGCTGAAGAGCAACAGCTCCTCCAGTATGCTCATGCCCAGGTCGGCTTGCGGCGAATTGATGGGCACGTTGCGGATCCTGGCGCTGCTGGTGTCCGCCAGCCAGCGCTGGAACCGTCCGGGATCGCTCAGGTAATCCTTCGCACGTGGATCATCCGGACGCGCTTCCGCGTACTTCGCGTACCACTCCATGGCCGCATCGTACCTGCCATTGGCACGGAGCTGGTCGGCGTAGTGCATCAGGTCATCGGGCTGTGGTGCCGGTGCCGTGGCCAGGCGGGCGTACACGCGCTCCGCATCGGTGGTGCGGCCCATCTTGCGGTAGGCCATGGCCAGGCGGCGCAGATCGGCCGCATCGGCCTTGCCCTTCGCGTCCAGGTTCTCGTAGATGGCGGCCACGCGCGGATGGTCGAACACCTCGGCGGAGCGGTCGGCCATGCGCGCCTTCAGCTTCTGCGCGTGGAGGTCCTGTGCCAGGGGGAAGGCCAGGATCAACAGCGCACCGCACAGCGCATGGGACAGGGGGAAGGGCTTGTGCATGTCCATCATCAGAAATAGCGTGGTGAACGGACACCTTTCAACTTGTTGCCGAACTCGAATCCGATCATGATCTCGTGCGATCCACCGCTGTAGTCGCGGAAGGGCGAAAGCGGATAGTCGTAGGAGTAGCCCACGGTGAGGTCGTCCGAGAGGTGGTACTGCACCAGTGCGCCGATGGCGTCGGTGTGCCGGTACATGGCGCCCAGCCAGAACTTCTCATAGAAGAGGAAGTTGGCGCTGAGATCGAAACTGAGCGGCGCGCCCTGCACGGCCTTCAACAGGGCGGTGGGCTTGAATTTGTGGTAGAGGCCCAGGTCGAACACGTAGCCGCCGGTAAGGAAGTAGTGCGGGCGCTGGCCGGGCTCGGAAACGAAAATGAGCGAGTCGGTCTCGAAGAATTCCGTGCGCAGCAGCTTGGGCGTGCTCACCCCCACGAAATAGCGGTCGCTGTAGTACATCACCCCGAAGCCGAACTGCGGGTCCAGCTTGGTGTTCACATTGGCCTGGAACACCTGGTCGTTCGGTTCCAACGGATTCAGTTCCGCGAAGCGGCCCTGCAGCACGTTGAGGCCGCCCTTGAGGCCGAAGGCGAGTTTCGCCGGACCCATGTGGATGCGGTAGGCGAGGTCGGCCATGAAGGTGTATTGCGTGATGGGGCCGTGCGTGTCGCGCATGATGGTGCCGCCCACGCCGAGGCTTTCATGCCACACGGGGCTGTGCACGGTGAGGGTCTGCGTGTTCGGCGCTCCCTCGAAGCCCACCCATTGGTGCCGGCTCAGCCCCTTGAGGCTCACACGATCGGCGCTGCCCGCATAGGCCGGGTTCAAGGCCAGCAGGTTGAACATGTACTGGGTGAACTGCGGGTCCTGCTGGGCCAGCACGCCGGTGCCCAGGAGCATCCCCAGCACGCCGCTCATCCATCGGGTCGCTTCTCTCATTCTCATCGGGGTCTCTGTTGTGGCGCTTCTGCTTTCGCCCGTGCGGTCGTTCTATCGGCGCAGGTAGATGAATCCGGTGTAGGCCTCGGTGTCGTTGCCGAGGTCGAGTACATAGTAGTAGGTGCTCTCGGGCAACTTCTCACCGAAGACAGCACCATACTGGCTGGTGCCATCCCAGTCGTTGTTGTAGGGACTGCGGTCCAGGATCTTGTTGCCCCAGCGGTTGAAGACCTGGAAGCTGTTGTTCGGATACGACTCCAGGTTGCGGATCACGAAGGTGTCGTTGACGCCGTCACCGTTGGGCGAGAAGGCGTCGGGGATGGTGAGCGTGAGGCAGTCCTTGATGAACACCAGCATGGTGTCCGCCGTGGTGCCGCACACACCGTTGTCCACCGTCCACACGAACCAGTTGTTGCCTTGCTGCATGCCCGTCACCAGCGTCATCGGGTCGAAGGCGTCCACGATGTTGCCCGTGCCCATCAGCAGCGACCATGCCCCGAAAGCTGTGCTGGTGGCCGGCACGGCGTCGAGGTTGGTGGTGCTCACGTCCTGGCAGAACTGCTGGTCCGGTCCGGCATCGGCGGGCGGCACGGTGTGGTCGAAGACCTGGATGACCATCTCATCGCTGGTGCTTCCGCAGGCCCCGTTGTCGATGGTCCACACGAAGACGTTGGTGCCGAGACCAAGGCCGGTGATGGCCGTGAAGGGCGAGGAGGGATCGGCGATGTTGCCCGCGCCGGAAGCGAGGCTCCATATGCCCGTGCCGGGCGGTACCGGGCTGCTGGCGAACATCGTCACCGCCTGGGTGATCGGCGTGCAATAGCTCTGGTCCGGACCGGCCGCCGCGGCCTGTGCGCCACCGTCGAAGATGAAGATGGTCACCTGGTCCGTGGTGGTGCCGTTGGAGCAGGGGCCATTGTCCACCGTCCATTGCAGCGTCACCTGGCCAACCGTCAATCCGCTGAGCGTGGCGTTGGGGTCGTTCGGATCGCTGAGCGTGCCGCTTCCACTGATGATGGTCCATGTGCCGATGGCCGGCACGCCCACCGCGTTGGCCTGCAGGGTCACGCTGCTCGCGGGTGTGCAGATCTCCTGGTCCGGACCCGCGTTGGCCGAACCCTGAGTCTGGTCGTACACCACGATGGTCACGAGGTCCTCGGTGGTGCCACAGGGGCCGTTGTCGATGGTCCACAGGAAGGTGTTCACCCCGATGGAGAGGCCGCTCACCGCACTGGTGGGCGATGCCGGGGAAGCGATCGTGCCGGTGCCGCTCACCAGCGTCCATAGCCCCGTGGCGGGGAACACCGGTGCGTTGCCCGCGAGCGTGGTGCTGGTCTGCGGCGTGCAAAGCTCCTGATCGGGTCCAGCGTTCGCGGGCGGCGCGTTCCCATCGAAGATGAACACGCTGATGTCCGCTGAACTGGTTCCGCAGGCACCATTGTCGATCGTCCAGAGGAAATCGTGCTGTCCCACACCTAGGTTGAAGACGGCCGTGTTGGGATCGTTCGGATCGGCGATGGTGCCCGTGCCGCTCAGGGAGGTCCAGGTGCCGGTGGCCGGGAAGACGGGGTCGTTGGCCTGCAGCACCGCGCTGTTCGTGGGTGTGCACCAGCTGATGTCGTCACCGGTCATCGCATCGGGCGCGTCACCATCGAAGACCGATACACGCACCGTGTCGCGGCTGGGCGGACCGAAGCCGCACTGGCCGTTGTAGATCTCCCACACGAACTCATGCACACCTATGTCCAGTCCGGTGACGAGCGTGTTGGGGTTGTTCGGCTCCACCACGGTGGACCCACCCTGGGTCACGGTCCAGGTGCCCACGCCAGGTATCGCCGGGGTGTTGCCCTGCAAATTGGTCTCGCTGTCGGGCGTGCAGAGTTCCTGGTCGGGACCCGCGTCCGCCACGGGCGCCGACGGATCGTACACGTACACGCTCACCGTGTCGGAAAGGATGCCGTTGTTCGGGCAGGGATCCCATTCCAGGGTCCAGACGAAGGTGTTGATGCCTTGTGCCAGACCGGTGATGAGGGTGTTGGGATCGTTCGGCGAGACCGGCGTGCCGCTGCCGCTGATCAGGGTCCAAGTACCCTGTGCGGGTGGTGGCGGTGTTTCACCCTGCAACTGGATGCTCGTTTCAGGCAGGCACAATTCCAGATCGGGGCCGGCATTCGCCGCGGCCGTGGTGTCATCGTAGAGGATGATGGTCACCTGGTCGATGGTGAGGCCGTTGGAGCATGGGCCGTTGTACACCGTCCACTGGAAGGTGTTCACCCCGATGGCGAGTCCTTGGATCAGCGTCAACGGGTCGCTGGGATCCACCGGTGTGCCCGCGCCGGCGACCACCGTCCAGGTGCCCTGCGCGGGAAAGATCACAGGGCTGCCTGCCATGTACACGGAGTCCTGCGGTACGCACAACTCCTGGTCCAGGCCGGCGAAGGCGTCGGCGTTCTTGGGGTCGAAGACGAAAATGCTCACCTGGTCCGTGGTGGTCACACATTCACCGCCCTCGAGGGTCCAGACGAAGATGTTCTCACCCACCTCCAATCCACTCACCGTGGTCACAGGCGCATTGGCGTCGGCGATGACCCCCGTGCCCTGCACCAAGGTCCATGTGCCAATGGCGGCGCCCACCGGTTCATTGCCCGTGAGCGTGGCGGTATCATCCGGTGCGCACAATTCCTGGTCGGGACCCGCATCGGCCGGAGGCGCATCGGCGTCGAAGAGCGTGATCGTCACCTGGCTCGTGGTGACGCCGTTCGGGCAGACACCATTGGCCACTGTCCATTCGAACACATTCACGCCGATACCCAGGTCGGTGATGGTGGTGTTGGGGTCGTTCGGGTCGGTGATGGTGCCCTGGCCGCCGATCAGGGTCCAGGTGCCCTCCGCAGGGAAGGTCACCGGGCTGCCTGCCATGGTGGCGCTGGTCAATGGCGTGCATACCTGCTGGTCGGGTCCGGCGTCCGCATCAGGGTTGTTCTCATCGAAGACCAGGATGGTGACCAGGTCCGTGGTGAGCGGATCGATGCACACCCCGTTGCTCACCGTCCAGAGGAAGGTGTTCGCGCCGATGGACAGGCCTGTGACCCCCGTGATCGGACTGTTGGGACTGGCGATGATGCCCGTACCGCTCACCAAGGTCCAGGTGCCCGTGGCGGGGAAGATGATGTTGCTGCCGAAGAGCGTGGTACTTGTGGTGGTGCCCGTGGGTGTGCACAACTGCTGATCGGGTCCCGCGTCGGCCAGCGGATTCTCCTGCTCGTAAAGCGTGATGGTCAACTGGTCGCTGGTGGCACCGCCCGGACATGGGCCATTGTCCACGCTCCATTCCAACACGGTCACACCCACTTGCAGGCCGGTGATGGTGGTGTTGGGACTGTTCGGGTCGGCGATGATCCCGCCGCCACTGATGATCGTCCAGGTGCCGATCGCCGGGAAGACCACCGCACTCGCACTGAGCGAAGCGCTGCTGGTGGGCGTGCACAGGTCCTGATCGGGACCCGCGTTGGCCACCGCGTTGTTCAGATCGAAGACCTCGATCGTCACCTGATCGCTGGAACCCGCGTCGCAGGGTCCATTGCTCACCGTCCACTGGAATACGCTGGTGCCGATCTCCAGGTCCAGCACGGTGGTCACCGGGCTGTTCGGACTCACGATGGTGCCCGTGCCACTAACCAAGGTCCATTCCCCGGTGGCCGGGAAGATCACCGCACTGCCGGTCAGTGTGGTGCTCGTCGTGGTGGCGGTGCAGAGCTGTTGGTCCGGCCCGGCGTCCGCCAGCGGATTGTTCTCATCGAAGACCAGGATCGTCACCTGGTCGCTGCCGACACCGGTGGCGCAGGGGCCGTTGTCTACGGTCCACGCGAATACATTGGCGCCCACGGGCAGGCCACTGATCGTGGTGTTCGGGTCCGCGGGATCGGCGATGGTGCCGCCTCCACTCACCAGCGTCCAGATGCCCGAGGCCGGGAAGGTCACCGGCGCGGCCTGCATCACGGTGCTGGTATTCGGCGTGCACAGCTCCTGGTCGGGGCCCGCGTTCGGTTGCGCGTTGTTCTGGTCGAAGAGGAAGATGCTGACCTGGTCCGTGGTGATGCCGTTGGCACAAGGGCCGTTGCTCACCGTCCAGGCGAAGATGTTCTCACCCACGGCGAGACCCGTCACCGTGGTCACCGGGCTGTTCGGCGAGGTGATGACACCCTGCCCACTGACCAAGGTCCATTCGCCGGTGGCCGGGAAGATCAGCGGGCTGCCACTCAGCGTGGCCACGGTCAGCGGTGTGCAGAGCTCCTGGTCGGGACCGGCGTTCGCCACGGCGTTGTTCTCATCGAACACCGTGATCGCCACATCATCGAAGGTGATGCCTTGGGCACAGGGACCGTTGCTCACAGTCCACCGGAAAACGTTCACGCCCACCGGCAGACCACTCACCGTGGAGGTCGGCGAAGTGGGATCGGCGATGGTGCCACCACCACTGATCAGGGTCCACAGCCCGGTCGCCGGGAAGATCACCGCGCTGCCTGCGAGCGTGGTGCTTGTCTGCGGCGTGCAGAGTTCCTGATCCGGACCAGCATCGGCCACGGGGTTGGTCTCATCGAAGATGAAGATGCTCAGCTGGTCGGTGGTCTGCGCGGGATCGCAGGGGCCGTTGCTCACGGTCCAGGCCAGGATCGTTTCACCCACGCCAAGGCCTGTGACCGCCGTGGTGGGCGAAGCTGGGCTGGCGATCACGGCACTGCCGCTCACCACGGTCCAGAGGCCGGTGGCGGGGAAGGTGGCGGTGCTGCCCGCCAGCACCGTGCTGCTCACCGGTGTGCAGAACTGCTGGTCCGGACCGGCGTTCGCCGCCGAATTGCTCTGATCGAAGACCAGGATGGTGACCTGGTCGGTGGTGAGGCTGTTGGCGCAGGGTCCGTTCTCCACGGTCCAGGCGAATACGTTGGCACCCACGCTCAGACCACTTACCGTGGTGTTGGGGTTCGAAGCATCGGCGACGATGCCCGTACCGCTCACCAGCGTCCATTGGCCCGTGGCGGGGAAGATCACCGCACTGCCGGCCAGCGTGGTGCTGGTCTGTGGTGTGCAGAGTTCCTGGTCCGGCCCGGCATTGGCCACCGGGTTCTGCGCATCGAAGACGAAGATGGTCACCTGATCGGTGGTGGTGCCGCAGCTGCCGTTGTCGATGGTCCATGCGAAGGTGTTGGCGCCCACCGGCAGACCTGTGATGGTGGTGTTGGGGTCGTTCGGGGCTGTGATCACGCCTCCACCATTCACCAACGTCCAAGTGCCCACGGCCGATCCCGTCACGGCGTTGGCGGCCATGCTCACACTGCTCTGCGGTGTGCAGATCTCCTGGTCGGGACCCGCGTTGGCCGGCTGCGCATCGCTGGCGAAGACGAACACGCTCACCAGGTCGGAGGTGTTGGCATTGGGGCAGGCGCCATTGTTGATCGACCATTGGAAGATGTTCTCACCCAGTGCCAATCCACTCACGGCCGTCACAGGCCCAGCGGGGTTGGCGATGGTGCCGCTGCCACTGACCAGGGTCCATTGCCCTGTGGCGGGGATCGTCAACGCGTTGCCCACCAGGGTGGTGCTCGTTTGCGGCGTGCAGAGTTGCTGATCGGGTCCCGCGTTGGCCGGCGGCTGGTTCGGATCGAAGACCAGTATGGTGACCTGGTCGGTGGTGATGCCGCATTCGGCGTTGTCGATGTTCCACTGCAGGATGTTCACCCCGATGGACAGACCGGTGACCGTGGCCGTGTGCGATGTGGGGTCGCTGAAGTTCGCCGACCCCTGCACCACGGTCCACTGGCCGGTGGCCACACCTTCGGGCTCATTGGCGGCCATCACCACGGGCACGGCGGTGCCGCACACCGCCTGATCGGGTCCGGCCAGTGCGGGTTGCGCGTTGCCATCGGCCACCACGGTGATGAGCGTGCTGCTGCTGATGGGATCGGGACACACGCCATTGTTCACCGTCCACGTGAAGGAGTAGACCCCCGAGGCCAGGTCGATCACCAGCGTGCTGGGGTTGGTGGGGTCCACGATGGTGCCAGGACCTCCACTCATGGTCCACAACCCGGTGGCGGGGAAGATCACCGGGCTGCCATTGAGCGTGATGGTGTTGCCCGCGGTGGTGCATATGCTCTGGTCCGATCCCGCATCCGCAGAAGGCTGCAGCGGATCGTAGACGAAGATGCTCATCTGGTCCGTGCTCAACCCGTTCTGGCATGGACCGTTGTTCACCGTCCATTGGAAGATGTTCTGGCCCACGGCGAGTCCGGTCACTGCCGTGTTGGGATCGCCTGGGCTGACGATGGTGCCGGTGCCGCTCACGAGTGTCCACAATCCCGTGGCCGGCCCGATCAGCGCACTGCCTGCCATGGTGGCGCTGCCACTGGAGGAGCACAGGCTTTGGTCAGGACCGGCATCGGCGGTGGGCGTGCCCGCATCAAATACCGTCACTGTCACCTGGTCGGTGGTGATGCCCTGCGCACAGGGGCCATTGTCCACCGTCCATTGGAACACATTCACACCGATGGACATGCCCGTCACCAGCGTCGTGGGACTGTTGGCATCAGCGAACGATCCACCTCCGCTCACCACGGTCCAGGTGCCGATGGCGGGGAAAATGGGCACACTGCCGGCCATGGTCACCTGGTTGGGCGCGGTGGGCACGCAGATGCTCTGATCCGGGCCCGCGTTGGCGGCCGGGTTCTGGTTGCTGAAGCGTTGCACCGTCACCTGGTCGCTGCTGCTGCCGCAGGGTCCATTGCTCACGGTCCACTGGAACACGCTCTCACCCACGAGAATGTCGTTGACCACCGTGGTGGAGCTGGTGGGGTTGACGATGGTGCCCGTGCCGCTCACCAACGTCCAAGTACCTGTGGCCGGAAAACTCACCGGGCTGCCAATGAGCGTGGTGGTGGCCGTGCCACAGATCTGCTGGTCCGGGCCCGCGTTCGCGGCGGGTTGCGCCGGATCGAAAAGCCGGATGGTCACTTGATCGGAGGTCACCGCACCGGGGCATGGTCCGTTGCTCAGTGTCCATTGGTACACATTGTCGCCAATGGACATCCCACTCACGGTGGTCGTGGGGCTGGCGGCGTTCGCGAAAACACCCGTGCCACTGACCACGGTCCATTGGCCGGTCCCTGGTGGGAAGGCGGCGTTCGCTGCGAGCGTCACGCTCGCCACGGGCGCACACAGCTCCTGGTCAGGGCCGGCGTTCGCGGCGGGGGCGCTGCTGCTGAAGACGGTGATCGTCACCTGGTCACTGGTCACGGATGGTACGCAGGGGCCGTTGTTGATCGTCCATTGGAACACGTTCACGCCCACGCCCAGGCCCGTGACCGTGGAGGTGGGGCTGCCCGGTGCGGTGATCGTGCCGCTGCCGCTGATCAAGGTCCAGGTACCAGCGCTGGGCGGCGTGGGGGCATTGCCGGCCAGCGTACCTGTGGCGGTGCTTTGACCGATCGGCGTGCAGAGCTGCTGATCGGGTCCGGCGTTCGCGGCCACCGCGTTCGCATCGAACCGCACCACCGTCACCTGATCGGTGGTCACACCATTGGGGCAGGGGCCGTTGCTCAGGGTCCACTGGAACACATTGGTGCCGATGGACAGGCCATTCACCGCGGTCGTGGGGCTCGCGGGATCCACGAAGGTGCCCGTGCCGGTGATCACGGTCCACTGGCCGGTGGCGGGTGGCAGCGGTGCGTTGCCCGCGAGCAATGTGCCTTGGGAGCACACCTGCTGGTCGGGTCCCGCGTTCGCGGCCGGGCTGGCCGGGTCGAACACCGTGATGACCAGATCATCGAAGGTGGAGGCCGGATCGCAGGCTCCGTTGTTGATGGTCCAGCGCAACACATTCGGTCCGATGGACAAGCCATTCACCGCGGTGGTGGGGCTGGCGGCGGTGACGAATGTGCCACTGCCGCTCACCACGGTCCACTGGCCGGTGGCGGGCGCTGCCGCCGCGTTGGCCGCAAGCGTGGCGCTGTTCGCGGGCGCGCACAACTGCTGATCGGGGCCGGCGTTCGCGGCGGCCTGGCCGCTGTTGAACACCGTGATCGTCACCTGGTCGAAGGTGGGCGCGCCACAAGGGCCGTTGCTGATCGTCCAGCGGAACACGTTGTTGCCGATGCCCAGCCCGCTCACCGTCGTGGTCGGGCTTCCCGGGTCGGCGAAAACACCCGTACCACTCACCACGCTCCATTGGCCGGTGGCGGGCACCGCGGCCGCATTAGCGGCCAGCATGGTGGAGGTCTGCGGTGTACACAAGGCCTGGTCGGGACCCGCGTTCGCCACCTGCTGTCCGGGATCGTAGGCCGTGATGGTCACCTGGTCCGAGGTGGTGCCACAAGTGCCGAAATCGAGCGTCCACTGGAACACGTTCGGGCCGGGGCCCAGGCCGGAGACCGTGGTGGTGGGGCTGTTGGGGTTGGCGAATGTGCCACTGCCGCTCACCACCGACCATACCCGGCCGATCTGTGGGTATGGCAACACCCCTTGCATGGTGGCGGTGAAACCGCACACCTCCTGGTCGGGGCCCGCATTGGCAGGCGTCACCGGTGGTGTCACCTGCACCACGAAGCCATAGTTGTTCACACCATTCAGGATGCAGGCATCATCCGCCACGGTGACCGAGAAGAGGTTCTGGCCGATGTTCGCCGGCGTGGGTGTCCAGCAGAATTGTCCTGTGGGCAATGGACTTCCCGTCACTGTGAACGTCGCGCCAGGTATGCCACTGTTCCAGGTCATGGTCACGACCTGCCCGGGATCGATGTCGTTGGCGGCCACATTGAAGCAGATCTGTTCATTGGCGCATACGGTGGTGGCGAACTGCCCCGTGCCATTGATGCCGCTCACCGAGGGATTGTTGTTGGCGCAGACCACGATCGCGAACTGCACGTCGCGCAGGTAGGTGCCGATCTTCACTCCATTGCGCCATTCGGACACCTTGACCGTGACGACACTGAACTGCTGGATGCTCGGCACGAACGTGATCGTGCCCGTCACCGGATCGATCTGCACCGCGTTCGCACCGCCGGAGGTGATGATGGGCTGCAGGAAACTGTATCCCGGGTTGTAGGGGATCAGCGAGCCGTTGGCGCCCAGGGCCGGTGCCAGCTCGAAGGAGAGCGAGTCGCCATCGATGTCGTTGAAGCCGTGGTTGTAGCTCACCGTCTGGCCCACGCAGGCGAAGGGCGTGGGGTCGTTGAGGTAGCGCGGTGAGTTGTTGCAGGGCGTGAGGGTGCTGTTCAATTCAGCGTAGAGGTACAGGTTCCGGCTGCCGGGGTTGTTGAGCGAAGTGATGGCGTTGTTGCGGCAGCACAGGTCCCAGTCGATAAGCCAGTCTGTACCGCAGGCCGCGTAGGCACTGAGGTCCACCACGGTGCTGTAGCGGTAGCGCTGGATGCCGTACTGACCGGCGGAATTCACGCAACGGTCGACGGCCGACAGGCAGATGGGCGTGACGATCTCCACATCGTCCAATCCGAAACAGGGCTCCAGCGTGACGTTGCACTGGTCGCTGCGCATGCGGAAGCGACGGCCATTGTTGCAATTGCTCGGGGCCGCCACACCATTGCAGTCGCGATAGAAGTTCAGGCGCACACGATACAGGTTCGGGCCGATGCACTCATAAGTGAGCTCGCCGCCCATGGCGTGCGTGGCATGCGCTTCCTCCGCGGCACCGATCAGGAACGCGCCCGCGACAGCGAGCAGTCGGACCGACTTCTGGATGGCACCGAGGGACTTCGCAGCGAGGAGGAACGGGCGTCGTGGTTCAAGCATGGACCTTCCGGTATGTGGCCCCGTCCGATCATGCGGGCCTTCAAGCTCGTCCGAGAAATGTTCCTCCTGATCGCCGGGCCATCCATTGGACCGCCCTGTCGTCCGGGGGTCACTTCCGCCAGTGGGCGCCGGTCCTAGGACCGCGATAGGGCTTGCAGGGCATGATCAACGGCAGGGTTCCCGGCAAACGTAGACGCGCCGCAAGCCGCGCCGGGTGCGGCTTCCTGCCACGTTGTCAACACCGGCGTGTGGACCCGGGCGTGGGTCCGCTCAGCGCGAATGGCGCCGCACGAAGTCCTGCCAGGCGTCGTATTGGCGCATGGTCAGCACCCCGCGGATCTCACTTTTGCGGGCTTGGGCCAATGACCGCAAACGCGCGTCGCGATCGGCTTCCGAACGAGGAGCCTCGGCCATGGCCTTGCGCAACTCTGCACGGTAGTCCTCCTCGATCACGCGCAATCGGCGTACCTGGTCCTGCGGCAGGCCCCAGGTCATCATCAGGCTGTCGGGCAAGGGGTCCCAACCCACCCTGGACAATAAGGCGGTATCCTGGGCAGATATCGTGGCCGTGAAGAGGCCGATCAGCACGATGAGGATGATGGTACGCATCTCCGGAGGAACGTTGGGACGAAAGATGGTGGACAAGTAACGGGCCAAGAGCCTGATCGTGCATACTTCAACCGGTCTGTTGATATCCTGCCCCTTCAAGGAACCGGTTCCGGTTGATAACCCCTTCCCGGCCAGGCCCCCCTACCCACCCCGTTCACGGTAGGTTCGATCCACATTAACCAAACCCGCGACCATGGATACAAGGATGCTACTCGCAGGTCTCGCCGCTGGCGTGGCCGGATTCCTCGCCGGATGGGTACTCTTCGGCATGCTGCTCATGGGCTACTACGAAGCCAACATGATCAGCTATGAGGGCTTGATGAAGGGGGAGGGTGAGATGAACCTGGGTGTATTGTTCCTGGGCAATGTGTTCTTCGGCCTGCTCTTGTCCTGGGCGGCCTGGCGCATGGGCGCCACCAACGCCATGGGCGGTCTGCGCACCGGCCTGGTCATCGGCGTACTGGTCTATGCCAGCATGGCGATGATGTTCTACAGCATGTGGAATCTTTACGCCAATGCCACGGCGATGGTGGTGGACGTGCTGGCCAACACGGCATGGGCGGGTATCATGGGCCTGGTGGCCGGCCTGGTGCTGGGCATGGGGAAGAAAGCGGCTTGAACGAAGCTTGATGCGATGTCCCGCAGGTGGGCCTACCGGCATCTGCGGGACATGCCTCTTCCCTCAGCGCCGCTGCCCGGGCACTTGGGCCGGGCGTTGACCGCCTGCTGGTGGCGCTCTCTGGGGCAGCGCTTTCTTGACCTGCCCATCCTCGTACTCCACGCTCTTGGTGGGCTTGCCATGGCGGTCGTAAAAGGTCATGGTGCCATGCAGGCGGCCTTCACGGTAGGTCATCTCCTGCACCAGGCGGCCGCGCTGGTCGTACACTTTGCACGCGCCGTGCGGGTCGCCGTTCTGATAATGCTGTTCGCGCATCTTCACCCCGGCATCATCGAAATAGGTCCAGGGGCCGGTGGCGCGGCCATCCTTGTAGGTACCCTCGGCGATCGGTGTCCCGTGGATGCTGAAGGTGGTCCACCGCCCGCTCTTCCTTCCCTGCGCATAGCTGCCCTGCTCGCGCACCCGCCCACCGATGGACTTCCCTTCAGGGCTTTCGTGGTAGAGCTTCCAAGCGCCGTGCTTCAGATCCTCCTTGTAC
This sequence comes from Flavobacteriales bacterium, assembly GCA_026129465.1. NCBI lineage: Bacteria > Pseudomonadati > Bacteroidota > Flavobacteriia > Flavobacteriales > Flavobacteriales bacterium. The sequence continues at coordinate 2,219,759 of JAHCIA010000001.1, forward strand.
ACGCCTTCAAAGTCGGGATCGCCGTTGGGGAACCAGCCCTGCCAGACCCCTTCCATCCGGCCGGCCACGAAGCCGCCCATGGTCTGCCGCTGACCGTTGGCGAACCAACTGGTCCACTGCCCCTCTTCCTTGCCATTCACATACGGTCCTTCCTGCAGTTTCTGGCCACTCTCGAAGCGTGTGGTCCAGGTGCCGGTCTTCAGTCCCTGGTCGAAGGCCCCCTTCTTCCAAAGTTGCCCACCTTCATAGTAGTACACCCATTCGCCTTGTTCCTTGTCATCCGCGAAGGTGCCCGTGCTGCTGAGTTGTCCGTTCGGGTGCCAGTAACGCCAGGCACCCTGCCGCGCGCCCTTGGCGAATGCGCCCTCCATGTCCTTCGCGCCGGTCGCTGTGTACCAGGTCCACAAACTGTCCTTGAGCCCGTCGCGGTGGTGGCCGGCCACGTCCAAGCCGCCGTTCGTGCGCCAGCGCGAATACTCCCCATGCAAGCGGCCCTGGTGCCAGCCTTCGCGCTTTTCCGGCAGGGCGGCCGTGGTCCAGTACTCCCATACGCCGTGCTTCACACCACTGCGGTATCCACCCCTGGCCTTGGGGTTGCCCGCCGGCCAGTTCTCCACAGAAGGCCCGCTCTTCACGCCCAGCACATAGTTGCTCTCCTCCTGGAGCGCCCCGCTGGCGTAGTAGGTCCGGAGGGTCCCATCGCCGTTGCGCAGCGTATGCGTGCCGTCGCGGTCCCAGGCCTCCAGCACCAGCACCAACGTGTCCTGCCATCGTTCCACCAGCATGGGCAGGCTGTCCGGATACCAATAGCGCCATTCGCCGGTCTTCTTTCCATTCGCGTAGTGTCCGCGCTCCATCGGCCTGCCATCACGGTAGTAGCTGGTGCGCAGGCTGTCCTCCACACCGCGCTTGAACCATCCATCGTGGAGCAGGCCGCCATCCGGATGGAAAATGCGCACGCGGCCGTCGCGCTCGCCGGCCTTGAACTCGGCCTGTTCCAGGAGCCGGCCCTGCCGGTCGTAGAACTTCCATTCACCCCATTCCCGGCCATTGACCATCAGGCCCTCGCTGCGCTTGATGCCGGCCTTCTCGTCCCAATGGTCCACGAAAGGCACCACGGTCTGTGCCGCCATGGGAAGCCACATGGTGTGCGCGAGGAGCGATGCGAGAGCGATGCGCGGGAAGATGGACATGGCGGGGCGAAAGTAGCTGCGTGCCGAAGGGCGGCGATGACCCCTGCCGGTCGCTCCATCCACAACGCGAAGGTGATGCGGTATGATATGCCACAGCGAACCCAGGACCGAATGGTGCGTTCCTCCGCATGCCGCACGGCTAAATTGCGGCACGGATGCGTGGACGGATGAAGCGGACGGGACTCTTGGCCGGGTTGCTCGGCATGGTGGTGCTGTTCGCGGCGTGGACCGAGGCCACCCGCCCGGTGCATGGCCCGCACGGGAGGTTGGAACTGGCGTTGCTGCGCGGCGGCAGCGATCTGGAAGTGTATGTGGGGCAATGGTTCGCCACCGCCGGCCGTTGCGCGGGATGCCATGGGCATGACATCATGGGCATCGCCAGCGTGGACGCGCAGGGCAATGATGTGAACGTGGTGGACGACTGGCGGAGCACCATGATGGCCAACAGCGCCCGCGATCCCTTCTGGCGGGCGAAGGTGAGCCACGAGGTGCTGTTGAACCCGCAGCACCAGGAGGCGATCGAAAGCACCTGCCTGGGCTGTCATGCGCCGCTGGGTTTCCATGAGGAACGCCTGCTGGGCCATGCGCCCTTCACCATGGCCATGCTGGACAGCAGCCGCCTGGGTATGGATGGCGTGAGTTGCCTGGCCTGCCACCAGCAGAGCGAGGCCCTCGCTGGATCATTCTTCAGCGGCCACCTCGAATTCGATTCGGCACGCGTCTACGGCCCCTACCAGGACGACCTGATCAACGCCGACATCATGGAGTTCTTCGTGGGCTGGCGACCGGGCTTCGGTGAGCACATCATCAACAGCAAGGGCTGTGCGGGTTGCCACACCCTGATCACGCACACGTTGGACCTGACCGGAGTGCCCACGGGCGGCCACTTCGTGGAACAGGCGACCTACCACGAATGGCTCAACAGCGTCTACAGTGTGGACGGCACGCACTGCAACACATGCCACATGCCGCGCATCGACGACCCCATCATCCTCGCGGCGGAATACATTTTCCTGAACCCCCAATCACCCTTCGGCCTGCATCACCTGGTAGGCGGCAACACCCACATGCTGCGGCTGATGAAGCAGAACCGCGAGCTGCTTGGCATCCCCGCCACCGAGGCGCAGTTCGACAGCACCATCGCACGAACCGAGCGCTTGTTGAAACAGTACACCCTCGACCTGGAGTTGTGGAGCACCGGTCGCACGGAGGACACGGCCTATTTCGCCCTTCGGCTCACGAACCGCGCGGGACACCGTTTCCCCAGCGGCTATCCCTCGCGCCGCGCTTTTATCACCTTCGTGGTGCTCGATGCTAAGAACGACACGGTCTTCAAGAGCGGTGTCCTCGGCGGCGACCTGGAAGTGCAGGGGCACGGATCGCCCTATGAGCCGCACCACGATTTGATCAGCTCCATGGAGCAGGTGCAGGTCTACGAGCTGGTGATGGGCGACGTGACCGGCAGCGTGACCACCGTGCTCGAGCGCGCGAACGAGCCGCTCAAGGACAATCGGCTTCCACCGCTTGGCTTCACCACTTCGCATCCGGTGTACGACACCACACGCATCGCCGGTGTGCCAGCCAGCGACATCGACTTCAACCGCGATGCGCTGGGCCAGGAAGGCAGTGGCAGCGACATGGTGCGCTACCATGTGCCGACGCTGGGGAACAATGGTGCGTTGCGCGCCTTCGCCAGCGTGTACTACCAGCCGGTACCGCCCGGATGGAACGCCGAGATGTTCAGCCACTCGAGCCCGGAGATCGATGCCTTCCGCGACATGCTGGCGGCCAGCGACGGCAGCCCCACACGCGTGGCGGCCGATTCGCTGCTTCTCGGTCCCGTGGGGATGACGGAGTTCGCCGCGAATGCCGTGGTGGTACACCCCAACCCCACGGCGGATGGCGTGGTGCATGCAACGGCGAAAGGAAGCGCACGGATCGAAGTGCATGGCGTGTACGATGCGATGGGCCGCCGAATTCCCGCCACGGTGGAGCGCATGGAACATGGGCTGCGGATCATGCTGCCCGCCACGCCGGGCGTCTACCACCTGTTGCTGCGCGTGGACGGCACGGAAGTGCTGAAACGCGTGGTGCGACATGCCGGCGCACGGTGATGGAGACCACCCTGGCTTCCATCCATGTGTATCCGATCAAATCGCTCGGCGGGTTCAGCGCTGCGGAAGCGCCGCTCACGGACCGCGGTCTTCAACACGACCGCCGCTGGATGCTCGTGGATGGGCAGGGGCGCTTCCTCTCCCAACGTGAGGTGGCCGGCATGGCCCGGCTGCACTGCGCGCCGGCCGCCGATGGTTTTCGCGTGACGGACCTGCGCGATGGGGCGGCGATCGACCTGCCGTGGACGATCGCCACGCATCGGAAGGAACGCGTGAACATCTGGGACGATGCGCTCGATGCGCTCCACGGCGAAGCGCGGTGGGACCTCTGGTTCAGCGATCGCCTGGAACGCGAGGTGCGCTTGGTGCACATGCCCGACGCGTCGCAACGCCCCACCGACCCCACCTATGCGCGGGCCTTCACCTCGCTGAGCGATGGCTTCCCCTATCTCGCCATCTCGCAAGCCTCGCTGGATGAGCTCAACGCGCGCATGTCATCGCCGATCCCCATGGACCGTTTCCGCCCCAACCTGGTCATCGCAGGCGGAAGCGCGTTCCAGGAAGACGCGTGGCGCGATGTGATGATCGGCTCCGCGCGTTTCCAGTTCGTGAAACCCTGCGCGCGCTGTGTGATCACGACCACCGACCAGCGCACCGGCGCGCGCGGGAAGGAGCCGTTGCGCACGCTGGCCACCTTCCGCAGCGCGGGCCAGAAGGTGATGTTCGGCATGAACGTCGTGGGCGATGTCAGTGGCAAGATCCGTGCTGGCGATGCCGTGCGCCCATTGTGAGCGGCGACCGCTTCGATCGAACCGAGCGACCTTTGGGGCGTCCCATACATTCCATGCTGTCGGCCCGCATTCGCTTCATCCCTCTTCTCTTTCCCCTCCTGCTGACCCGCGTCGGGCAGGCACAGGGCACGATCCAAGGCACCGTACTGGACAGCGCGGCACGCACGCCCATGGGCTTCGTGAACCTGGTGGCCACGCAGGTCGATGACAGCACGCGCCGGACCGGCGGCATCACCGATGTGGAGGGCCGGTTCAGCGTGGGGCCATTGGCACCGGGGCGCTACCGTTTGAAAGCATCCTTCGTGGGCTACAAGCCGATGGACAGGGTGGTGGAGGTGGGCGTCGCCGCGACGGATCTCGGTTCGGTGACGATGACGAGCATCGCCATGCTGCTGCCCGAGGCCGAAGTGGAAGCGATGCGCGTGCGGGCGGAACAGAAGGGCGACACCACACAGTTCAACGCGGACGCTTACAAGACCGCGCCCGATGCCAGCGCTGAGGACCTGTTGAAGAAACTGCCGGGCGTGACGAGCGAAGGCGGCACCTTGAAGGTGCAGGGCGAGGAGGTAAGGCGTGTGCTGGTGGACGGCAAGGAGTTCTTCGGCGAGGATCCGAACCTGGCGTTGAAGAGTCTGCCCGCGGAGATCGTGGGGCGGATCCAGGTGTTCGAACAGCAGAGCGACCAGGCGCGCTTCACCGGATTCGACGACGGCACCGGTGGCAAGGCGATCAACATCATCACAAGGCCCGGCATGGCGCATGGCGTCTTCGGCCGCGTGTATGCCGGTCACGATGCCACCGATCTGTACAGCGCAGGAGGCAATGTGAACCTGATGCAGGGTCCGAGACGGATCACGCTGGTGGCCATGAGCAACAACATCAACCAGCAGAACTTCAGCGACCAGGACCTGCTGGGCGTGACCGGCGAAGGAGAAACGCGCGGTGGCCGTGGCGGCGGCGGACGGGGCGGTGCGGGCATGCGCGGTGGGCGGCCCGGTGGCGGCGGTTCCGGCAATTTCATGGTCGGCCCACAGGGCGGCGTGGCCACCACACACGCCATAGGCCTCAACTATGGCGACAACTGGGGCAAGCGCACGGAGGTCGCCGGATCCTACTTCTTCAACATCTCCGAACGCGACCAGCGCACCGCTCTCGTGCGACAGCAGATCCTGCCCGGCGACAGCGGCCTGTTCTATTCCGAGGACCAACGGCAGGACACGCGCAACGCCAACCACCGGCTCAACCTGCGCATCACCCACAAGGCCGACTCCGCCAACACCTTCATCTTCACCCCGCGCATCAGCCTGCAGGACAACCGATCGGACTCCCGCACCGACGGCCTCAACGCCTACCCTTCAGGACTGGTGGAAAGCAGCACGCTCAACATCAACACCAGCGACCGCGCGGGATGGAACGTCAGCAGTGGCCTGCTATGGCAGCACAGTTTCGCGAAGAAGGGCCGCACCTTCAGCGCGCAGGCCGACGTGGAGGCGAACGACCGCGCCGGCGACCGGCTGACGCGTTCGATCAACCTCTTCGACCTGCTCACCGACACCACGGTGCTGGACCGCTTCACGGACGATCTGGTCAGCGGCCACCGCCTGGGCGGCCGGCTCACCTGGACCGAACCGCTGGACGCGCTCCATACGCTGCAGCTGAACTACGCGCCCAGCTACACCGATGGCATCACGGACCGAACAGCCACCGCACCGGATCCCGAGACGGGCCTCTATACGCTGCTCGACACCAGCCTGAGCAACCGTTTCAGCAGCACCTTCGAGCGGCACCGCGGCGGCATATCCATGCGACGCAACACGGAAAAGTGGATGTTGAATCTCGGCGTTGATGGGCAATACGCCGTGCTCACCGGCGACCGCGAATTCCCGACGGCCTTCGCCATCGGCCGCGCCTTCTACAACGCGCTGCCCAACGCCATGGTCACCTACACCCCGGCCAAGGGCACCAGCCTCCGATTCTTCTACCGCACCAGTACGCGCGAGCCTTCCATCGACCAGTTGCAGGATGTGGTGGACATCAGCAATCCGCTCTTCCTGCGCACGGGCAACACCCTGTTGCTGCAGAGCTATTCGCACAACGTGTTCATGCGTTACGGGCGCACGCGGGCCGAGAAGGGCACCAGCTTTTTCGCCCTGGTGGGCGGCGGCGTCACACAGGACCACATCGGCACCAGCAGCATCGTGGCGCTCAACGCGCCGGTGGAAACGGGCGGCATCACCATTCCCGTGGGCGGCCAGTTGAGCAGGCCCGCCAATCTCGATGGCGCACGGAACCTGCGGGGCTTCTTCACCTATGGCCTGCCGGTGAAGCGCCTCAAGAGCAACCTCAACTTCAACGGCAGCTACACCTTCAACCGGCTGCCCGCCTCGATCAACGGACAGGTGAACCTCGCCGACAACCATTCCCTGGGCCAGGGTGCCACGCTGGCCAGCAACATCAGCGAGCGCCTGGACTTCACCCTGGGTTATATGGTCAACCAGGGCTTCGTACGCAACAGCATCCAGCAGGGCGCGGACAACGATTTCATCTCCACCACGGCGAACTTCCGCCTGCAATGGACCACGTTGAAGCACACCGTGCTGCGCAGCAACATGGCCTACACGCGCTTCGACGGCCTGGCCGAGGGGATCGATGCGGACTATCTGCTGTGGAACGCCTCGCTCGGCTACAAGCTGTTGAAGGACCGCTCACTGGAGATCTCCCTGCAGTGTTTCGACATCCTGGGACAGAACAACAGCATCGCGCGCAACATCACCGAGACCTGGATCGAGGACAGCCGCACCAACGTGCTGGGGCGCTATGTGATGCTGATGGTGACCTGGAACCTGCGCCATTTCAAGATGATGGCACCTGCGGAAGAGGGCGCCCCGGGCGGCGAACGTCGGCGTGATTGATCACGGCCCTTCTATCTTCAGATCGGCATGAACGGCAACATCCTCGCCGACAAAGGCACCCGCCTCTTCCTCATCCTCGGCGGCTTCTTCGCGGCCAACGCGCTTATCGCCGAGATGATCGGCGTGAAGCTCTTCCAACTGGAGGACCTGCTGGGCATGGCCAGGGCCGACTTCAGCCTGCTGGGCCAGGAGCACCTGAGCTTCGTGCTCAGCGTGGGTGTGCTGCCCTGGCCCATCGTGTTCATCATGACCGATGTGGTGAACGATTACTACGGCGTGCGTGGCGTTCGCTTCCTCACCCTGCTCACCGTGGTGCTCATCACCTTCATGTTCGCCGTGCTCTTCCTCGCCATCCACATGCCGCCGGACCAGGGTTGGTGGCTCACCAGCAGCGCACAGAACGGTGTGCCCGACATGCAGGCGGCCTTCGCGGCCATTTTCGGGCAGGGCATGAACATCATCATCGGCTCGCTCACCGCCTTCGTCATCGGCCAGTTGGTGGACGCACTGGTGTTCCGCCGGATCAAGCGGATCACCGGGGACAAGCGCATCTGGCTGCGCGCCACCGGCAGCACGGTGGTGAGCCAGTTCATCGACAGCATCGTGGTCACCTACGTGGCCTTCTGGATCTTCCGCGACATGAGCTTCGCGATGGCGACCGCACTGGCGCTGACGGCCTATGCCTACAAATTCGTGGTGGCCATCCTCAGCACGCCGCTGATCTACGCGGCGCATTGGGGCATCGAACGCTACCTGGGGAAGGAGCGTGCGCAGGCCATGCGCGCGGAAGCACTCAGAAGCCGGAACGACTGAACTGCAACGGGCTCAGCCGGGGGTCTCCCACTTCACCACGCTGTTGTCCACAGGGGGCAGCTTGCGCAGGTAGTCGTAGATCGCCCCCAGGTCCTCGTCGGTCATGGTGGCGTACATCACCCAGGGCATCACGGTCTGGAACTCGGCCTTCTCCCAATTGATACGGTGCGGCACGAAGCTGCTGTCCGCGTACATCTTGAAGCGGTCGATGAACTGTTGCTTGCTCCAGTTGCCGATGCCGGTCTCGTGCGGGGTGATGTTCGGCGAGCGCAGCGTGGCACCATTGGGGAAGGTGAAGGCGAAGCCGCCGGCGAATGGTTCACCCAAGCGCTCGCCCTTCTCCATCCGCGTGTGGCACTCGATGCAGGAAGCCGCGTTGGTGAGGTACTCGCCGTAGCTGGGGTCGGTGGGTTTGGGCAGTGGGCGCGGGTTCGCCGGCTGGGGCACGGTGCGCATGATCAGGTTCACCGGAAAGTCCAGCTCGCTGGCCGGATAGGGCTCCGAGGCGATGGGCTCCAGGGAGCGCAGGTAGGCGATCAGGCTGTAGACATCCTCCGTGGCGAGCTGGTTGTAGTTCGGGTAGGGCATCACCGGGAAGAAGGGATGGCCGTCCTTGCTCACGCCGCTGGTGATGGCCCGGTAGATCTCGCCATCGCTCCAATCCTTCAGCGCGAAGGGTGTGATGTTGCGGGAGTAGAACTCGCCGGGGAAGTTCATGGTGCGATCGAACTTCTCACCGCCGGCGCCCATGGTCTCCACCTTGGGCGGTGCGGCGAAGAGGTCCCAATCGCGCTGCGCATGGCAGTCCATGCACACGCACACGCTGTTGGCCAGGTAGCGGCCGCGCTCGATGCGTTCGGGGGTGAGGTCCACCCGCAGATCGGCCGGTGCGGCCACATTGGGCAATGCGAAGGAGACATAGGCGATGGCGCCGCCGACCGTGAGCACAATGAGCAGGAGCAGCACGCCGAGGATCTTCAGCAACTTCTTCATGGTGACAGGGGTTTGGTGATAGGGACTTGTCTGTGACGCCGGTAACCTAATCAAGTTACAGCCCTTCGACCAACCCCATGATCCCGAACTTCGCAAGGCCATGGCCAAGCGCAAGCGCATCACCCGCCAAGCGTTGGACGCCATCGAGCGGGCCGCCAAGCGCCAGGCGCAAAAGGATGCCGGCGCGCTGGACGGGCGCTACAGGCCGCGCGTGGTGCCCAGCGGGCGGCGCTACACCCGCAAGGGCCGCAAGGGGCGTGGCCCGGAGGAGGCTTGAGATCCTGCTGGATCACAAGGTTGGCGTACAGCGGGCATCCCAGCGGCCCGGCCCGCGTTCGGCCGGGGCGTACATTCGGCGGCCATGCTCCGCTCCCGCGTCATCCTGCTGTCCATCCTGGCCTCGCTGGCCGTGCTGGGCGCCTGCCGCCGGGAACCCGCCTTGCCACCGGTGAACAACGACCCCGCCGCCGGAGTGGTCTTCGATCCCGCACAGGTGCCCTACCCGGTCCTTTCGGCCTACGCCTTCTTCACCGGCCCCCTGGCATCGTTGCAGCCCAACAGCGGCGTCCTGCCCTACACGGTGATCGATGCGCTCTTCAGCGACTATGCGAAGAAAGAGCGCCACGTGTGGATGCCCCCCGGGGTTCGGGCAACGTGGGAGGGTGAAGCGGACGTCTTGGGATTCAGCGACGGCACCGTGCTGCTCAAGACCTTCTACTACGACGACGTCCTCCCCGCCAACAGCCGCCGCATTGTGGAAACACGCCTCATGTACCGCCTCGATGGGGAATGGCATTTCGCCAACTACGTGTGGAACGCGCAACAGACCGAGGCTTTACTGGACATGTCCGGATCGGTGACCGCCATCGACTGGGTGGATGAAGGCGGCATCACGCGGCATGTGGACTACCGGATCCCCGCCGAGCCCGAATGCCGCGCCTGCCACAAGGCCCATGGCGAGTTCATCCCCATCGGCCCCAAGCCCCGCAACCTGGCCACCACCTACCCCTATGCCGACGGCGAGGCGCAGCAATTGCCGCGCTGGGTGCAGACCGGCTATCTCGATCCCGCGCACCCCGCGGTGACCAGCCCCCTGCCCCGATGGGACGACCCTGCCGTGGACCTGACCGAGCGCGTGCGCGCTTACCTGGAGATCAACTGCGCGCACTGCCATTCGGCCAGCGGCTACTGCAACTTCAGGCCGATGCGCTTCGCCTGGGAGGAGACCACCGAACCGGAGAACCTCGGCATCTGCGTAACACCGCACGACCCCATCGAACCCTGGCTGTCGCACATCATCTCGCGCGGCCGACCCGACCGGTCGATGGTCTCACACCGCATGACCTCCACCGCCGTGGAGGTGCGCATGCCCATCCTCGGCCGCACTTTGCAGCACGAGGAAGGCGTGGCATTGATCGACGCTTGGATCGACAGTCTGGAACCCACCTGCCCTTGAACCCCCGGAACCATGAAACACCTCCTACCCCTGCTTCTGCTGATTTCCGCCACGCAATGGCTCCATGGCCAGAACACCTGCAACACGGCCCTGCCGGTGGAGGTGGGCACCTACGTGGTGCCGGGCATCGATGGTGATCCACCCATCCCCTCCTGCATCGGTGGGGGCAACGCCAACAACGGCGAGTGGTACGTCTTCTGGTCCACCGCCAACCAGAACCTGGTGGTGTCCAGCGACCTGCCCGGCAATGGCAACGTGGACACCCGCGTGCAGATCTACATCGGTGCCTGCGGTGCGCTCAGTTGCGTAGGCGGGGATGACGACGGCGGTACGGGCTTCCTGAGCCACGTGACCGTGCCGGTGAACGCCAACACCCTGTACTACATCGTCTGGGACAATCGCTACTCCTCCGCCGGTTTCTCCTTCTCCGTAAGCGTGGGCTCACAACCCCCGCCGGCCAATGGGCCCACCTTCACCGCGCAACCCGGCTTCACCGGCAGTTCGCCGCTGGCCATCGTGGACATGAACGGCGACCACCTGGACGACGTGGTGATCGTGGGGTCCAACTTCGTGATCATGCACCACCAACAGCCCGGCGGCGGCTTCCTCCCGGTCAACATCCCCACGCCGCCCGCCCTGCACACCCCGAGTTGGAGCCTGGCCGCGGGCGACCTCACCGGCAATGGCCGCAACGACCTGATGTACGGCGGTGGCCAGGGCGTGTCGTTCATGTTCCAGAACGCATCGGGCACGGGCTTCACCCATCAGGGTTTCCCGCAGTACATCTTCAGCCAGCGCACCAACATGGTTGACCTGAACAACGATGGGCTTCTCGATGCCTTCGTGTGCCACGATGTGGACGCGAACGTGTACTTCCTCAATGGCGTCCAGGGCACACCCGGCATCCTCACCTACTACCAGGGCGGCATGGGAAGCACCTGCGGCAACTACGGATCGATCTTCACCGATGTGGACAACGACGGGCTGGTGGACTGCTTCGTGGCCAAGTGCGGCTGCGACCCGGTGGACCTGATGATGCTCAACAACGGCAACCTCTCCTGGACGAACATCGCGGCGCCCAATGGCATGGCGGACAACCACCAGAGCTGGAGCAGCGCCTGGGGCGATTTCGACAACGACGGCGACATGGACGTGCTGATCGGCAGCAGCTCCAGCAACTACCACAAGCTGATGCGCAACAACGGCAACGGCACCTTCACCAATGTCACCGCCGGATCGGGCTTCGACGCCTTCCTGGGCACCTCCATCGAGTGGACCACGCATGACTTCGACAACGATGGCTTCCTGGACATCATGGGCGGTGGCCGCCTGATGATGGGCAACGGCGATCTCACCTTCAACCTGCGCCCGGGCAACATCAGCAACGGACCCATCGGCGACCTGAACAACGATGGTTTCCTCGACTACACCAACGGCACCACGGCCTACTTCAACAACGGCAACGACAACCACTGGCTGAAGGTGGTGACGGTGGGCACGGTGAGCAATATCAACGGCATAGGCGCCCGTGTGGAGGTCCTCACCGCCCAGGGCATGCAGATCCGCGACATCCGCAGCGGCGACGGCTTCAAATTCATGAGCAGCCTCACGGGCCATTTCGGTCTTGGGCAGGCCACGCAGATCGAACAGGTGACCGTGTACTGGCCCTCGGGTATCGTGCAGACCATCCACGAACCGGCCATCGACCAGATGCTGGTGATCGTGGAGGGCGTGGGCACCGACGTGACGGGTATCTCCGCGGAAGAGACCCTGGGCCTGTATCCCAATCCCACCGGTCAGTGGATCGGCTGGAACGATCGACTCGACCTCGGCGGTGGCCGCATGCGCATCCTGGATGCCGCCGGACAGATCGTACTGGAGGGCTCCATCGCCACCACGCAGGTGGACGTGTCCTCCCTGCCCGCCGGCGTGTACCTCTTCCGTGCGGAGAAGGAAGGCCGCGTGCTGATCGAGCGCTTCGTGAAACGCTGAGGGGCGTCCCCGCTTCAGCGCAAGCCGGCACCCCTGGTGAGACCTCCGCCCGTGCCTGTGCCTCCGCTATTGCCGCCCTGTCCGGTGGTGCCGCCGCGGGTGCCACCCACTTGATGGATGGCTTGCCGCGGTCCGGGACCGTCGCCGCCGGTGTGGCGACCATCGCGGGTGCGCGTGGTGCCGGGACGTGGTGCGCCCGCGCCGCTGGAAGCGGAACGAACACCGCGGGTCTCCTTGTCGACCTTGACAGGTGCCGGGGAAACCGCCTCCTGGATATACCGCTGTGGGCAATCCACCATCACCTGCGAGCGGCGAACCCCCACCACGGCGCATCCCGTGGCCTCGTTGCCCAGCGCATCGCGCACGGTGATGCACACGCCGTTCAGGTCGCGCTTGTCATCGATCAGTCGATAGGGCGGCACACCGCCCACCACATGCCAGCTGATCCGCGAAGGGGTCGCCACCACCCCTTGGTCGGCACCCACCCCGGTGATGTGGCGGCCTGCACGTGCGCCGTCCGCGGCACGCCATGCACCGGTACCAACGACCCACGTCCGGTCATGGGGTTGGATGGGCTGATCCACGATCCATAGCTGGCCGTTGCAGTCGGCCACGTACACCACCAAATGCATGTCGCTCGCGTTCACCACCACCTGCATGGCGCGTAGTCCGGTGGCGATCATCAGGGCGGCGGCGGAAAGGAGCAGGAAACGCATGGCGGAACAGGGCATTGGTGGATGGAAGGTAGCACCTCGGTCCAAGGTCCACGTGGCAACAAGTATCATACCCATCACCACCTTCCACAGCCTCTTACCTTCGGAACCCATGTCCAAGAACATCTCCTCCCTTTCCGGCCGGCCGGACAAGGAACTGAAGGATCCCCTCTGGGAACGCCTGCAACAGGCCGCTGAAGCGAACGACGGAGCACCCGCCCCCGAGGCCCTCACCGAAACAGCCGACGACTTCCTCATCGGTGAGGCCATCACCTACGGAACGTCATCCTTCTACGACTTCCTGAAGCGCGAGAACAAAGGCATCAAGGCCTACGTGTGCAATGGCAGCACCTGCCTGGTGGCGGGCACGCAGGACAAGGTGCACCACGAACTCAGCAAGCATTTCAAGACCGAGGAGATCGGCCACATGTGCTGCCTGGGGCGGTGCCATGAGAATAGCGCATTCAACATCGGAGGCCACAACTACAGCGGGGATGCGATCACCAACCTGGACGAGATCATCACCGCACCTCCGGCACCGTCGACCCTCCGGGTCGACATAGGTGCATACCCGAACATGGATGCCTACCACGTCGGCACCTCCATGGAGTGGCCGATCCTCACCGCGCCGATGGCCCATGAGCTTGCGGACCACTATGCGCTTTGGGAGCGCGTGCTGAAGAGCAACCCCGAGGACATCCTCAACGAGATCAAGGTCGCGAACATCCGGGGGCGCGGCGGCGCGGGCTTCCCGATGGGTTTCAAGCTGCAGGCCTGCCGCGATGCGCAGGACGTGAGCGGCGGCGAAGGCACGCGCAAGTACATCGTGTGCAACGCCGATGAGGGCGATCCCGCCGCCTTCAGCGACCGCTACCTGCTGGAGCAACGGCCGCATCTGGTGTTGCTGGGCATGATGATCGCCGGCTATTGCGTGGGTGCCGACACCGGCGTGCTCTACATCCGCGCCGAGTACCCCGAAGCGGTGGAGATCGTGAAGCAGGCCATCGCCGATCTGGAAGCGAACGGATGGATCGGCAACGACATCAAGGGCAGCGGCTTCAACTACCGTTTCAAGGTGATCAAGGCCGCGGGCAGCTACGTGTGCGGCGAGGAAACGGCGCTGCTCAACAGCATCGAAGGCAAGCGCGGCGAAGTGCGTACCCGTCCGCCGTACCCGGCACAGCAGGGCCTCTTCAATCGTCCCACGGTGGTGAACAACGTGGAGACGCTGGCCTGTGTGCCCTGGGTGATCGAGAACGGCGGCGCCAACTTCGCGCTGCTCGGCAGTGAGAAGAGCAACGGCACCAAGCTCGTGAGCCTGGACAGCGCCTTCAATCGCCCAGGCATCTACGAAGTGGAGTGCGGCACACCGCTGCGCACCGTGATCGACGACCTTGGTCAGGGCTTCAAGAAGAAGGTGAAGGCCCTGCACATCGGCGGTCCCTTGGGCGGCATCGTGCCCATGAGCAAGATCGACGCGTTGAGCATCGACTTCGAATCGTTCCAGAAGGAGGGCTTCCTGCTCGGCCACGCCAGTGTGCTCTGCATCCCGGAGGACTTCCCGATGGTGGAATACCTCGAGCACCTCTTCGAGTTCACCGCCGTGGAAAGCTGCGGCAAGTGCTTCCCCTGCCGCATCGGCAGCAAGCGCGGCGAGGAGCTGCTGCACAAGGCCCGCACCGAGGGCGTCAAGATCGACCGTGCGCTGTTCAACGACCTGGTGGAGACCATGGAGATCGGCAGCCTGTGCGCGCTGGGCGGAGGATTGCCGCTGGGGGTGAAGAACGCGCTGCAGTACTTCCGGGGGGAGCTGGAGGGGTACTTCCGCTGAGCGAACCGCGGATGAATGCACCGCTGGCGCGGTGAAATGCCAAGTGCAGCCGCAGATGACGCAGATGGATACACCGTGCGCGCGGTGGCAAGCTGAATGCAAGCCGCAGATGGCGCAGATGAATGCGCACTTCGAGAACACACCTGCCTGCTCTTCACCCCATTGCATTCCCTACCTCAGCGGCGGTAGCCGCTCAAATCTGCGTCATCTGCGGCCGCATTTTCTTCCCATACGATCAGCGGCTACTTTCACGTCATGGATATACGCGACCCGCAGACGCACGCCATCATCGGCGCTGCCATGACCGTCCACTCCGAACTGGGGCCGGGGTTCCTGGAGAGCGTCTATCACCAAGCGATGGCCATTGAAATGACGCTCCTCGACATTCCATTCGAACGGGAAGTGATGCTGCCCGTCTTCTACAAAGGCCAGCGGCTCGATGCGTTCTTCCGCGCCGACTTCATCTGCTATGGCGAGGTCGTTGTGGAACTGTAAGCCATCAGCAACACGACCAAGGCCGACGAAGCACAACTCCTCCACTACCTCAAGACAACGGACCTGCAACGCGGCCTACTGCTGAACTTCGGAGCCAAGAGCCTGCAATACCACCGGAAAGTATTGGGTTACGAGGAATGACCCGCGACGCTCCAACCGCAGAGTCTGCATAAGCTCAGAATACAAGCCGCAGATTTCGCAGATGACGCAGATGAATGCGAACGTCGAACGGACAGCTGCATTCTCATCCACTCACCACTCATTTCCTCCTAAGCGGCGGTAGCCGCTCAAATCTGCGTAATCCGCGAGATCTGCGGCTGCATTCCCCTCCCATGCCCATCCACGTCTGGACCCCAAGCGGCGTTAGCCGCTCAAATCTGCGGCATCTGCGTAATCTGCGGCTGTATTTGAAAGCGCCGCAGGCGCCCCCTCCCCATCTGTGGCCCTACCCACCCCTTCCTATCTTCGTGTCTCAACCCTTCCGCCCATGACCCGGATGCCCGATGCCCGCGCCAAAGCCGAGGCCACGCCCATCACCGCCACCGGCACCGACGTCGCCTACATCAACGGCGAGGCGCACCCCATCATCCAGGGCGAGACCATCCTCGACCTGCTGCGCCGCACCATGGGTCCCGAGCCGGTACCTACGCTCTGCGACGCGCCCAACCTGGAGCCTTTCGGAAGCTGCCGCGTGTGCAGCGTGGAGGTGGCACTTGCGGCCGACGGTCCCACCCGCGTGATGGCCAGTTGTCACACGCCCGTGGCCAAGGGGCAGTTCATCACCACCCACAGCGAGCGCATGAAGCGCCTGCGCAAGAACATCGTGGAACTGGTGCTCACCAGCTACCCGGTGGAGAAGCTGAAGACCGAGGACCACGGCGCCAACGAGCTCTACAACGTGGTGCAGCAGATCGACTTCGATGTGGACAGCGTGCGCTACCCCAAGGGCGCACACCCGCTGGATGCCGCCGGTCCGGATGCGCGCTTCGCGAAGGACACCAGCCACCCCTACATGGTGAGCGACCTGGAGAGCTGCATCAACTGCTACCGCTGCGTGCGCGCCTGCGACGAGGTGCAGGGTGAGATGGTGCTCACCATGGCCGGACGCGGCTTCAACAGCTGGATCGCGAAGGGCACCGGCGAAAGCTTCAAGGACAGCGACTGCGTGAGCTGCGGCGCCTGTGCACAGGCCTGCCCCACCAGCGCCATCACTGATGTGTTCAAGAGCAAAGAGACGAAGGCCGATGAAGTGGTGCGCACCATCTGCACCTACTGCGGCGTGGGTTGCAACCTGGAGGTGAAGGTGAAGGACGGTCGCGTGGCCGCCATCACAGCACCCTACAATGCGGCATCGAACCAGGGACACACCTGTTTGAAAGGCCGCTACGCCTTCCGCTTCTACGACCACCCGGAACGGTTGCGCACACCGCTGATCCGCAAGAACGGAGAACTCGTTCCCGCTACTTGGGATGAAGCCTATAACTACATCGCGGACCGTTTCGCAGAGATCGTGGAGAAGCACGGCGGCGATGCCATCGGTGGCGTCAGCAGCGCGCGCTGCCCCAACGAGGAGAATTACCTGATGCAGAAATTCTTCCGCGTACAGGCCGGCACCAACAACATCGACAGCTGCGCACGTGTGTGCCACAGCCCCACGGCCCTCGGCATGCAGAAGACCTTCGGCACGGGCGCGGCGACGAACAGCATCATCGACTTGGAGTACACCGACACCATCATGGTGATCGGCGCCAACCCCACCGACGCGCACCCGGTGACCGGCGCCAAGATCAAGCAGCAGATCATGAAGGGCAAGACGCTCATCGTGATCGACCCGCGCCGCACCGAGCTGGCACGTTACGCGCAGTTCCACCTACAGCTGAAGCCGGGCACCAACGTGGCGCTGCTCAACCTATTCATGCACTACATCGTGAGCGAGGGGCTGGTGAAGCAGGAGTTCATCGACATGCGCACGGAGGGTTGGGAGGACTTCAAGCGTGAGCTGCTCACCGTGGACATCGCCGCCATGGAGCGCGAGACCGGCGTGGACCGCGAGCTGGTGCGCAAGGCCGCCATCGCCTACGCCAGCTCAGCGAACGCCATGAGCTTCCACGGCCTGGGCGTCACCGAACATTTCCAGGGCACCTTCACCGTGATGCAGATCGCCGACATCGCCATGATGACCGGCAACATCGGTCGCCGCGGCGTGGGCGTGAACCCCCTGCGCGGACAGAACAACGTGCAGGGCGCCGCCGACATGGGCTGCCAGCCCCACCAAGGCGCCGGCTACTTCGCGGTGGACAATCCCGAGTACGCGGAGCTCTACAACACTTTCTACGGCGTGGACGTGCCCAGCCACGTCGGCTGGAAGATCCCCCAGATGTACGATGCCGCGATCGCCGGCAAGCTCAAGGCCATGTGGGTGATCGGCGAGGACATGGGCCAGACGGACCCCAACACCAACCACGTGCGCAAGGCCCTCGGCGCGCTCGAACTCTTCGTGGTGCAGGAGCTCTTCATGACCGAGACCGCCAAGCTCGCTCACGTGGTGCTGCCCGGCGCCAGCTTCTTGGAGAAGAGCGGCACCTTCACCAACGGCGAGCGCCGCATCCAACGTGTCAACGCTGCCGTGCCACCCGTGGAAGGCACCAAGCCCGATGGCCAGATCATCTGCGACATCATGGAGCGTTATGCGAAGAAGACCGGTCGCGCGAGTGGGAACCAATACGGCCTCACCCCCGGCCCCTCTCCCAAGGAGAGGGGGGAAATGCCCGGTACCGGAAACGTAGGCAGTGAGCGAGGAGCCAAGTTCGGTGTATATGATCCAAGCTGGGTGCTCACCGAGATCAGCCGCATCGTGCCTTTCTTCAAGGGTGTGAAGTGGGACGAGCTCGGCATCAACGGCAAGCAGTGGCCCGTGGCCGAGGACGGCAAAGGCACCGAGATCCTGCACACCGAGACCTTCAAGCGCGGTCGCGGCCAGTTCATCTTCAACGCCTGGGAGAAGAGTCCCGAGGTGCGCACGAATGAGCAGGACTATCCCTACATCATCACCACCAACCGCGAGCTGGAGCACTACAACTGCGGCGCCATGACGCGGCGTACCGGCAACGGCGAGATCCTCACCGAGGACGTGCTCCTCATCAACCCCGAGGATGCCGCCAGGAACGGCATCGCCGAGGGCGACATGGTGTGCGTGGAAAGCCCGCGCGGCAAGGTGGACATCAAGGCCCGCATCACCGATGAAGTGAAGCCCGGCATTCTCAGCAGCACCTTCCACTTCCCGGAGATCATGTTGAACATCATAACCAGCAGCGTGAGCGACAGTCTGGCGATGTGCCCGGAGTACAAGGTGGTGACGTGTCGGATCCGGAAGGCGAAGAAGGCGCATTTGCGGAAGGCGGGGGAGGTGGTGGAGAAGGCTTAGGCTTCCGACAGCCCAGCCTCAGTTGTTTTCCGAATAGCCGGATCGGCGGATCATTCACTAGGGTTCGATATGTTCGTAGGTCAGAATCCCATGCTATGATCCTCAAGACCATGCTGGACCGGCTTCACGCGAGCCTCACTTCAGGTCCTTCGCTAAACGCACGTCCGCACAATAGCCGCCAACGGATGGATGTGATGGAGCTTCAGCACCTCAAGAGTATTAACCCGGCGAAGCTGATCGCCACTCTGCTCAATGGAAAGGGAGTGACCGAGGTACCGGCCAAGGTGCCTGTGTTCGTGAAACCCGAAGTGCCCGAAGAGCAATGGAGTGATGAGCAGAAGAAGGCGAAAGCCCTGCACGACCGTCAAGCGCGCGTGCTTAACAAATTGCGCGAAATAGCTGAGGACGCGAACGACTACTACAATGATCACGGTGAGCAAGCGCTTTTCATCGGATTCCCGCTCGTGTCAATTCCATCACGTAGCGATCGCGGCGCCGCAACGAAAAGAGTCCTTGCTCCAGCATTGCTGTTGCCCATCAACATGCGTGTGCGACGGGGTGCAGGCGCAGGCGTTACGATCGAGCTTATTGGAGATGGTGCGGATCTGATCCAGCCAAACCCCGGACTGCTCGCTTGGATCGAACAACAGACAGGTAAGAACACGGACGACCTATTCGCTGATGATGCCGGTGAGGAACCATGGAGAGAGATCGCCGAGGTGCTGGCGCGGATCGAACAAGCTGCTGGCATCGACAAGCCAGCGCCATTTACTTCGGATAGTCTCCTGCAAGCTGCTCCAAAGACCGAAGACCTGCCTAACGAACCGGTCGTTCTGCCAAGTGCCGTTCTCGGCCTCTTTCCGCTGACGAATCCAGGGTTGTTGCGTGATACGAAATGGATGCTCGAAAAGGAGGTAGAGCTGATCGGACCGGTCAAGGCATTTCTCACCCCGGATGCATTAGCTGAACCCGAGGACATCATCTTGCCTGAAGTGGTTGAACATGAGAATACGATATCTGGGGTCCCCACACCAACAAAGGACTTCTCCAATGAGCTACTGGTGACCCATGCGGACCCATGTCAAGCAGAAGCCGTGCATCACGCGCGCATGAGCCAAGCATTGGTTGTTCACGGACCGCCCGGTACTGGAAAGAGCCAGACGATCGCGAACATTATCGGAGACCACTTGGCGCGGGAGCAGCGCGTACTCTTCGTTTGCGACAAGCGGACAGCGCTTGATGTGGTGAAGTACCGCTTAGATAGCATGGGGCTTGGAGGTCTGTGCGGGGTGGTACATGACCCGCAGCGCGACCGTAAGGACCTCTATCTGAAGATGCGAGAACAGCTTGAGCAGCTGGCCGAGGAGAAACCTCTACCGGACCCAGCGTCAACCCTCTCATTGATCAATGACCGATTGAATCTCCTGCACCGTGAGCTTCGTGGGTATTTCGACCGGCTGCACATAGAGGCTACTGACAGCCCCTCATTTCATCGACTTTGCGGCGACTGGCTTGAACTACACTTGAATGAAGTCGCAACCCTGCCGGTTGTTGCGGGACTAACGGCCGAATTGATCGAGAGGAACCGCACTGACATTGAAGAGATCACCAAACGAGCCATCAAAGCCCGCTGGCCCGAAAGTCCCTTGCGAGACTCGCTCCGCATGACCCTTTTGGAGTATCAGTCTATCGACGTCCGGCGCCTCAATGCCGACTTGGCCGATGCGATGAAGGCGGCCTTGATGATCGATGCTGAACACGGGCAGAATGAACTTCCCTTGCCGGAAGTCGAACCCTTCGATCGCATTGCCGAGGCGCGCAAATCATTGGCTGAAGCAATGACCAAGGCAACGGCCCAAGCACCGCTGGAGTTGGTTGGTCCGATACAGCAGTTGTCAGACCGGTCGGTATTGACGAAGGAGATCGAACTGCATCAAAAGGACCTTGGGCCTTTGGAGCGAGCACTTGATCGCGAGATCCACTTGCAGCTTGGCGGGCGTGCGCCTGAACTGACGGTGTGTAACCAACACCTGCTTCGGATTAAGGAATGGGAGGTGGTAAGCACAAGTTGGCGACGGTGGTTCGCGGGGAAGGTGAAACGTGCGGCCAAGGAAGCACTGGAACCTCTAGGGCTGGGCTTGCTCCAAGAAGATATCCAACGGGCCAAGGCTTACCTCGAAGGCTCACGTGTGCGCCATATTTGGACAGATTTGTATAGCCGGACGGCGGGGTCAACAGGATCAACCTCCCTTGACGATCAGACCTTGCTCCGCTTCGCAAAGGGTGCGCCTGGCCTGTGCGCGTTGATGGACCAAGTCCATCTCCCGATCCACAGCTCGATACGAGATCTTGCCTTTGCTTCGATGCGGTCAAGCAATGACATGCTCGGGTTTGCAGAACGGCTGCATTCGTCAGCACGCTTGAGCACCGCGCTCCATGAGCTACAGAAGAAGTTGACGGGGCTTGGACTTTTTACGGACAGTATCGTCTCGGCCCGGCTAGATGAAATGAGGAAAGGGCACTCAATGGCTTCCTGGTTGGACCGTGTCATTGAATTCTTGCCCACCTTGGAGGATGCCATGCGAATGCTTGATCGCTTTTCCACACTTCCTGACCCTTTGAAAGAGGCTATGAAAGCGGTCCTTGCTCAAGGGTTGTCCTTTGAGTTCGCAGAACCTGCGCTTCGCAGCATTGCACTTCAGCTAGCCATCAGCGACAGGCTGAAGGCTGACCCGGAGCTATCGCGGATTGATACGGAAAGAATTGAGGCTGGCTTCTCAGAATTACTTGCACGCACCCAAGAGAAGACAGAGCGTGTACGCGACCGAATCATGCACCTATGGCAGAAGCGCTGGCGGCGAAGACTGCTTGCTTCTACGGGAGGTCGGCTCAATAACCTTGGCGCGGCTCTGCGCCAGCGGCTCTTCGTCCGGGGCCAAAAGGCCATGAAGCTGCGCCAGATGATCGCAAGTGGAGCAAGCACTCCGGACGGCGATCCGCTGTTCGATCTGTGCCCAGTGTGGATGGCAAGTCCTTCCACTGTAGCTCAGATCTTTCCTCGAGAGCCTCTGTTCGATGTCATCGTCTTTGATGAAGCGAGTCAATGCAGACTTGAAGAGGCCCTCCCTGTCCTGCTAAGAGGTAAACGTGTGGTCATAGCCGGAGACCCCAAGCAACTGCCCCCAACACGCTTCTTTGAAGGAGCGCTAACGGAGAGCGACGACAGCGATGCGGAAACGGCTGAGGATCTATTCGTGAGCCGCCAGTCCCAAGCGGAAGACCTGCTTAGCTCTGCGTTGAACCTCAATGTGCAGGAAGCGTTCCTGGATGTCCACTACCGCTCTCGCAATGAAGGGCTGATCGGCTTCAGTAATGATGCATTCTATGGCAGTCGCTTGCAGCCTATCCCGGGGCATCCGAAGAACAAACTGATGAGGACTCCCATTGAGCTCATCCGTGTGGATGGAACGTATGTCGACCGGACCAACCCGAAAGAAGCGGAAGCCGTCGTTGACTTGGTGGCTGCACTTTTGAACCAAGACACCCCGCCCTCTATAGGTGTAGCATGTTTCAATATCACCCAGCGCGACGCCATCTTGGATGCACTGGACAAACGGGCTTCAGAGAGCGCGGACTTTGCCATGCGCTTGCAGAATGCGCGTCAACGGAGGGGCAGGGATTCCTTCGAGGGGCTCTTCGTGAAGAACCTGGAGAACGTCCAAGGTGATGAGCGCGACCACATGATCATCTGTACCACCTTCGGGTTGGACAAGGAGGGCAAGTTCCGCCGAAATTTCGGTGCGCTTTCTCGGGCCGGCGGCGAACGTCGCTTGAATGTGCTCGTGACAAGGGCTCGGGACAAGGTGCATGTGCTGACCTCTATCCCTCGCTCTGAGTACGTGAGCACAACACCCCTGGCCGAAGGCCAGAGCATGACCGGGCGTCATCATCTGTACGGCTATCTGCGATATGCAGAGTACTTGGCGGAGGTCTTCAAGAAATGGCAGGATGAGGTGAACGCGTTGCATGATCGGATTATTTCGGATAGTGAAGTGCAGGAGACAAAGGCCCCCTCACGGGTCGCCGAAAGCCTTGGCAGCTGGTTCAGCGAGAAGCACGGCATCGGCAACTGTGTCTACTGGGGGAATGATGGATTCTGTGTGGATATTGCGCTGACACATCCTGGACATCCAGCCGACGTGACCATTGGCGTGCTCACGGACTTTACACGCTATCGGAAGACTCCGGACCCGATCGCATGGGAGCTTTTCAGAAGCACCGTTCTGCTCTCCCAAGGTTGGGATCTACACAGGCTTTGGACGCCTGCGCTGTTCAAGGATCACGGGAAGCACTTGGCGGATATCCGAGGACGGCATCAGGCTGTTGCCATGACCGCTCAGGTGAACTGACTACCGATGGATGATCGACAACGCCTGCCTGATATAAGCCAGCAACTCGGCGCTGTCTATGGGATTACTATCCATGTCGGAGTGGTAATGGGTCTTGGAATAGTCATTGACCTGACCCAGGCTCTCTGCCACAGCTTTTGAGGCGGCGAGGGGTGAGTCTGGCCGTGCATCGCGAATCTTTCCAACCATGTCACCCAAGTAATCCTTGCTATTGAACTGACTTGGGTACTTCACTCGGTAGTACCCTTCCAAGGCTTGACGCATAGCCCGGACCACTGTCCTGCAACGGTCATCATCGTTCGACGGGTTCCCTGCAAACTCCTGAAGGGTCAAGTAGTCCTTGATATGTGGCTTTGTAGCTAAGGAGAGTAAGTCAACAGGTGAAAGGGTTGAATTCCCTTTGTGTCGAAGTATGAAGGAACGTACTCCATCGACATGGATTCTCTCCACCTCGCGGGCGAAATCCAGATCGTGCGATAAAACAAGCGTCTGACCAAATGTGGACGCTACTTCCTTGATCCGTTCAATCGTTCTCTGCCGTCGTGAACTATCCTGGCCGTGGAAGGGATCGTCGAAGACCACTACACTGTCGGCTTTGGCCGTCTCGCCGTCCAGCATGGAAAGGAAATACGCTAACGCGAGCGTGCTCTTGTCACCACTACTGAGCGTATTGGAAAGCGACGGTTTGCTGGGATCGGCAGCTTCGGTTGCGGAAGTCTTGATCTCATGCCCATGGAGCGCAAGGACGATCTCACCTGAAGGCTGACCGCCGGTGAAATTCACCCCCGTGCGCTCTATCCGGAACTCCACTCCGAAAGCCTTCAAGTACTCATTAATCCTGGTGCCGTACTCGGAAAAGACACGGACCGACTCCTTCTTCAAGGCTTCGTTCGCCGTCCGCTTGTTGTTATCCGCCTGCACCTTAGCCTGCTCTGCCGTAGTCAAACGAGCAATAGCATCAACCGCCGTAGTCATGTGCCGCGTTTTCGTGGCCTTGAGCTGAGACAACTCGACTTCGAGTCTGGTCAAGCTTGTTGTCGTGGTGCCGGATTGATGCTCCTTGATCGCAGCGTTCGCGCTCGCGATGGCATCCAGATACGGACTGAGCTCGACTACACTTGCTTTCCAGGCCGTGAGTGCGGCTTGCTCCGTAGCAGTAAGGGTCACGGCATGGTTCGGGTCTTGCCGCTTCCGACCGATCGCAGCCAATGCACAAGCCTCGACATCGCTCATCTGGTTGATCAAAGCTTCGGGGTTCGGCGGAGACGTGAGGTCGAACGTCAAGCCACCGGATTCCTTCCACCATGATCGATCAAGGTCGTGTTTCTCGATGCACTGCTTCAGCGTCATACGGGCCACCTCACCAAACCCTTTGCGAATAGTGCCTTCAAGATCAGTCAACTGTTGCTGCTGGTTGCGCAATGCGTCGTTGAACACGCCCGAATAGAGCTTTACCACGTCCGACGCCGACACTGCTTGGGCACAGTAAGGACATTCGGCGTTCTGACCATCATTATAGCCGCGCTTCAGCCAATCCATGTCCACGTTCGGATGGCGCTCAAGGTGTCGCTTCACTTGCTCCAAGGCCTCGGTCGCGGTCCCTTCAAGGGTTGTTGCGAGTGTCGTTTCCAAGGCGGCTGGCACATCAGGAAGGTTAAGAACAGCCAGGGATGCTCGTGACTTGATGGCGCTCTGGTTGAGTGCTGTTGTCTTCGCCCGCTGGTAGCTCTCTTCCTTTTGTCGGATGAGGTCATCGATACCCTCGATAGCGGGCAGCTTCCGCCACGCCTCGAGTGCCCAACCATCTGGGGCCAAATCAGACGCCGTCCGTTCGGCAATCGACTTATTGTTCGTCGCCCGGGTCTGTTCCTCGCCAGCCGCTCTCACCTGTTCTTCTAAAGCAAGTGCATGTGCACCTATAACCAGTCCAAATAGACTTCGTCGTTGACTTGTGTCGACTTGATGGCCGACCAGAACATTGTCCAGCACGAAACGCTCGTCGTAGATCAGAATCCTTGGCCTTTCAACTTCGGGCTGCACACTCCACCCGTGGGGGCTGAATTCGGCTTTGGCATTTGACCCCCTGTTGAACAGGATCTCCACCTTGCTGGTCAATCCCACACCGAATCGCTTTCTCCCAATGACGTAGGACGGATCATTCAGGGTCAACGAGCGAAGCACATCGCAAAGCGTGCTTTTCCCTTCGGCGTTCCTCGCGTAGATGACATTCAGCTTAGAGAACTCTCCTTGGTTTCCGGACTCGGCGCCCAGGCTTGTAAAACGCCCGACATTCTGAATGGAAATGATGCGCTTGATCATGACGTTTCAATGGATTGTCATTCAAAGTCCAACTCGTTGGTTTCAGCTCGCGGCAGCTCCAAGCTCTGCACCGTCGCTATCGCCGCCCCAGCAATGCCCTTGATGGAGCCTTACATCTGCGCCGTGTTGGAGATCACCAGGTCCAAGTTCTTCTCGCGTTCGTTCCAGATGCGTTCGTAGGCGCGGCGCTCCGAGGCGATGTCGCCCTTAAGCTTCCGGAAGCTGCCCACGATGGCTTCGATGTGCATGGCGAACTCCGAGCCGGTGAGGTAGTTGTAGAGCATGGCCATCTTATCGCCCTTGTTCTCCTGCGCGGCCACGGCGGTACCCACCTGCAGGATCATTTCGCGCAGCACGTAGCACAGGCTCTTGAACTCATCGTACGTGCAGATCCAAAGGCCTTCCCGCTGTCCCATGCGGTCCATGCCATCGGGCATGGCCTCGGTAACGATCACGCCGATGTGCGTCTTCGCGGCCTGCATGTCCTGCTTCAGCTTGGCGATCCACGGCGCTTGGAAGTGCTTGGTGCGCTTGCTCTCGTAGTAGATGGCCCCGAGTTCATGCCCTGACCGGTCGCGCACGCGGTGGATGCAGTCGCCGCCACGCACACCCTTGCTGATCTCTTCCACCTCGTCCAAGGGGAAGGCGTTGCGCAGCCACTCCTCGATCGCCAGTTCCTGCACTTCACCTTGCGACTGCATGGAGCCCTGCTCCGCGCGGCGCTTCATCTCTTCCATCTGCGCGCTGAGCGACTTGATCAGTTCGTCCTTCTCCTTGACCACAAGCTCCTGCTTGTCCGCTTCGGCCTTGGCGATCTTGGCCTTCTCCTGCTTCAGCGTTTCGTTCAGCTTCGCCTGCGCTTCCGCGTTGATCTTGTCTGCGAGCTCATCCTTCTCGCGTTGCGCCTGAGCCAGCAGTGCCTTGGTCTGGTTCAGTTCCCGAACCTGAACGCTCTTCTGCTCAAGCTCCTTCTGTAAGGCCTTCACGCCTTCCTCGTGCTCGCTGGCGATGGACTTCCGGATGCTCTCTTCCTGTTCCTTCTTCGCCTTCGCCAGTTGCTGCTCGACGGTGGTCTTCACTTGG
This sequence comes from Flavobacteriales bacterium, assembly GCA_026129465.1. Classification (NCBI taxonomy): domain Bacteria; kingdom Pseudomonadati; phylum Bacteroidota; class Flavobacteriia; order Flavobacteriales; species Flavobacteriales bacterium. Next base: position 2,246,297 of record JAHCIA010000001.1, read on the forward strand.
TCATCCAACTGGCGCATCTGATCCGCCAGCTTCTTCTGCTCCGTGGCGAGCTTCTCGCGCTCCTGCTCCATGGTGCGTTCGTACTGCTGACCGATCTCAGCCTGTACCTTGTCATACAGCACCTTGTTCACGTCCACGGGGGTGCCGCACTTGGGGCAGTTGATCTGGGCTTGGGCTTGTGTTGGCATGGGCAAGGGGGTCGCAGGTGGCGAAGATATGCAACTATAAAGTGGCACAGATAGGATTCTGGCATATATTTGCTCCATCTTGAAGTGCGATGCCCACACCGGACGAGGTCGAAGCCTTCCTGCGAGAGTTCCACGCCCGGATGAAGGTCTGGGACGTGGTGTTCCGCGACGACCGGGCGAAGAACGTGGAGGCGCTGGTGGTGCTGGGGATCGTACCGAAGGCACGAGAACGAATGCTGGCAGAACTGTCCGTTTCGGACTTCAGTGAAGGACCCATGAAGGACTCGCTGAATAGTGGACCCGACCTGTGGGTCTTCGGCAAGGAGCTGAAGGAACATGAGGTGTACATCAAAGTGACCCTGGGCATGCAGAAGCAAGGCCCGGTGTTCTGCATCTCCTTCCATCCGAGCGAGCACACTATGACGTTCCCTTTCAAAAGCGCCAACCCATGAAAAGCCCGATGACCGGCAAGGAGTTGATCCCGATGCGGGAGCCGCGCAAGCTCACCTTCCGCAAGGAGGAGTTCGAGATCATTTACCACTTCCTGCGGGAGCCTGACGGAAGTGACCAGTACACGACCACTGAGCTGGACGAGATCAACATCAGCCAGATCTACAACCAATATCGCGAGAAGTACAAGCTGCCATTCCCGGACGAGATCAAGGCGATCCGCACCAAGTACGACCTGAGCGCGGCCAAGATGAGCGATGTGCTGGGCTTCGGCGCGAACGTGTGGCGCAACTACGAGGCGGGCGAGGTGCCCAGCGAGAGCAATGCGCGCCTGATCCAGGTGGCCGATGACGAGGTGGAGTTCGCCAAGCTGGTGAAGCTGAGCGCGCACCTGGACGACAAGGCGAAGGCGAAGATCCTGGACCGCATCGAAGTGCTCCGGAAAGCGAACGACGGCTGGCGCACGGTCTTCGGCCGGGAGGATTTCCTGATGGGCAACAAGGCGGGGGCGGACCTGCCGGACAAGTACACCGGCTACCGCAAGCCCAGTTTGGAGCGCACCCTTGAGCTGATCAAGTTCTTCACCGCCCAGCTTGCACCGCACCTGTACAAGACGCGCTTGAACAAGCTGCTCTTCTATGCGGACTTCAGGCACTTCCAGTTGCACGGCGTGTCCATCACCGGCGGCCGCTACCGTGCGATCCAGATGGGACCGGTGCCGGTGCAGTACGCGTCGCTCTACGAGTATGCCCAGCGCGAAGGAAAGATCAAACTGAACGAACAGGAACTGAACGAGGGCGGTATCATGGGTCAATTCCTACCCATGACCACTGCGCCGTTCAATGCCGAACTGTTCGAGGAGTCGGAGCTGGCGGTATTGAACGAGGTGTGCGAGCAGTTCAGGAACACCAAGGCCAAGGAGATCGAGCACATCAGCCACGAGGAGGAGGCCTGGAAGCAGCACGAGAAGGAACACACGGTGATCGACTATACCCTGGCCTTCGGGTTGAAGGCGTTCGATAAGGACTGACCATGTTCAGCCAAGTCATCGATCTGCTCGTGCGGAAGCGACAGCAGCGCACACGTGTCCTGCTGTTGGCTCTTCGTCTTCTGTTCACGCTCGTTCTGACCAGTATGCTGGCCACCCGACTGGGCCATGATGTTGAGAGGTGGGTGTGGGCCGACCCTCAACTAGCGATGGCAAGGCTTTTCGACGGCTCCTATGTCATGGCCTTCGCCCTGTACATCTTGGTGTGGAAGTTGAGCTTTGGACTAGTCCATTACTTTCTGACGTTGTACGGGATCTTCCTATCCGGAAGTATCTACCGGCTCCTGGCCAGAGCAATACAGAAGGAGCCTCGACTGGTCGGCAAGGCTTGGTATGAACCGGCGATGGTGGTCATTGCCTGGATGTTCAACATGGTGGATATTGTCGTCATCGAACCGAGTGGTGTGCGGCCAGGAAGTCAGTTCTACCGTTTCTGTGACTATCTGAAGGCTGTTGACAGCGGGAAGCGCGGTACGAGCGAGTATCAGGCAAGCCTGGTGATCTCGCTGACGATACAATTCTTGGTGATCTACAGCTTGGTCGGTATCCAAGTGCTGCTCCCGTGGTATCTCAAGATGGCCGCAATTTTGGTCCTTGGATCTCTGATCATGTCCAACCTCATCAGCTTCGCGCTCGATACGTTGATCTCCCTGAAGCACCGCCGTTTATTGGAGCTCTTGACACGAATGGATTCGAGGGTTACAACACAGAATGGCACGTCGATGCAAGAAGTGGATAAACATCTTCCATTGGGAGAGGGATAACCGCAGCTACCACGAGTCTGTTTCTTGTTGCCTCGCCCCATGCCCTTCACCAAACAAGACCTCGCCAACACCCCCATCTCGTTCTGCAGGAAGGATGAGGTGAGCGTGATCGTGGGGCCCTGCTCCGCCAAGGCCTGGAAGGAGCGCACCATCCCGCTGGATGGCCGCAAGTACCACACGGGCGGTGTGGTCACCTTCAAGAACGGGCTCTCCTTCCGCGCGAGCTTTTCTGTGGACACCACCACCTTCACCTTCGTCAGCAGCGACAGCATTTACCTAAACATTGGTGAGGATTGGTACCACCTCAACGAGCCCGAGCTGCTGACCAAGCTCGGCATCACCCGGCAGGACATCTTCCCCATCACCTGGCGCACCGACCGGCCGTTGGACCATTCGGAGCGGCTGCCATACACGCTGGAGGACGAGGGCCGGACTGCCTGAGGCGTTTGCCCCACTGCCGGGAGTCATGGGCGAACGGGAATGCCGCGTTCCGCTCAATGCACGAACTGGCGGCTGGTCCATGGGCTTGGCTGCAGATGTCCCACCCCCAGCGATCATGTTACTTTAGCTCCATGGAACGCAAGATCATCCTGCACATCGAGAAGCTACCCGAGGGCTACTACCTGGCCACATCGGATTCCTTGCAGGGTCTTGTCGCGCAGGGGCGCACCATTGCCGAGACCTTGGAGATCGCTCGCGACGTGGCCAAGAAACTGCTGGAGTCGGCCGAACCCAACGCCGGGATCAAGGCCATCGAGTTCGGCGACAGCTTCGACTATCCGTTGGTCGTAGGGTTCTGATGGGCAGGCTCGGCGGTTTCCGCTATCGCGAGATCGTTGCGCGACTGAAGCGGTTCGGATTCGAGTTCCACCGGCAAGCCGCCGGGAGCCACGAGATCTGGTTCTGTGCGCGCACCAACCGCTACACCACCATCCCCAACCATTCCGGCGACATGCCCGAAGGCACCTTGCGCGCGATCCTCAAGCAGGCGGGTGTGGACGTGGAGGAATTCCTGAAGGCGGGGTAGCACATCGGCCGGGAATTGGAGGTCACAGTTTGTGACCTCATGTTCGGATGGCGCACTAAGCGATGAGTGGAGGTTGCAGAATGCGACACCCAATTGAATGGTGCATTCACCGGCCATCCTACTGTCCGCCGTACTTGCCCGGTAGCGCTTGTCATCGCAGGCCACCGGCCGTGGGACCTCATGAGGTAGCGCCTGCCCGTTCATCCACCCTTCGCCGGATGCCCAAGCCCACGAACGTGATACCGGCCACCAGCAGCCCGATGTCCTCGCGCACGCCGAGTTTGAAAGCGGCCATGGTGCCGATCAGGCTCCACAGCAGGGGGATCAGCAGCAACCACCAGCGCGGCGCGGACGTGGTCCACAGCAAGAGGCCGAGCGTGAAGATGGTGGTGGGGCACGGCAGGCCGAAGGTGGGCGCCTGTGGATAGGTGTGACCCAGTGCATTGGGAAGATCGATGCCGCATGACTGCCGCAGATCCGTGACCCATGGTTTCGTCGCGCGCCCAATTCGGCATCTCATCGACCATCGTCACCACCGCCAAGTGTTCAACTTGATGGGCGCCATTGATCCACGGTCCTTCGCAACTTATCCGGAAAGCAGCAACGAGTGGAACACAGGTCATTTGAAATGTCGCTGCGCCACCAGCGCACCATCCGCATCGATGAGCCGATAGCCCACGAAGTCCGCGCTGTCACCAAAAAAGCCTTTCGCCGCAAGCCGTCCGTGAACAAGCATGCCGCCCGGGTACACGGTGCGCATCATCTTGGAGCCATCCTCCAGGATCATGAGGTGAAGGCCTTCGCCATCCTTGTCATCCAGGCCGAGCCCATTGCGGTATTCACCTCCCTTCAGCAAGCGGTTGGCACCAAGGCCCCCCAATTCGAAGCCTTCGTGGTCGTTCCAGACCAGGCCGGTGGGCGAACTGATCCGTTTGCCGGTGTTGGGGTCGGGCAGGTCGTCGCCTACAAGTACCCGGTCGTAGCCTTCGGCATTGAGCACCACCATGCCCACACCATCGTGCCGATAGACCTTATACCACTGCATGTACTGATCGCCTCCGAAACGTCGGGCCCAACGCGTCCGTACTTGCGCCGTGTCGGTCCGAACCCGGTGGGGCGAGGATGGAAAGGGTGCACCGATCAGGATCCGATCGCGGCCCAGGCTGTCCTCCACGATGATACCGCGTGTGCGGATCACCGACATGTGTCGAGCGGAGGGAGATAGGACATGCCACCACAACACCACCATCGACAGCATGCACAGCAGTGTGATAGTCTTCCACACGCGCAATTGCTGTCGGACGTGTTGTAATTCGGAATGAGTTGCCATACCAAGGGGACGGCAGCAGCGACCGATATGTTACAGCCCTTCAAAACCCATCATCCACGTTACGCATTCTCCCGCCCAAACCTTAAAAACGGCTATCAGCACCCACGCCCACCCATGCATACGAACTCCCAAAGGAGATGCCTCGCTTCATGAAGTGCACACGATATGGCCATTCGGGAATAGGTGGTATGTTATCCGTGCCGTGTGAACGGCACTATTTGTGCACGCTCCCAGGCGTGCTCCCCGTCCAGCATCACCTTCTGCCCACGGATCACATGTATCCGGCTCATGACGAACTCATCGGAGTATGCCTTCAGCGCCTTGGACATAAAGCGAACCTAACAACCGGAACTTGAGGTCACAAAATGTGACCTCCAATTGGGAACATAAACCTGTGAGGAATGGAAGTGGCACAATGCGATACCCAATTGAACGGAACATTCACAGCCCGACCTTCTGCCCGCCGCACTTGCCCGGTAGCGCTTGTGATCGTAAGCCACCTGCCGCGATGGACCTCATGAGGTAGCACCAACCCGCTCATCCACCCTTCGCCGGAAGCCCAACCCCACGAATGCGATACCGGCCACCAGCAGCCCGATGTCCTCGCGCACGCCCAGTTTGAAGGCGGCCATGGTGCCGATGAGGCTCCATAGCAGGGGGATCAGCAGCAACCACCAGCGCGGCGCGGACGTGGTCCACAGCAAGAGGCCGAGCGTGAAGATGGTGGTGGGGCACGGCAGGCCGAAGGTGGGCGCCTGCGGATAGGTGTGACCCAGTGAATGACCGAGCAATGGATAGACCAGCAGTCCATAGGTCATCAGCAGGCCACCTGCGATCCCGCGCACGCCGTTGGGCCGCGCGAAGCTGAGCCTGCGCCGCCTGGCCCCATGCACCAGGAACAACAGACCCTGGACCACGAAGAGCGCGCCGAAGCCATAGGCCACTTTGTTGATGCCCGCGAAGAACGCCCAGTGGTAAGCGATGCCCATCCACAGCCAGAGCGCGGCGAGGATCGTGGCGATCACCGGTCCCGTGCCCCTGCGGAACACCAGCGCGATGGCCACCAATGCCAGAAGGTTCCACAGGACCTGCGCGGGCCACACGGCCGTGTTGTACCGGGCGAACACATCGAAGAATTGCTCGGGCGTGAAGGGCAGGTCCATGGCGCTACTTGTGCGTTGGGGTGGAAAAGGGCTGTGCTGATCCGGACCGATATACATCCAGTCTTCGCAGCAATTGGAGAACGAACACCACCACCCACACCATGAATATGGCGATGTTGATGCGCTCCCAGAGACCGATCGTCGGCGTTGGGCCATCGATCGGGATGTTCGGTGCCTGCGAACTGGTGAGCAGACCGAAGACCACGTGCGCGACGATGGCTGCGATGGTGACGATGCGGAAACCGCGCCCTAGTGATAGCGCCCCGAGGATCATCAATGTCCACATGAAGAACATGGTGATCGCCGCCCAGACGATGTGCAGCGTGTCGGTGAGCGAAGGCTCGATCCCGCGCATGTGCATGGGAGGCCAGTAGAAGTTGAATATACCGTAGGCGATGGTCAGGATGCCGACGATGCGCAGGCGGCGATCGCCGACGGTCTGGCGGACCAGGCCCCAACCGAGGGCCGACATCAACAGCGGGTAGGGCAGCACCAGCAGCACCCAAAGCAGGCGCGTGGGTGCGCCGATCGCAGAGAGTTCGCTCGGCGTGACGCTGATGACGCTATAGCCCGGGTAGAACATCGGCACGATGGCGTTGATCACCACGTACCACAAAGAGGAGATCGCGCCGCAGAGGAGCAGGCCGCGTTGCATGGCCGCCGTGTTGTTGCGCGATGCGATCAAGGGGATGGCCACCACCCAGCCCAAGAGCACCGGCAAGCCCCACATGGCATGCAGCCAATGCAACTCGCGAAGGATGATGATCTCCACCACGAACCAGATGCTCAGTCCACCCAGTCCCAGGACCGCCATGGACCAGTCGTTGCGCCTGCGGCGCAGCACGGCCGTGAAGGAGAAGGCGTTCAGGATCCCGAGCCCAAGGAGGATCGCTCCTGGGATGAGGAAGTCCCTGAAGGTACCATGCATGATCCCCACCGGCATGTCCATATGCCGGCCATCGGGTGCAACCACCAGGAGGATCCCGCCGACGATGGCACCCGCCGCTTCATAACCCAGCACGATCAGGAGCACCAGCCGGGTCCAAACCGGCGGTGGAACGCAGAACTCCATCGCCCCAGGCTCGGATTTCCTTGCGCTGCTGATCATGGTCGGATCCATATCACACCCATCCTCCTGCGATGGTCCACCCCAAAGGATCGACAGGATCCATCGGAAGAATCAAGTCCCTGTTCCACAAAGCTTCCCGCCATGCGATCGCGACGCTATGATGGCGGTCATGGACGCTCGATAGTGAAGCCCGCAAATTCACGTTCCCATGCGCCTGATCCAGCACCACCTGCCCCGCCCGCGCCATGTGGAGATCCATCGGATCGCGGTGAACGCGCCACCAGCGGAGGCGTGGGAGGTCGCGCGGCATTTCGACGGCGCGACGATCCCCTGGGTGCGCTTCCTCTTCGACCTGCGCACGCTGCCGGACCGCCTGCGCGGCGTTGACGTGCCCTTGTCCAAGGACAGTGGCCTCGGCGTGGACGACATCGCATCGCACGGACACGGCTTCATGCTGCTGGACGAGCACTCGGGAGAAGAGGTCGTGGTGGGTGCCGTGGGACAATTCTGGCACCTGAACATCCCCTTCAGGGATGTGCCGCCGCATGAGTTCGCACGTTTTGCTGAACCCGGCTGGGGCAAGGTGGCCTGGTGCATCCGCGTGGAGCCGCGCGGGACGGGCAGCTGGGTAACGCTCGAGCTCCGCGTGACCGCCACCGACGACACGAGCTGGCGCAAGCAGACCGCCTACTTCCGCTTGATCGGCCCCTTCTCGCACCTGATCCGTTCATCGGCGATGGCGCACCTGGAAGCACAGCTGGGCAAGGCCATCCAACCAGCGGATGATGACCGGCCGCTGCCCGGTGATGGGATCCTGCCCGATGCGCCCTACGTGCTCACCCACGGCATCGACATCGAGGCTCCGCCATCAATGGTGTGGCCATGGCTGATGCAACTGGGATGCGACCGTGGCGGCTGGTACAGCATCGATGCGCTGGACCATGGCGGTGTACCAAGCGTGCAAGAACTGCGTGCGGAATGGACGGAACGCCGCGTGGGCGATACGGTACATGCGACACCGGCACTCAATGGCGGCTATACCGTGCTTGATGTGGATCGCGAGAGGTGCCTGGTGCTCGGCGCCGAAACGGACCGCATGGGCGGACACATCCGCACCAGCTGGTCCTTCGTGCTGGAGCCGATCGGCGGGGATGCCACCCGGCTTATCACCCGTGTGCGCGGCATGGGCACCCCACCCTGGTCGGCCTGGTTGCAAGGCGCGGTGCTGTTCCCACCCGTGCATGCGCTGATGCAGCGGGCGCAATTGAAGAATCTGAAGGCGCTGGCGGAAGAGGGAGCCCGTGAGCGCGTGATGCAGCATGATGATGTCGCCCATAGGTGATCCGGACCCAGCCTCCATGCACATGAGCACCACACTCCGTCCGCGCTGCGTTCCGCCGCAGTCCCTCAGATCGCACGTCTCCTGCATTCCCTTCCTGATGGTTGTTCGCCGCTCGTGGTCGAATGCCATCACACAGGGAGACTCTCTCAGCCTTTTCAAACCTTCAAACCCCCAATACCATGTTCGACAACATCCTTAGTTCCCTCACGCAGCAAGCGCTGCCCAAGCTCACGCAAGAGCACGGCCTCAGCCCCGATCAAGCGAAGTCGAGCATCAGCGCCGCGGCGAGCGGCCTGCAAGGCGTGCTTTCCGGCGACCATGGCTTTGACATGGGCACCATCACCAACCTGTTCAGCAAGGAGACGAATACCCCCGCCGCCAACGGCCTGATGGAGAAGATCGGACAGTCGGTGCTGAGCAACCTCACCGGCAAGACGGGCCTCAGCGCCGACAAGGCGGGCGCCGTGAAGAACACCCTGATGCCCATGATCATGGACCTGGTGACCAAGCAGGTGGGCGGCAACGCCGATTCGCTCAAAGGCCTGCTCGGCGGCCTCTCCGGCGGCGGCGTGGCCGACAAGGCCAAAGGTCTGCTGGGCAAACTCTTCAAGTAGGACCGGATCCCCTCACACCACAAACACCAGTACCATGGCCATCATCAAAGTGATCGAGATCCTCGCCAGCAGCAAGAACAGCTGGGAGGACGCCGCCGCGAACGCGGTGAAGGAAGCGAGCAAGACCGTGCGGGGCATCCGATCGGTGAACGTGAAGAACCAGAGCGCGATGGTGGAGAAGGGCAGGATCACGGAGTACAGGGTGAACTGCAAGATCTCCTTCGGCATCGAGAAGTGAATGCTGGGAGCCGCACGACCGCGCCAGGGTATTCGCGACGAGCCTTCAGTCGAAGGGCGATCGTGAGCGGCATGACCGTTCTCAGGGCTTGGCCATTTCTTCCACGCTTGGCCACAACGCTACCATCGGTGGCCCTGCAAGCAGTGGCATGGCCGTGCCTTTGAACGCTTCCAGGGGCGGTGTGCTGCCGTGCGGTCCAGGGTGGTGGCCCATGTCCGCCCACTGCTCCACCAGCAGGATACACTCAGGTTGCTGTGCGCTGCACATCAACTGACTGCCCGGGAAGTGCGGCCCCTGCCACACCTCGGCCAGCAGCGGTTCCAAGGCGGTGTGGTCAGCGTTGCCTTGGCCGTGTATCGCCATGTGGTCGACCGTGACCACCACTGCCGGCTTGGGAGTGCGGTGCGGCAAGGTCGGCACAACCCATCAGGAGACAACTGAGACAAGCCAGCTAACAGGCGGTTCTCATCATCGATCGGGTTGGTCGCTCAAAGAGGGCATACAAGGCATAGGCAGGACCATACGGTTACCAATGGACCTGTTCCCGCCAGCTCGGTGTGCTCGGGATCCCGCAACATGGATCCGAGATTCGCGCGATCCATACATTGGCATTTCTCAATGTCGCCACCATGCCAGGTACAACCACCAGGCACAGGACCAAACTGAGGACCAATTCGGGAGACTGGCGCCACGCGACCCTGGAGCGCATGCGCCAGATCATCCACGCCGCAGCGCCCGGCATCACCGAGGAGCGCAAATGGAAGAAGCCCACGAACCCGGATGGCGTACTGGCATGGTCGCTCAACGGCTTGATCTGCACCGGCGAGCTTTACAAGGACAAGGTGAAGCTCACCTTCGCTCATGGTGCCAGCCTGCCCGACCCCAAGGGACTGTTCAGCGCGCCCTTCACGGGCAACACGCGCCGCGCGATCGACATCCACGAGGGTGGGACGGTGAACGCCACGGCCTTCAAGGCGCTGGTGAAGGCGGCCGTGTCGCGCAACAACGGATCCACCACGAAGAAGGCTGGATCTTCGGCCACGAAAGCGACGCCCGTGAAGCTGCTCTCCGGCGGCAACCCGCAGATCGCGAAGGGTGATGGCGATGGTCCGGTGCAAGCCTACATCGCAGCCGCACCCGGTTGGCAACGCGAAGCCTGCCAGCGGATCGATGCGCTGATCGAGCGCGCCGTGCCCAAGGTGAAGAAGGCCGTGAAGTGGAACACGCCGTTCTATGGCGTGGAGGGCCAGGGCTGGTTCGTGGCGTACCACATCTTCACCAAGTACGTCAAGATCACCTTCTTCTACGGCCGCAAGCTGAAGCCCATGCCGCCCGTGGAGAGCAAGGACCCCCATGCGCGCTACGTGCACCTGCACGAGGATGGTGTGCTGGATGAGGCGCAGTTCACGAGCTGGCTGAAGCAGGCGGCGTCCATGCCGGGGTGGAGCGGGCACTGAACGTGAACGATCGCCGCGACAACGTAAGCGACCTTCGCCACCCATGCCCCTTTCCAAGGCCTCTCTCATCGCAACGCTCGCTGACCAGCTCCGCGAGAAACTCAGCACCTGCGAAGCGGCGATCACCTCCACCCGCACCGCCTTCGCCAGCGACACCAAGAGCAGTGCGGGCGACAAGCACGAGGTGGGCCGCGCCATGGTGCAGCAGGAACTGGACAAGCTGGAGGAGCATCGCGCGAAGCTCATCGCCCTGCAACAGGAACTGGCGCGGGTGCCGCTGGATCGGGTGTACGAGCAGGTGGGCTTCGGCAGCCTGGTGATCACCGACCAGGGGCGATACTTCATCGCCATCGGGCTGGGTGCGGTGGAAGTGGAAGGCGAACCGTGCTACGCGATCTCACTGGCCTCACCGATCGGACAGGCGCTGAAGGACAAGCGCGTGGGTGATGCGGTCGACTTCAACGGGAAGCGGATCACGGTGCAGGCGATCGTGTGAGGAGGCGTGGTAGCGCTGTGCGTTCAAGCCGGCACCTGCGGCAAGGCGTGCTTCTTCATCAAGGCCGCATAGCGCGGATCGTCGCGCAGCACATCGTAGCGCACATCGCCCTTCATCCGCTCCACCGTGAAGAAGCCGGGATTGGAGAGGTTGAAGTCCAGTTGCTCGAAGGCTTTGTCAAAGTCGCCAACGAGCGTGTAGGTCACGGCGAGGTCGTAGATGGGGTTGATGCCAAAGGCCATATCCTTGGAATAGGGCAACAGTTCGGTGGCTTTCAAGGCCATGGCGATGGCGCGCTCCTTCTGCCCCGCACCGGCCAGGGACATGCCCAGCGCGCTGTGGTACCGGGCGTCCGCAGGATGTTCCTGCACTTCCTTCTCCAGGACCTTCACCGCTTCCTTGTACTTCTTCCGGGCAAGCTCCGTCCCGCCTTGATGCTGGTGAAGGAAGGCTTCGTACAGGGAGGCGGGCAATACTTCGGTCTTGATCACGAGCATGCCATCAGGGAAGCCGGCCACCACCCGGAAGGCCTCGTCGATCCGCCCTTCGGCCACTTCAAGGATGTACATGGCCCACTTGTACCAACCATACTCCTTGTCCACCGACGCAAAGGCCGTGCGTGCTTCCGGGCAGGGCCCCTTCCAGGTGTAAAAACTGATCCCTCGATAGAGGTAAGGCCAGTTCTGTTCGGGTGCCAGCGCGATGGCCTTGTCGGCCGCTGCGATGGATTCGGGAAAGCGGTGCGCCCACATGTAACCCCAGGCGAGATCCGAAAAGGCATTGACATCCTTGGGGCTGAGCAGTGTTGCCTTCTCCAGCGTCCGGATGTACTCATCCAAATGCCCCTCGATCAGCAGCACACCCGATCGGGCGATGAGGACCTCCGCGTTGTTGGGCAAGCCTTTCTCGGCGATGGCCCAATGTTCCATGGCCTTGGTGCGATCACGGAAGGCCCAGTTGAAATGGTCGCCGATCGCCAGGTGTACCTCCGGGTTCTCCGGCGCGAGCGCGAGCGCACGATCCGCCGCCTGGCTGGCCATTGCTCGACGTGCTTCGCTTTGGTCCATGCGCACATAGTACACCCTTGCATGGGCCCGTGCGAGTTCCGCATAGGCCAGCGCGAAGGTGCTGTCCATTGCCACCGCCCGCTCCAATTCAACGATGGCCTTCATGGTGGTCTCGCCATCCACATGCGCCTGGTGGGTGAGGTGCCTGCCTTTCAGGTAGGCCTGATAGGCCTCCACGTTCTCCGTGGGTACCGAGGCCAGGCTGTTGAAGTCGTCAGGCGTCAGGGTCTGCTTCAGCATGCCGGCGATGGCCGTGGCGATCTCGCGCTGGATGCTGAACAGGTCGGCTACCGGCCGGTCGTAGCTCTCCGCCCACAGGTGCGCATCGGTGGCCACGTCGATCAGCTGCGCGGTGATGCGCAACTGGTCGCCCGCGCGTTGCACGCTGCCCTCGAGGATGGTGCCCACGTTCAGCTGCGCACCGATGGTCTTGATCGACAGCGTGTCGCCCTTGTACTTCATGCACGAGGTGCGCGAGATCACGTGCAGGTCCTTGATCTTGGCCAGCTGGGTGATGATGTCCTCGGTGAGCCCGTCGCTGAAGTACTCCTGCTCGGGGTCGCTGCTCATGTTCACGAAGGGCAGCACCGCCACGGCCAGGGAGCGTGTGTTCTCCGCCATGGCGGCCATCGGGGCCTGCTCCGCCTTCCAGTGCTTGAAGTAGAAGTACTGGCCCACCAACAGCACGGCCAGTGCACCGATGGTGATGGTGCCACCCCAGGAGCGTTTGGGAGCAGGTCTGCTCGCTACTTCTTCATCCGTGACGTCCTCGGTGCGCACCACGCCTTCCGGCCCCCATTCGTAGACCCAGCTGATGATGAGCGCGATTGGGAAGCCGACCAACGTGAGGACGATCACCGCAGTGACCAGCCAGGTGGGCAGGCCCAGGTATGGGAACACCGCCACGGCCACCTGGATGACGATCCATGCCGCCATGGCGTAGACCGTGGCCACGCGCAGGACGTTGCGTCTTTTGAGTTCGGCCCAGAGTTTTTCCATGGTGCTTGTGATACGGCTATCCCGCGTGACTTCGTAAACGTACGCGTTCGGCCCTGATCCGAGCGGCAGTTTCCTGGAGCGACCGAGCATCTTGGGCGGCAGCAACGGCCAAGGCGGGACACCCTGCAAGCGGTGCGTCCAACCCCAGGCAGGACGTACCACACGTATTTCTTTTCGGGAGCTGTAATGATCGAAGGGGGCCGTGCGACCAATGGGGAAAGAACGAACCCATGGAACGGTCCGACACCCCTGCCAAACCCATTCCCGCCAACTGGAACAGGGTCGGGTACATCGTCTTCACCCTCGCCGGCATCCTGTTCACCTTCTGGGGCAGCGACCCCACCCAGGGGCCGATGTTCATGGCCCTGGCGCTGGTCTTCGACCCCTACGACCAGTCCGTGCCGTGGAAGGAACGGCCGCGCTGGGTAAGGCTGCTGCTGATCGGTCACCTGGGCCTGGCGGCCGCGCTGCTCGGCTATGTGATGGCAAGCTGAGCACGACCTTCGGGGGATCATGGCCGATGAACAGCGCTTCCTGGACCTGATGCGCACGTACCAACGCATCGTGCTGCGGCTCGCGGGCCTCTACGCCAACGATGCCGAGGAGCGCAAGGACCTGGAACAGGAGGTGCTGCTGCAGGCCTGGAAGGGCTTCGACAGCTTCCGCGGCGAGGCCAAGTTCAGCACCTGGCTGCACCGTGTGGCGCTGAACACCATCCTCACCCAGAAGCGCCGGCCCCGCGTGGTGGAGCGACGCGACCGGCTGGACCACCTGCCCGACGCCGTCCATGATCCCGGCACGGCAAACGATGACAGCGAACGGTTGCATCGGGCCATGTTCCAGCTGCCCGAGACAGACCGGGCACTGATCGCCCTTCACCTGGAAGGCTTCGACAATGGCGAGGTGGCCGGTATCATGGGTATCACGCCGAACAACGTAGGCGTGAAGCTGCACCGCATCAAACAACGTCTTTCCGAACTACTCACACCCCATTGACCATGGACCTCCAACACGCCTTCGCCAACTGGCAGCCCCAGGACCCCGCCTACGACCAGCGCTTGCAGGCCGCCACCCGGCAGCGCACCCATAGCCACCATCCCATGGAGCGGCTACGTCGTGCCATCCGGATCAATCTCTATTTCGCGGCCATGATCACCGTGGGCTATCTGGCGCTCTTCCCCTTCATGCCCCATCCGATGGTGATGGTCTTCCTGGGGATCTTGCTCCTGTACAACGTGTGGGCGATGGTGAACGCCTGGCAGCACTACATGCGCATCCCGGCATCCGTATCGGCCATGAACGATGTGCTGGCGGAAATGAAAGCCCAGGTGGCCTCCACCACCGCATGGATGCACTTGCATGTGCGCACGGGCCTGCTCGTGTACCCCCTGGCCATCACCGGTGGCTTCCTGTTGGGCGCACTGGTGGGCACGGGCGCCACACCGGCCGAATTGATGTCCAAGGCTCCGCTCTGGTGGATCCTGGGCGTCACCCTGGTGGTGCTGATGCCCATCTGCCACTACACGGTGAAGTGGATGATGCACCTGGTGTTCGGCGTACACGTGGAGGCGCTGCGCAGGTCCATCGCGGAACTGGAGGATTGAGCTACGGCAGCTTCGTCCCCACCGCTCCCCACCACGGGTGGATCTCGTACTTCAGCCGCCCGATCTTCACGAAGGGGTCCTGGAGCAGCCAGCCTTCCACTTCCTCCTTCGTGTCGCAGTCGTAAAGCAGCATGCCGCGCCATCCGGCATCGTTCTTCCCGTAGGGGCCTGCCATGACGATGAGGCCACGCTTGCCCTGCATGTCCTGGTGGGCCAGGTGTTCCTGTTGAAGCGTCGCGGCCGTGAGGCTGTCCAAGGCGGGACCATCACCGGCCGTGTACAGCACGAACCAGTACTGCTTCATGTGGTAGGTGCTGTCGGCGATGGTGATGTCGAAGGTGCGCTGGGCCTTCAAGCCGGTCGCGGCCAACAAGAGGCAGGTCGCGAGGATGGTGATGCGACAGGTCTTCATGGAGTGGTCGCGCGTCAACGCCACTTGCCCCGGTGGGCCTTGGCCAGCACGTCGTTCACGTAGACGGCCTTGTGGGTGGTGTAGGCTTCGCGGTCCTTGGGGAAGCGTTTGGCCAGCTCCTGCTTGAGGGCCTCGTAGCGGGCGGCTTCCTCAGGGAAGGCGCGCAGGTAGTCCCGGAAGACGATACGTTCCATGCTGGCCTTGCCGGAGCCGACCATGTGCACATGTGCCACGCGCTTTCCATCCGCGTCGCGCAGGATGAACCAGGCGTAGTAAGGCGCGTCATCGCCCATGGAAGGCCGCCAGACGAACTCGAAGCCCGCCTCCTGCATCAGGGGCGCCACCTCCTCCCGCACACGCTCCACGTCGCCCACCTCCACCTGGACGTCGATGATGGGTTTGGCGCTCATGCCCGGGATGGCCGTGCTGCCGATGTGCGCGATGCGTTGGATGTGCTGCCGCGGTACGATGCGCTTCACCTCCTTCTCCAGTTCGGCGTAGCGCTCGGGCCAGCTTTCATCGTAGGGCACCAGGGTGATGGTCTCCTTCGAAAGCGCCTTGATGCGCGCCTGCGTCCGTGCGTCCATGGCACGATCCTAAGCATTTCCGGTGGGAGCGTACACATTGGATCGCTCCCCGCGCAGAAATCCCACCAGCGTGAGACCCCTTTGCCGGGCCAGGTCCACCGCCAGGGACGAGGGTGCTCCCACGGCGGCCATCAAGGGGATGCCGGCCACCACGCATTTCTGCACCAGTTCGAAACCGGCGCGACCGCTTACAAGAAGTTGGCAAGAGGCGAGGGGTGAGTTGGCAGCTAGTGCCGCGCCGATGAGCTTGTCCACGGCGTTGTGGCGGCCGATGTCCTCGCGCAGCAGCAACAGTTTCCCAGCACGGTCGAACAACGCCGCCGCGTGGATGCCCCCGGTGTGGCGGAACACGGTCTGGGCCTCACGCATGCGATCGGGCAGGGCGGTGATCACGGCGGGATCCACCTCGCCCCAGGGTGTGATGGGCCTGCGGCATTGCGCGCGAACGGCCTCCAAACTGCTCTTGCCGCACACGCCGCAGCTGCTGGTGGTGTAGAAGTTCCGTTGCCAGCGCGCCGGGTCCACCTCCACATCAGGGTGCAACTCGGCGCGCACCACGTTGCCGCGTTCCTCGGGCTTCACGTCCTCGCAGTACACGGTGCGCAACACTTCCGCGGGGTCGGTGATCAGGCCCTCGGTGAAGAGGAAGCCCAGGGCGAGTTCCTCATCGTGACCCGGTGTGCGCATGGTGACACTGAGGCGCAACTCCCGGCGATCGTCCAGTGGCCCATGGCCCAGGCGGACCTCCAGCGGCTCCTCGGTAACGAGGATATCATCGGCCGGGGTGATGCTGCCTGCATCGTAGCGGATGATGTGGGTGGAGGTGACGGGGAAGGCCATTTTCATCGCTTGGTTGACTGGTCATCACTGCGTAGAAAACGCAAGACCCGCTCTTTGTCGGCGATCGCCTTCCTGTCCACCAAAGCCATTGCACGCGCCAATGCCTTGTCCTCTTGCAAGGTGGACAAGCGTCGAGGTGCTTCCCGTTTCATTATCCAAAGCTACCCCGTCCGCCGCCAACACGTCACCAGGTGATCATCCACCATGCCCACCGCCTGCATGAAGGCGTACACGATGGTACTGCCCACGAAGCTGAAACCGGCCTGCTTCAGGTCCTTGCTCAACGCGTCGGACACCGGTGTGCTTGCAGGCAACTGCTTCATTCCGGTCCAGTGGTTCACGATGGGCTTGTGGCCCACATGCTTCCACAGAAAGCGATCGAAGGAACCCCTGCCACCTTCCATGATACGCAGGTAGGCTTGTGCGTTCTTGATCGTGCTGGTCACTTTGGCGCGGTTGCGGATGATGCCGGGATCGATCATCAAGCGTTCGATGTCCTTCGTGCCATAGCGCGCGATCATCTCGGCGTTCCAATCGTCGAAAGCTTTCGCATAACTCTCCGTGCGGATGAGGATGGTGTACCAGCTCAAGCCGGCCTGCGCACCATCTAGGACGAGCTTCGCGAAGAGGCGCCGATCGTCATGCTCGGGCACGCCCCACACCGTGTCGTGGTAGTGCTTGTAGATGTCGTCCTTCAGGCACCAGGGGCAGCGGACCAGGTCGGGCATGAGCGCATGTGGGCGTGAGCGCTGGTGCGCATGGCCGACCTGAAAGGTAGGCGCTCTACGGATGACGGCTTGATGGACGGCACCACCATCAAGTCGAATCCGCTGGCGATAGTTCGCACGGTCGCGCTATCGGCCCATCACCATCAGCGTCGACGAAGAAAGGCTCCCGCTCGTCATGATCGCACGCACCGAATAGGTGCCAGGTGCCAAGCCGTCCAATGCCAGGGAGAGGCTCATTGAACCGGCTACGCGTTCCAGGATCACACATCGGCCGACGGCATCGAAGAGCGCGACCTCATCAAGGAGTTCGGACCCTCCTGCACCTACCGTCACCTGGTCCCTGGCGGGATTGGGATGCACTGTCAATGCACCTGATGTTCCGTTATCCGGTTGACCGGTGCTACACACGGCCATGAACCAGGGGCAGGCTGTAGGGTCGGTGGAAAAGAAGTCCAGCAGAAGATCCGCGACCTTCTGCCTCCCCGCAGGTGATGGGTGAAGGCCATCGGGCTGGAAGTCTTCCGGGCATTCCCATGTGAGACCATCACTTCTCGGTGTGGTGCCATCGGCCCAGAGGTACACGCCCCAAGCCAACCAAGGCGAGACCGCCTCGGGGCCGGTGTAGGCGAGTTCCGGATCGCCTTCGATCTGGGCTTCGATCAGATGCTTCATCACCCAGCCCTGCCAATGCGCGTACGGCTCGGGATTGGTGCCCGAGGCATAGCCACCATAGATCCTGCTCGCCACATAACAGATCCGCACATGGGGAAATCGACCTTTCAGTTCATGCGTGATCCGCTTGGTCTGGGTCAGCAGGCTGTCATAGTACTCCGGTAGCGGCGTGGTCACGGCCTGGTTGGCCACCTTCAGCCAGATCACCTGCACCTGCGCTGCTGTCACACCAGCGTTGGTCAAACGATCGTCCACCGTGTTCCAATACGAGGCGTAATTCGGGTTCGTCGGCGTGGATTGGATCACCGCGGTCTGGCCGCCAACGCCGCCATTCACCAAGACCAAGGCTGGGTGCTTGCCGGGATACGCGTTCGCCGTTTGAATGAAAGCGCCAGACTCCTGCGATGTGTTGGACATGCCGATGGAAAGCCAGACGGCCTTTCCATTCACCGGATCCGGATCGCCAATTGCGTCCAACGGTTGCACCATGGCGGCCAAGGCCAACCCAGCGTCCAGATGTGCCGCCGGCATCGCATTGGCACCATCGGGGTACAGGCCACCCGCCCAGCCATTGTATGTGCCCGCACCAAGGTCCATGATGGGCACGAGGCCCACGGATGCTTGCGAACAATCGGCTTGTCCCAACAGCATGTGCGGGAGGAGCAGGGCAAGCCATGAAGCGTTTCTGTGGGACATAGGCGAAAGGTAGTCGGGTTGGGTTCGGGTCGTCGATGGCCGGATCATCCCGCGAACTCCTCACCTCTCGATGGCGGTCCGACCGGATCGACTTCCCGCTCCATGAAGACCAATGCGGCAGCGAGTACCGGTTCCGCCGCATGGTAGGCTTGGATCCGCCGAAACCCGAAACGCTCATAGAGCCCAAGGGCTTCGGTCATGAAAAACCCGGTATCGAGCCGCATGATCCGAAAACTTCGTTCACGCGCCGCATTGATGAAGGCGGTCACCAGGGCTTTCCCGATGCCCTTTCCACGCTGGGATCCCGGTACGTAGAGCCGCTTCATTTCGCACGCCTCACCATCCAGCTTGCGCAGACAGACCACCCCGACGGTTTCCTTGTCTTCCAACGCGAGCAACACACATCCTTGCGGTGGGCCATAGTGCGCATGCAGGTCGGCCAATTCGTGCGCATAGGCGGCCTCATCGAAGTAGCGTTCCACGATGTGCAGGTGATCGGCATAGCGGCGGCGTTGATGCGGTGGAAAATCACGCAACAAGTCCGATGCAAGGGAAAGCAGCTCCGGCGTGTCGGCTTCCACGATGCGCAGCATAAGGCAAAGGTCGTTCACACGCCGATGTGGACCTGGGTAGCTTTGCGCCATGTCGCTCACCGACCGTCACGGACGTCAGCACCGCAGCCTGCGCATCAGCATCGTGGACAAGTGCGACCTGCGCTGCACGTACTGCATGCCGGAGGACCAGCACTTCCTGAAGCGGGAGGAACTGATGACCCGCGAGGAGATCGCCACCATCGCCCGGCTATTCGTGGAGCGATACGGGGTGGACAAGATCCGCATCACCGGCGGTGAGCCGCTCGTAAGGCCCGATGCGGTGGACATCGTGCGCGACATGGCCGCACTGCCGGTGAAGCTCGGCCTCACCACCAACGCGCTCAGCCTGCACAAGCACCTCGAAGGATTGGCCGATGCCGGCTTGAAGAGCGTGAACATCAGCCTGGACACCTTCGATGCGGAACGCTTCCGGAAGATCGCACGGCGCGATGGCTTCCAAACCGTGCATGCCAACATCCTGCTCGCTCTCCAGCGCGGTCTGCGTGTGAAAGTGAACATGGTGGTGATGCGCGGCGTGAACGACGATGAACTGTTGCGCTTCGTGGAACTCACCCGGGATCATCCGGTGCATGTACGCTTCATCGAGTTCATGCCTTTCGCTGGCAATCACTGGGGAAGGGAGCGCGTTCACACCTATGCCGAAATGCTCGCACACATCGGCAGCGTGCATTCGTTCGAGAAGCTCAGGGACGATCCGCACAGCACGGCCAAGGCATTCCGCATACCCGGGTGGCCCGGCACCTTCGCGGTGATCAGCACGGTCACCGAACCCTTCTGTGGCAACTGCGATCGCCTGCGCATCACGGCAGAAGGGAAGATGCGCAACTGCCTGTTCTCGCGGGAAGAGACGGACCTGCTTTCAGCGCTGCGGCGGGGGGAGGAGATCGCACCGCTGATCGAAGCGAACGTGCTGGCGAAGCATGCGATGCTCGGTGGGCTGCCACTCTTCAAGCCGGAGAAGCAGGAGGAGGTATTACACGACCTCAGCGCGCGGCCGATGGTGGCGATCGGGGGGTGAGGTGGGTGGAAGGAGACCACAGGGGAACCGGGTTCCACACCGCGATGCTTCTTCGCGCTTCTCAACGGCTCTGTGGTCTTCAGAGTTCCTGCTCGTAGTAGATCTTGTAGTACTTCCGCCCGCGCTCGTCCACCCCGCGCTCGATCTTGTCGCGGTCGCCGTGGATGTAGATGTGGAAGTTCTTGTCCAGCTTCAGCACGCTCTTGAACACGCGGGCCTGCTTCTTCACCGCGTCCGCACTGATGGCGAAACGCTCCTCCAGGTCCACCGCGCGCTCCTCCTGGAAGCGCTCGCCGAAGCGCTGGAAGGAATCGATCACCTCGGCACTGTCGAAGACCTCCTGTGCGAAACGGTCGCAGTCGAACTCGGTGTTCTCCTTGAAGTAGCGTACCGAGCGGTTCAGCAGGTCGATCTGGTCGGCTTTGGGGATCTCGTAGTCCTGCGGCAGTTGCTCGGTGATGAAGTGCCGGGTCATGTCCAGTACGTTGCGGGTGCTGTTCACCTGGTCCTTCCTGGTCTGGAGCCCGATGAAGGCCTGTTGCCAGAAGCCACTTTCGGGCTTGTCGTCGATCACCAGCAGCGTGCTCGAGCCGGGAGTGAAGAGTACGAGCAGCGCCTGGTCGGGCTTGCGGCCGCCGAGCCCGCGCTTGAGCTTCATGCCGATGGTCTCGCCTTTCACCGTGCTCTCCAGGAACACCTCCTTGTCGTCGAACTTGAGGATGCCCACGCCATCGTGGTGCGCACCGCCCAACTCCACCCCGGAGAAGCGCGCCACGAACAGCTCCCCCGTCCGCACCTCATGACCACCGGCCGCCTTCATCAGGTGCTTGGCGATCGCGCGCGACACCGGCATCAATTCCTTGCCTTGCTCCACTTTCCTGCAGAACTCCTGCAGCGGATTCTCCTTCTCCCCTTCAATCCCACTGAACTCATGGGTCACCAACACATTGGAAAAGGGCCGCAGGAACAGCTTGCGCAGGAATTCCTGCTCCTCGGGTCCCTGCAGCACAGCGCTGAAGTCACTGAGGACGCTGGGTGCGCCATCCATGCCGATGCGGTGGAGTACGAACTCGTCCACCTGGGCTTCCTTGCCGTTGATCATGGTCTACGTTGTCGCCCCTGCGCGTGCGGTCGCGGCGGGGGATCGCGAATGTACCGGATGGGGATCGTCGCCGCCCAGGTGGCCTCAGCCCTCCAGCGTGGCCTTGATCCCCTCCCGGTACTCCGTGGGCATCACATCGAAGGCCTTCTCGATCTTGCTGCTGTCAAAGCGGTAGTCGTGCTCGAACTGGTAGAGCATCTCCAGGCTGGCGCGGATCACCGGAACGAACAGGCCGACCAAGGCCACCATGGGCCGGGATATCGACTGCAACTTGTAGGGCTGGCCGGCCAGTTCGCACGCGAGGCGCACGAATCCCTCCGAGGTGAGGGGATCCTTGCTGGTGAGCGCATGCCACACCTGACCGTAGGCCGCCGGTGTATTGCCCAGCAGCGCCACGCTGCGGCCCGCATCGGGCGTGTAGGTGAAGGTGTGCACGGCCTTCACGTTGCCCATCCACTGCGGGGTCTTGCCGGCTTTCAGCCGCTCCATCACGGTCACGTGCGTGAAGCTCAGCACCGCACCGGGGCCGTAGAAATCCGCCGCACGAACGATCTGCGCCTGCAGCTCGCCACGCTTCACCTCGTCCATCAATGTGGTGGCGATCCTGGCGCGCACCTCGCCCTTCCTGCTGCAGGGGTTGTAGGGCGTGTCCTCGGTCATCACGCCGTCCACCTTCCCGTAGGCATAGACGTTGTCGAAGAACACCAGCCTGCTGCCGTGGCGCTTGCAGGCATCGATGGTGTTGCGCATGATCCGCGGCCACTGATCGGCCCACACCTTGGCATCGTATTTCAGCCCGGCCAGCAGGTAGGTCACCTCGCTGCCCTTGACGGCATCGCTCACGGCCTGGGGGTCGAGCAGGTCGGCGCGGAAGGTCTCGTCCGTGGGATTGACCACCTTGGGGTTGCGGCTCACCTGACGGATCTTGTCCGTATACCGGGTCAGGAGCTTGGATAGTTCCTTGCCGATGACGCCATTGGCGCCGAGGATGGTCTGCATGGTGGTGGTATTCTGGCTGGCTAGCTACATCTCCAAGATGTCCTCCACGTTACGGTTAGCGGAACGGGGGCCTTGGGTGAAGAACACCTTCGATCGCAAGTCGTTCACTGCCCGTGCCTGAACGCGTGCTCCTGCACCTTCACCACGTGCAGCACGAAGGGGAAGAGCGCGTCCATCGTTTCCTGCGCACCGCGTGTGGAGCCCGGCAGGGTGATCACCAGCGTGCGGCCGATCATGCCGGCGATGCCCCGGCTCATCATGGCCCAGGGCATGCGCTCCTGGCCGTAGCTGCGTGCGGCCTCCATGATGCCGGGCACCTCCCGGTCGAGCAGTGGAGCGATGGCTTCCGGAGTGCGGTCACGTGGTGAAAGGCCCGTTCCTCCGGTGGTGAGGACAAGATCGATGCCTTCGATCGCCCAGGCCTTCACCTGCTTCACGATCGCATCCGGTTCATCGGGAACCACGGTCGTGCCATGGCATTCAACCTCCAACCTCCTCAACCGATCGACCACCTCAACGCCTCCCCGGTCCTCCTTCTTTCCTGCACTCACCGCATCGCTGATCACCAGCACGGCGGCCTTCACAGGCACCTCGAACCGGTCCTTCCAATCGCTCTTGCCGCCCTTCTTCTCCAGCAGCCGGATGCCGCCGATCACCACGCCCTTATCGATGGGCTTGAGCATGTCGTAGATGGTGAGGGCGGCGACGCTGGCGCCGTGCATGGCCTCCACCTCCACGCCGGTGCGGTAGATGGTGCGCACCCGCATCGTCACGATGATCTCCATCTCACCGATCGCGAAGCTCACCTCGGCATGCTCGATGGGCAGCGGGTGGCAATCGGGGATCAGCTCGTGGGTCTTCTTCACCCCGAACAGTGCCGCCACACGGGCGCTCTCCAGTACATCTCCCTTGGGTACGCGCTTCTCCCGCAAGGCGGCGATCGTGGCCGGGTCGCTCACCGTTACGAGCGCGGTGGCGGTGGCCTCGCGGAGGGTGGTGGGCTTGTGGGTGATGTCGATCATATGTTCGGCGAAAGGTGAATGGACATGGGTGAATTGTATCCGCGCCGGGCCCATGCGCTATTCACCCATGTCCATTCACCTCAGAAGTTGGCCTTCCAAACATAGCCACCACCCTCCATGATCTCCTTCCCGAAGATCGGCAGTTCGGACTTGATGCGGTCCACGGTCCAGGCCACGGCCTGGCGTGCGGCCTGGCGGTGCGGCGCGCTGGCGAAGACCATGAAGCAGAGTTCGCCGGCTTTGATCACACCCAGGCTGTGGTGCACATGCAGGCAGGTCATCTCCGGCCATTTCGCGAAGGCCTCCTCGCGGATGGCGGTCATACGTTCGAGGGCCATGTCGCGGTAGGCGGTGTATTCGATCGCTGCAACAGGCGCAGGCAGACCGTTGTCGGTTGTCAGTTGTCCGTCGCGCAAGTCCGCGCGCACCTGGCCCAGGAAGATCTCGTGTGCACCGATGTCCGGGCGCGTGGCGTGCTTGGCGATGCTGGCGGCGATGAAGGCCGGATCGATCGGCCCCTCCAAGAAGATGTCCTTCACCTTATGCGGCTTCACTTCACTCATCCGCCTGCGAATGGAGGCAAAACGGCGATCTCCTCTCTGCCGGTGAGGGGCATGTCGCCCGGTACGATGCGATGGTCGACGGCGATGGCGTACGTGCCGAGATCGATGCCAGCGATGCTTTCCGCCAAGCGCTCACGCAGTTGCGAAACCGATGCGGCCTCCACATCGATGCGCGCCGCACCGGCCTTCTCCGCGATCGATCCGAACAACAAGACCTCCATGGCTCAAAGATCGCCAGGTGAATTGATGTTGCGGAAGAGGTCCGCAGGCCAGCCACCGCGACCCGGCGACACCTCCACGAAACTGGTGCGCACCTGGCTGAGCGCGTCGCTCATCTTCAGCACATCCAGTTCCACACAGCGCCGAAAAACAGGCTGTGCGTTGCGGTGGTAAACGGCGGCGAGCGGTTCGATCAGCCCTTCGTGCCGCGGCACCACGGCCTCCGTGCTATGCCCAAGCTGCGCTTTCAGCAGGTCGAAAAGCCGGTCGTTGAGGCCCGGCAGGTCGCAGGCGATCACCAGCAGGCGGTCGTTGCTGGCATAGCGCATGGCGGTGGCCAACCCGCCCAATGGCCCCTTGCCCGGCCATTCATCGGCCACGACGAAGGGACCCACATGGCCGTACTTTTCCGGCTCGCCGATCACGAGCAACTCGGCCACGTGCGGGTCCAACTTGTCCAACGCACGATCGAGCAACGAACGGCCGTCCACCTCGATCAAGGCCTTGTCGCGGCCCATGCGCGAACTTCTGCCGCCCGCGAGCACCACACCGGTCCACCCCACCTTGCTCATCGGCGCGGAAGGTGATGCACCAGGATGTCGTTTCCTGGCGCGCGTTCTCCCAGATCCTTCGGCAGCTCCACCAGCACTTCCGCCATGGTCATGCTGTTGAGCATGTGCGACCCTTCATCGGACAGAAGATGGACCTGCCCATCGCGCAGGAAGCCTGCACGGAACTCCGTCCGCCCACCCTTCCACCGCAGCGCCTGCGCGATGGGAAGCCTTTCCGATCGCGGCCATGGATCCGAAGCGCCCTCCATGGCACGCAGGAAGGGCAGCACATACAGGTACCAACCCACCAGCACCGCGCGGGGATTGCCCGGCAGGGCGAACACGGGCTTGCCGCGCAGCGTGGCGAAGAGCATGGGCTTGCCCGGCTTCTGCGATACGCCATGGAAATGGATCGCGGCGCCCATGCCTTCCAGCACAGGGCGAACGAGGTCATGGTCGCCCACCGACACGCCGCCCGTGGTGATCAGCACATCGCCTTCATCCAAAGCCACGGTCAAGGCGTCGCGCAGTTCGAGGCGATCGTCACCGGCGATCAAGGGACCGCTGTCGTTGGCGAAGCCTCCGTCGCGCAAGGCGGCGATGAGCATCACATCGTTGCTGGAATGGATGCGCCCCGCCGGCTCGGCGCCTTCCTCGATGAACTCCTCGCCCGTGCGCACGATGCTCACGGTGGGCACCATGGACACCATGGCATGCGCGAGGCCGGCGGAGGCGAGCAGCCCCACCGATGCCGGATCCAGTCTGGCCCCCTTCGTCAGCAGCATGTCATCCATCCGGAAGGCTTCGGCACGTCGCCTGATGTTCGCCCCTTCAGGGATCACGGTCATGTCCACCGTCAGCAGTTCATCGCGCCACGTGCAGCGCTCCTGCATTACCACCGCATGACAACCCGCGGGCACCTGGGCGCCGGTGAATATCCTTGCGCATTCACCGGCCAGGAGCGGTGAGGACATCACCTGCCCGGCGGCGATGGTGTCCACCTGCTTCCATGGACCCATGGGACCCCCCAGCGCGTAACCATCCACCGCGCTCATGTCGAACTGCGGATGATCGGCGGCGGCCTGCGCATCGGCGGCGAGCACACAGCCCACGGCGTCCTCCAGCTTGCGGAACTCGGCGGGCATCAAGGGCACATGGGCCATCACCATGGTCCGGGCCTCGTCCACCGTGATGAGGTCCCGTGCCTGCTCAGCGGCCATGACGGGTCGGTTCGTCAACTGATGCGTGCGGTTCAATCCACGTAGAATACGTCGAATGAACCGATGATGGTCTTCGGTGGGCCGCCAAAGGCGCCCTGCAGACTGGCGCTGAAGGTGCCTTTGATCCTTTTCAGCACCAGGTCATGCGACTCGATGGTGAGTGTGCCCGGCAGGGCGTCCATGGCCGTGTAGGACATGGCCAGGGTGGTGGTGTGCAGCATGGCGTTGGTGTTCTCCGTGATGGCATGCGTGCCCACGGACATAGAATCGATCTCCAAGGTGAGCGTGGAGCCTTGCGTGCTCATGCCACTTATCGTGATCGTACCGGCCGCATCACTGGCGAAGAGGCTCACGTTGGCGCAGAACGCGGCACCATCGAAGGTGGCCTGCAGACGCGCCCCATCGATACCGCAGCTCGCGGGCGCGGGCCCTGGTGCGATGGGCGGCGTGGGCTCGTCCTTCTGGCAGCCGGCCAAGGCCAGTCCGAAACCGACGACCATGGTGGCCAGCAGCTTGTTCGATGCGGTCATGGGCGGCAAGCTCGGAATACGGCGGAAGATAGACACAGCTCCTCCTCGGGATCTTCGGATCCCCTCTCGAAGTATCACTATCGACGGAAGGCTCAGTGAAGCATAACGCGATGCACGCTCGAACCGACGCCGTCGCGCACACGCAGCAGATACTCGCCGTGCGACAGGCCGCCCACCCCAAGGGTGAGGATGCCCTGCTCCAGCGCCGCACCATCCTGCTCGCGTACCACCACCAGGCGGCCCGTGATGTCCATCAACTCGAGCACGACGCGCCCGGAGACCTGACCGAAGCCGATGTTGAGGATGTCCGAGGCCGGATTGGGCCACACGTGGACCATGCCACTGCCTGCCGCATCGGCGATGCCCACGTTGCCCACCCACACGATCGCTTCAGTGCGCTGGCTTTCGCACGCCAGGCCCGTGGCCTCCACCTCCCAATCGTAGAAGAAGTAGTAGAAGGCCGTGGCGTTGGCGCCGGCCACACTGCTGCTGGTGACGGCACCGAGGGTGCCCAGCGGGTAGGGATAATTCTGTGTGCTGCCAAGGCCATCGCGCCACAGTTGCGGGTTGCCACCGATGGTGCGGAGGCCGTAGTCGCCAGCGGCGGGCACCTGGAAATTCAGAGTGATGCGGCTTTCGCCATCGGGGATGTTGATCACCTGCGAGACCACGATGCTGCCGTCCGTGCGGTCGATCAACGCCACGTTGCGGTTGCCGGCGCCGTTGGCGTAGACCTTCACGCTCACGATGGTGAAGGGTTCGTAGGCGGTGAAGAACTGGTAGTTGTCGGAGTTCGTGTGATACTGGCCCTGGTTGGCCCAATTGGTCTTGGAGCCATAGGCATGCTCGCCCTCATGTTCGATGCTGGCCGTGGCCCAGAAGGAGGTGGTGTTGGCGATGAAGGGGGTCTGGAAGCTGTTGCCTGATCCGATCGCGTTTCCACCAGTGGGCACATCGTACCAGAGGATGTTGTCGCCGACCGCCTGCAGCGTGGCCATGCCCGGCACGGGGATCACCACATCGTCGGCGATGGGCGCGTCAGGCGCATCGAGCACGTCCACCACAACGGCCGCACTGGTGAACTGCCCGCATACGCCATCGATGGTCACGGTGTAGCTGCCGCTCTGTGTCACCACCAGGGATTGACCATTGCCGCCGCCGGTCCAGCTATAGCCCGCGGCCGGGGTGGAGGTCAACTCCAGTGAGCCGCCTTCGCAGAAGCGTGTTTCGCCCGTGTAGCTCACCGTGGGGGTCTCATCGGGGCTCTGCACCACGAAGATGCTGGCGGTGCCGGTGCAGCCCTGTCCATCGTTGATGGTCACCGTGTAGCTGCCGGGCTGGCTCACGGTGATGCTCTGCGTCTGGGCGCCGGTGTTCCACAGGTAATTGAAGCCGGGGTTGGCGGTGAGTGTCACCGTGCTGCCGTTGCCACAAACGATCGGGGCGGTGGGCGTGGTGATCTCCGCCTGCGGGCTGATGCACAGGCCTTCGATGATGGTGATCGTCTGGTTCGCCTCGATGTTGTTGAAGGTCTCCACCAGACCGCTGGGCCAGGTGACGGTCACGGTGGGCACCTCCTCCTGCTGTCCCAGGCCGAAGTGGCAGGCGAAGGTGCATACGATGCCGTAGCTCTCCCCGGCGCGCACCTCGCGGATCTGCGTGCCCCAAGGACCAGTGATGGTGACACGCGCACCGATGGCGTCGCGGTTGCTCTCGGTTCCCTGCAAACGCACCACCAGCCAGTTGTTGTCGTTGCCGTCGTTCAGCCAGATGCGGTCGGGGTTGTTGTTGTCCGGCGTCACATAGCCGCTGCCGTAGTTGGCGAAGACGTCCTGGAAACCGTCGTTGTTCAGGTCGCCTATGGCGAAGCTGTGCATGGCCTTGTTCGCCGGGAACATGTTGGGCACGTTGGTGAAGGTCTTGTTCCCGTTGTTGCGGAACAGGCGCTGGAGTCCACCGGCGATGAGCAGGTCGATGTATCCGTCGTTGTCGAAATCGACGAACTTGCTCTGCAGGAAGAAGCCGGTGATCTCCAGACCACTGCCCGCGGTGATCTCCGTGAAGTGGCCCGTACCGTCGTTCTCGAAGAGCTGGATGGTGGCGTCGTGGTTGGTGAGCATCATGTCCAGGTCGCCGTCGTTGTCGATATCGCCGAAATCGGCCGTCCAGGACTGGTTCTTGATCTGCAGGCCGTGGCTCTCCGCCATGTCGGTGAAGTTGCCGTTGCCGTCATTCACGAAGAGGCGGTTCCAGCGGCGCGGATCATTGGGGTTGTTCACGCCCTGGCGGCACTTGGCGATGTAGAGGTCCAGGTCGCCGTCGTTGTCGAAGTCGGTCCACACACTGCCGTAGTTCCCGCTCATGTCCGTGGCGGGGTTGGTGGTGTAGTCGATGATGTTGGCGTAGGTCAGGTTGCCGCTCCCGTTGTTGAGCCACTGCCGCGGAGCAGCGTCATCGTGACAGGCCCAGAAATCGTTGTGCCCATCGTTGTTGATGTCCACCGCGTTGTTGCACTGCATGAACATGTTGCCATTGTTCAGGTTCGCCAGGGTGGACTGTCCCACGGTGGGGATCCTCATGTAGTGCACGCCGTCGTAGCTGCCGCCACAGACCAGGTCCTTGTGCCCGGTGTTCTGCATGTCCGCGATGGTCATGCCCCATTGCGCGTCGTTGGACACGCTTCCGTAGTCCACCAGGGTGAAGGAGCCGTCGGCGTTCTGGTAGTCCACCATGAAGATCCGGCTGTTGTGCAGGATGCACAGGTCGTCGAGACCGTCGCCATTGATGTCCACCACGCCCATGCATCCACCGCTGTTGGTGGTGTTGCTCTTCAGGGCGGTGGCGTTGGTGAAGGTGAACTGCGCTTGGGCGGCAAGCAGGGGCAGGGATGCGGCGAAGAGGGCGAGGGTACGCGTCACGGACATGGGGTGTGGATTATGGTTCCAGGCAGGTTTCCGAATGCAGGTGCCGAAAGGTACCGGGATCGGCCTTCACCCTGTACGGTGATCCCCGTTCAAGGTTGGAAGGCTTGCTGGGTGAATGGGAGCCCCTTCCAATTGGGCGGCCGTCTGACGGCGTATGCTCTCGCGGTGCACCGCGTCCATGAATTCACGGACAAAGCCCTCGCTCAGGCCCAGGTGGCGGGCCAGCCGCAACTGGCGCAGCATGATAGCCTCCCAGCGCTCGGGTTGCAGGATGGCGACCCTGTGCTCGTGCTTGTACTCCCCGATGCGGGCGGCGATATCCATGCGAGTGCCCAGCTTTTGGGCGATCTCCTCGTCCAGGCCGTCGATCACATCGCGCAGCTCCTGCAACCTGTCTCGCAGCACTTCGGGAGGCGCCGCACGGCGGAAGCGCAGTCCACCGATCAGGTGGGCATGGTCTTCCGGGGCGATCTGCTGGCGGGCATCGCTAAGGGCATTGGCCGGATCGGCATGCACCTCCACCATCAGGCCGCTCATGCCCAGGTCGAGCGCCTCCTGGGCCACCTGGGCCAGTCGGGCGGGCTCCCCGGCGATGTGGCTTGGATCGCACAGCACCTCCAGACCCGGGTGGGCCGCCATCAGGCGAATGGGGAATTCCCACATGGGGCTGTTCCGGTAGGGGGTGTCGTGGAACCAGCTGAAGCCCCGGTGCACGGCCGCATAGCGCCTAAGTCCGGCGCGCTCCAAGCGCTCGAAGGCCCCGATCCATAACTGCAGGTCGGGGTTGATCGGGTTCTTCACGAAGACCGGGATGTCCACCCCGCGCAAGGCATCGGCGATGGCCTGCACACTGAAGGGGTTGGGCGTGGTGCGCGCCCCGATCCACAGCATGTCGATACCGGCTTCCAGGCAGGCTTCCACGTGCTCCGCCGTGGCCACCTCAGTCATCACCAGCAGGCCGGTGCGGGACCTCACCTCCTTCAACCAATCCAGCGCCTTATGCCCGGCACCCTCGAAGCCCCCGGGACGGGTGCGCGGTTTCCACACACCGGCGCGGAACACCTTTGCTTGTCCGGCCGACGCGATGGCTCCGGCAGTGGCCATCACCTGCTCGCGGCTTTCCGCGCTGCATGGACCCGCCACCAACAAGGGCCGGTCCAACTCCAGGCCCCAATCGTGGAAAGCCCTGGGGGACAATGCTGTTGTACCGGGGTCCATTGACGCCAAAGGTAGACCCTTGGTGAACGCCGGTGCCGGTGGGCCGGTTCGCATCAACACTGGTGTACAAGCCTGGCCGGTCGGCTCCAGTCCCGGGCCTTGCCGCTTCAAGCCGGTCAGGCTAGGGCCGGCGCATGGGCGATCAGGTGCAATAGGTCCATGAATTGGTTGCCCACGCACCCTGCTTCAGCATCTCCTTGATGGCCAGGATGTTACATAAAGCTGCTCATGATCCAGGTGGATGGGACCCTTTCACGGTCCCTCCAGCGCCGCTTCGAAGTCCACCACACACTGGCGCGTGTTGTCCAGATCGTCCACCGCGCCGATGCATTGGAAGAGCGGTTCGAACTGACGGTGAGCCTGCCTGAATCGCGCGGCCGCGCCACGGGCATCCCCTTCCGGGAAAATGGCCGGCACCAGTTCCCCTTCGAGGTGCCGGCTGATGTAGGAGCGGTGCCCCAGATCGAAGGTCTCCAGTTCGGTGCCGTCGCGCTGCA
Organism: Flavobacteriales bacterium; assembly: GCA_026129465.1. Taxonomy (NCBI): domain Bacteria; kingdom Pseudomonadati; phylum Bacteroidota; class Flavobacteriia; order Flavobacteriales; species Flavobacteriales bacterium. The sequence continues at coordinate 2,277,565 of JAHCIA010000001.1, forward strand.
TGCGCAGATGAGCGAGGCCATTCTCGTAGTAGCACAGCGCGCCATGCGCCATCAGGCGCACAGGCAGATGGCCCTGGGGCTCTATGCGGAACAGGATGCCTTTGTAAGAGAAGCCCCACAGGTCGCGGCACGGGATCCGGCGCCGGCTTCCCTCTTGTTCCACCAGCAACACCGGACGGCCCAGGTGGGGTATCACGTCAAGCAGGTCGCCCACCTGCTCACCGCGCTTGGCATGCATCTCCGCCGGCGAACGATATACGGTGACGGCATGCTGCGCTCCGGTATCGGCCCATGCGAAGAGCGCACACATCCAGATCACCGACCGGCCCATGGGCATGGACGCAAGGTATCGGGCACCCCGGGGCACGCTCGGGGCGTCGGTCACGACTTATCAACGGCGCCGCCCACCACGATCACGAATTCCCCACGCGGCGCATGCTTGGTGAAGTGCGCATACAGCATGGCCAGGTCACCACGCACGGTCTCCTCGAAGAGCTTGCTCAATTCCCGGCTCACGCTCGCCGGGCGGTCGTTGCCAAAGGCTTCGGCCATGTCGCCGAGGGTACGCCCGATCCGATGTGGACTTTCATAGAAGACCATGGTGCGCCGCTCGCGTGAGAGTTCCGTCAAGCGCGTGCGTCGTCCCTTTTTCACAGGCAGGAATCCCTCGAACGTGAAACGGTCGCAGGGCAGACCGCTCACCACCAAGGCGGGCACGAAAGCCGCGGCACCGGGCAGACATTCCACCTCGATACCGGCCAGCAAAGCCGCCCGCACCAGCAGAAAACCGGGGTCGCTGATGCCCGGTGTGCCCGCATCGCTCACCAGCGCAAGACGCTCGCCCTTCAGCAGGCGCTCCACCAGCTGGCCCACCCCGCGATGCTCGTTGTGCGCATGGAAGCTCACCAGCGGTTTGCGCAGGCCCAGATGCTTGAGCAGCTCACCGGCCACGCGCGTATCCTCGGCCACCACGGCATCCACCTCCCCGAGCACTTTCACCGCACGCATGGTGATGTCGTCCAGGTTGCCGATGGGCGTGGGCACCAGTGTCAATGGGGCCTTGGAAGCGGTGCGCGGCGCGTCCATGGATCTCAGCGCTGCGTGGCGATGAACTCCCCGAGCAGCGTGTAGAGCTCGTGGAAGCGTGTGAGCGGCAAGGTCTCCGCGCGATCATGCACGTCGTGGTAGTGGGCCACGCCACCCAGCGTGTAGATGAAAATGGCGGGAACGCCGCGCTTCACGAATGGGCAATGGTCGCTGTTGCAGGCCGGTCCGCGTGACCTTACCTGCGGCAAAAGCGACGCACGCGCATTGATGCCGGACAGCCGGTCGTAGGCGGCCTGCTCGGCGGTGGCGTTCACCACGGTGATCCCATCATCGCCGGTGCCGAGGATGTCGAGGTTCACCATCATGCGGATCCGGCCCAGTGGGATGGGCTTGTCCTGCACGAACCATTCACTGCCCAGCAGGCCCGCCTCCTCACCGGCGAAGGCCACGAAGAGCAGGTTGTGCTTCGGGGGGCGCTTGGCGAAGCGTTCGGCCAGCGCGAGCAGCATGGCCACACCGCTCGCATTGTCGTTGGCGCCAGGGAACAGGGCCGAGGGCCCCATGCGCCCCAGGTGGTCGTAGTGCGCGCCGATCACCACCCAGTCCTTGCTCCTGCCCTTCACCATGCCCAGCACGTTGCGCGCCTGGTGAAGCGAGACCAGATTGTTGCGCACTTGCACGGCGAGGGTCCCCGCACTGTCCGTGACAAGCTCATCGCGTACCTCGATCAAGGGGTGGGGAAGTGCTTCGCGCGCCACGCCCCAGGTGAGTTTGCCCTTCACCGGCCTCACCACCGGCACATGCAGCATCAGTTCACGCTCCATGGCGGCATACATCGCCAGGGTGTCGGCATCCTTGGTCGCCGGGGTCCGGAATACAGCGGCATTCCCCGTCACCACACCCATGGTCATGGCGCGCCGCTCCGGGGTTAGCAGATCGGCCGGCGAAAGATGGACCAGCCGGTGGACGCCCTGGGCGGTGCCGCTGTGCGGTGCCACGAGATAGTCGGTACCAGGCACCAGCACCGCATCATCGATCACCACGCCGATGCTGTCCGGAAAGCTGTTCACCTTGAAGTGGAAGCGCTGGAAATGGTCCTCCTTCAAGGGCCTGAGACCGATGCGCTTGAACTCGCGCGCGATCCATTCGGCGGCGATGGAATCCCCGCCGGAGAAATAACCACGACCGTGCATGGCGGGATCGGTGAGCGCGGCCACATCGCGACGCGCCTTGGAGAGAACGGCATCGCGGTCCTGCGCGCTGACCGCGGGAAGAGCGGCCAACAACAGACCGATGATGAAGGGACGCCTCATCCGAAACGGCGTTCCACCAGGTCGAGGAAGGTGGCGATGGCCTCCGGGTCGGGTTCCTTGGCGAGTTTGGAGAGCACCTCGTTCTGGAGGAATCCCAGTGCGCTCTCCTTGTCGGTCATGGCATTGATGGTGGTGATTGAACGCTCGAATCCGGCGCGGTCGCCGTTGAAGAGCTCGGCAACGAACCAGAATTTGTGCTGCAGGGTGATGGCCTTGCCCAGATCACCGATGGCCGCCCGCTCCAACTTTTCCGCCAATGTGGCGGGGGCTTGTGGCTTGTCCTTGGCGGCTGCGGGAGCCTTCTTGCGCGGGGTATGCCGCTCCTCCTGCGCGGGCGGTGCTTCGGTCGCTTCGATGGCTTCTATCAACGAGGTCTGGCGCGGCGATGCGCCCGGTGGCCGGGTGTCCAGCCGGATGGGTTCGGCCTCCGGACCTTCCTTCTCGGGTGCGGACGCGGTCTCCGTGCGCCGTGCTTCGCGCGCCTTATGGCGCAACACCACCAGGCGTTCGTAAAGCTCACGCGCATCCGCAGTGGCGGCTTCCAGGTCTTCCAGGCCCAGGGTGCCCGCCGCGAGGCCCACCTCGGCGGCCTGCAATGCGGCCACCAGGTCGCCCATTCTCCGGTATCCTTTCGCTTCGGCCATGTATGCCATGCGGGGCCCTGAAGGCCCCCCGCGAAGATCCCTATTTTCGCCGCACCCTGCAAACCGCGCCAACCCTGTCGTCGCGGACAAGGTCCCCTGATGTTCCTGGAGCACACCGGCAACCGATCGCCCCGCAAGGGTTGGATCGAGGTGATCTGCGGCAGCATGTTCTCCGGCAAGACCGAGGAGTTGATCCGCCGCCTGCGCCGCGCCGAGTTCGCCAGGCAAAGCGTGGAGATCTTCAAGCCCAGCGTGGACACGCGCTATGCCGTGACCGAAGTGGTGAGCCACGACGCCAACACCATCCGCAGCACGCCCGTACCCAACAGCAGCAACCTGCCCTTGTTGGCCGCGGGCATCGAAGTGGTGGGGATCGACGAGGCGCAGTTCTTCGACGCGGGACTGCCTGAGGTGTGCGCCGAATTGGCCCGAAGCGGCACGCGCGTGATCGTGGCCGGGCTGGACATGGATTTCCAGGGCCGGCCCTTCGGCCCCATGCCGGCGCTGATGTCGATCGCGGAGTATGTCACCAAGGTCCATGCGATCTGCATGCGCTGCGGCGACCTGGCCAATTTCAGCCATCGCACCACCAAGGGCGACGCGCTGATCATGCTGGGCGAGACCGACCGTTACCAGCCGCTGTGCCGCCGCTGTTTCGAGAACGCACGCGCGCAGCATGCCGGTGCCGAACAGGGCGGAGAAAGCGACCGATGATGGCGCAGCAGGGACACCCATTGCACGTGCTGGCCGGGGTGGTGGGTGCAACGCTCCACGGTGGCGACGGTGCCGCCCGCATCACCCACCTGGCCATCGATTCGCGCAAGCCGATGCCCGTGGAAGGCACGCTGTTCATCTGCCTGCGTGGTGAGCGGCACGACGGCCACCGCTACATCCCGGAATTGATCGCGCGCGGCGTGCGCCATTTTCTGGTGCAGAACGACAGCCCTCTGCCCGCACCAGAGATCCCTTGGAGCGGTCCCTCGGCGGAATTCGTGACCGTGGCGGATACACGCGACGCCCTGCAACGCCTCGCCGCCTGGCACCGGGCGCACTTCCAATTTCCCGTGGTGGGCATCACCGGCAGCAACGGCAAGACGGTGGTGAAGGAATGGCTCTTCCAACTGTTGCGCGGCAGCGAGCACATCGTGCGCAGCCCGGGCAGCTGGAATTCGCAGGTGGGCGTGCCGTTGAGCGTGTGGGAGATGCACGAGGGACACACGCTGGGGCTGATCGAGGCGGGGATCAGTGAACCGGGCGAGATGGAACGCCTGCGCGCGGTGGTCAAACCTTCCATCGGGCTGTTCACCAACATCGGCCCGGCACATGGTGAGAACTTCCACAGTGACCTGGACAAGGCCCTGGAGAAGGTCAAATTGTTCCGCGACGCGGGAACGTTGGTCTACTGCGCGGACCACGGCACCGTGCATGAAGCGGTGACGAAAGCCGGCCTGGGACAACGCGCCACGCTGCGCACCTGGAGCCGCGAGCGCAACGGCTGGCTCCATGTACCGCATGAACGAAGGACCGCGAACGGCACGGCGATCCACGTGATCAACGATGAGGCCGACTTCACTTTCGAGATCCCCTTCACCGATCCGGCCTCCGTGGAGAACGCGATGCATTGTGTGACACTGCTGTTGCATCTGGGCCATCGGCCAGCATGGATCGCGGAGCGCACACCTTTGCTCGCGCCCGTGGCCATGCGCATGGAGGTGCTCGATGGCATGCACGGCATCACGTTGATCAACGACACGTACAGCAACGACGCGGCCTCGCTCGCCATCGCCTTGGAACACCTGGAGGCGATCGCGGCGGGCCGCCCCAAGGCGGTGGTGCTGAGCGACATCCTCGAAAGCGGCGATGCGGCCGAAGTGCTGTATGCCCGTGTGGCCGCGCTGCTGCAACGGGCCGGCGTGGAGAAACTCCTGACGGTGGGGCCTCGCATCGCGGCGGAGAAGCACCGCTTCACCTGTTCCGTGGAAGACCACCCGGACACCGACCATCTCCTCACCTCCACCGATCCCGCCACATTGGCCGGATATGCGGTACTGGTGAAGGGCGCTCGGGCGTTCGCGCTGGAACGCGTGACCCAACGCTGGCAGCGCCAAGTGCATGGCACCGTGCTGGAGATCGATCTGGAGGCCGTGCGCCACAACCTGAACCACTACCGCGCCCTCTTGGGACCACAGGTGCGCATCATGGCCATGGTGAAGGCCTTCGGCTATGGCGGTGGCGCGGTCGAACTCGCCCGCTTGCTGGCGCACGAGCGCGTGCACTACCTCGGCGTGGCCTATGCCGACGAAGGCATCGATCTGCGACAGCATGGCATCGGCACGCCCATCCTGGTGATGAACCCCGAGCCGGTGCCCTTCGAGGTGATGCGCCGATTCCAGCTCGAAGCGGAGGTCTACGACCTGCACGGCCTGCGAGAAGCCGATCAGCATGCTGGCAGCGACCCTGCCATGCCGCCTATCCATCTCAAGCTTGACACGGGCATGCGGCGTTTGGGCTTCGCGCCGGAGGATCTGCCGGCCCTGCTGGAAGCCCTGCGCGATGCCCGGCACCTGCGCGTGGCGTCGATCCTCTCCCACTTTTCCGCGGCCGACGACCCGGCCCAGGACGATCACACCCGCCAGCAGCTGTCCACTTTCCTGCGCATGGCCGACGCGATCGCCGAAACGCTCGGCTACCGGCCGCTGCGGCATATCGCCCACAGCGCCGGCACCACACGCTTCCCAGCTGCGCGGCTGGACATGGTGCGCCTCGGCATCGGCCTGCACGGCATCGGTTTCGACGTGAACGAACAAGACCTTTTGCGGCCCGTGGCCACCTTGCGCACCCCCGTGGCCCAGATCAAACACCTGCGCGCCGGCGACACGGTGGGCTATGGCCGAAGTTGGCGTGCCGAAGGAGCCCGCGTGATCGCCACCCTGCCCATCGGCTATGCGGATGGCATTTCAAGACGGCTCAGCAATGGGGTGGGACGCGTTTGGATCCATGGGAAGGCGGCACCCATCGTGGGCCGGGTATGCATGGACATGTGCATGGTGGACGTGACCGGTATCCCCTGCGATGTGGGCGATGAGGCGATCGTGTTCGGGCCGGAGCACCCTGTGGGCGAGTTGGCCGCGGCATTGGGCACCATTCCCTATGAGGTGCTCACCTCCATTCCGCCCCGTGTGAAGCGCGTGTACCTGCGGGGCTGAGGTCAGCCTTCCAAGCGGCGCCGGGCATCCGCACGGTGCGCACCCCGAACGCCCGGGCGGGTTTCCCTAAGTTTGGGCAAACCTGCGAAGAGACCCTGACCATGAGATATCCAATGTTTGCGGTGGTGCTCGGCACCGCCCTTATGCTGCCGTTCCAGGCGGCCTCACAAGACCCAGGCATCATCCCCGGTGACATTCTGGTGATGATCACCCCCGACGGTGACCCGCACACCATCGCCAACGATCTGCGCCATGTGGACAACTTGTTCACCAACATGCGGGTGGACCACCTGGCCAGCGAACCCATGCGCATCTGGCTGCTGAAGTTCGATCCCGGCACGGTGCCCCAGGAGCGCATGCTCGAAGAAGTGAAACGCCACCCGGACGTGATGATCGCCCAGAACGACCACCCGGTGAGCTTCCGCATCGTGCCCAACGACCCGCAATACAACCAGCAGTGGCACCACCCGAACATCCAGTCGCCCCAAGCCTGGGACTACACCACCGGCGGTCTCACCGCCACGGGCGATACGATCGTGCTGTGCGTGATCGAAGGTGCCAACCTGCTGCACACGGACCTGGTGGGCAATCGCTGGCTCAACTACGGTGAGATCCCCAACAACGGGATCGACGATGATGGCAATGGCTACGTGGACGACCACCGCGGCTGGAACCCCGGCGGCAACAACGACAATGTATACAGCGGCGCTCACGGCACGCAGGTGGCCGGCATGCTCGGCGCCAAAGGCAACAACGGTGTGGGTGTCTCTGGCGCCAATTGGGACGTGAAGATCATGGTGGTGACCGTGGGCAACCTGTCGCAGGCGAACGTGATCGCCAGCTACACCTACCCGCTGGTGATGCGCCGCCGTTACAACAACAGCAACGGTGCGCAAGGCTCCTTCGTGGTGGCCACCAACGCCAGCTGGGGCATCGATGGCGGCAACCCCAACAACTACCCGCTCTGGTGTGCCGTGTATGACACCCTGGGCACCGCGGGCATCCTCAGCTGCGGGGCCACGGCCAACAACAACGTGAACGTGGACGTGGTGGGCGATATGCCCACGGCCTGCCCCAGCCCATTCATGGTGAGCGTGACAGCCACCAACAACCAGAACAACCGCACCTTCAGCGCTTATGGTCTCACCACCATCGATGTGGGCGCGCCGGGCAACAACGTGTACACCACCAGCGGCAGCAACACGTATGGCAGTACGAGTGGAACCTCCTTCGCCAGTCCGCTTACCGCAGGGGTGATCGGTCTGTTGTACAGTGCGCCCTGTCCTTCACTGATGTCGCTCGTGCATGGCGACCCACAAGCCGGAGCCATGTACATACGGCAAATGCTCTTCGATGGCGTGGACGTGGTGGGCAACCTGCCCGGCACCATCGTCACCGGAGGAAGGATCAACGCCTTCAAGAGCATGCAGCTGATCATGAACGCCTGCTCGGCCTGCGCGCCCGCCACCAGCCCGGCAGTTACAGCGCCCACGCCCGGCACGGCCAACTTCACGTGGAACGCCCCCGGTGGCGGTCCCTTCACCGTGCGCTACCGCGTGGTGGGTGCTCCCAACTGGATCGTGGTGAACGGTGTGGATGGCAACATCTATCAGGCCACCGGTCTGGCCCCTTGCAGCCCCTATGAGTTCCAAGTGGATGTGGATTGCGGAGGTGGTGAAAGCAGTGGCTTCACCAACAGCGTGGTGCTCCAACCGCCTGCGGAAGCCGCTCCGCAGATCGGCCAGAGCGGACCCCTCATTTTCTGCCTGGGCGGCAGTGTCACGCTCACCTCCTCCGTGGCCCAAGGCATCCAGTGGAGCACGGGCGCGAACACGCCCTCCATCGTGGTGCAGCAGAGCGGCACATACACCGCCACGCTGAATGGTGTTTGTGGCACCTACGTTTCCGCACCCGTGACGGTGACCGTAGTGGGCGACCAGCCGCCAGAGGCACCGAGCGTCACCATACCAGGACCCGGCGTGGCCTCGCTCAATGCCAGCGGCGACAGCGTGGTGTGGTACGCCACTTCCTCAGGCGGTGCGCCCATCGGCTACGGCAGTCCGTGGAACACACCCTTCGTGAATGAACCCACCAGCTTCTGGGTGGGCAACGTGGTCACCTTCCAACCGGCGCCTGACTTTGGCGGGCGGACCAACTTCTCGCAGCCTGGCATCTACCACACCAACGCCAACAACTGGCTGACCTTCACGGCGAACGAGTCGTTCACGATCAAGAGCGTGAAGGTCTATGCCAACGGCGCGGGCAACCGGCCCATCGGCCTGGTGAACATGCCATCGGGCACGGTGGTGCAACAGGCCACGTTCAATGTTCCCAACGGTGAAAGCCGCGTGGACCTGAACTTCAACGTACCGGGACCCGGCACTTACGGCCTGCGTGTGATGAGCGGCAATCCACAATTGTGGCGTGATGGGATCGGAAGCGGCACATCCTTCCCCTATCCGCTGGGCGGCCTGGGCGCGGTGACCGGTAGCACGGTGACCGGTGCCGATGCGGGAGCCTATTACTACTTCTTCTACGACTGGGAGGTGCAGCGTGCGGCGGTCACCTGCAACACCGGGCTGACCCAGGTGAACGTGGACTTCAGCGTAGGTCTGGAAGAAACGTTGACGACCACCGGTGTGAGCATGTTCCCCAACCCGGCGGACCGGGACATCTTCTTCGACGTCACCGGTGCGCTGGCCAACGAAAGGCTGCAGATCATCCTGCTGGACAACACCGGCCGTGAGGTGGCACGCAAGAGCACCGACAATGGCCGGGCCACCATCACCACGGCATTCCTCGCCAATGGCCTGTACCATTACCGAGTGTTGCACGGTACGGAGGAAGTGGCCTACGGCAAATTCGTGGTGAACCACCTGTGACCCACCGTCACGCCCGAAACGCGAACAGGGGGCTTCGGCCCCCTGTTCCTTTTGCCGCCTGCCACATGGCGGGAATAACTTTGATGTTCCCCGCCCGCATGTTCCGCACCAGCCCATTTCTCGTCCTGGCTTTCCTGATGAACGCCTTGCCCGCCTCCGCCCAGGAAGCGGCCCATATACCCGGACAGTTGCTGGTGATGATGGCCCAGGGCCGCACGCCGGAGCATGTGGTGCGCGATCTGGCCACTGTTGAGGGCGCCCCGACAGGGCTGCATGTGGTGGAGGCATTGAGCGCACCGATGCGTTGTTGGCTGCTTCGGTTCGATCACGCTTCGGTCCCACAGCCGGTGATGTTGCGCGCCATACTGTCGCATCCCGATGTGCTGCTGGCGCAGAACGACCACCTGATCGAGGACCGCAGCGTACCGGACGATCCGCAGTACCCGGACCAATGGCACCATGAGAAGGTCGCCAGCGAAGGCGCCTGGGCTTTCAGCACGGGCGGCCTCACCGCCACGGGCGACACCATCGTGGTGTGCATCATCGAACGCGTGGACCTGCCCCATCCGGACCTTGCCGGCAACGCCTGGATGAACCATGCGGAGATCCCCGGCAATGGGATCGACGATGATGGGAACGGCTATGTGGACGACCACCGCGGCTGGAACCCCGGCGCGAACAACGACGACGTGTATGGTGGATCGCACGGTACGCAGGTGGCCGGCATGGCGGGTGCGAAAGGCGACAACGGGATCGGGGTAACGGGGGCCAACTGGAATGTGAAGCTGATGGTGGTGAACCACGGCGGCGTGAGCGAGTCGCAGGTGGTGGCGGCCTACACCTATCCGCTGGTGATGCGGCGCAGGTACAACGCGTCGGGTGGCACGGAGGGCGGGTTCGTGGTGGCCACCAACGCCAGCTGGGGCATCAACGGCGGGCAGCCGTCCAACTCACCCATCTGGTGCGCCATGTACGACACGCTCGGCACCGCGGGCATCCTCAACTGCGGCGCCACGGCCAACAGCAATGTGGACGTGGACGTGGTGGGCGATCTGCCCACGGCCTGCCCCAGCGACTACATGGTGGGCGTGACGGCCACCAACAGCAACGACATGCGCACCAACAGTGCATACGGCCTGAACAGCATCGATGTGGCGGCACCGGGCAACAGCGTGCTCACCACCAGCATCGGCGGCGGCTATGGCCTGGCCAATGGCACCTCCTTCGCCAGCCCGCTCACCGCAGGGGTCATCGGCTTGTTGTACGGTGCGCCCTGCCCTGCGCTCATGGAACTGGTGCATGCCGACCCACAAGCCGGCGCGCTCTACATCCGGCAGATGTTGTTCGACGGCGTGGATCCGGTGGGCAACCTGCCGGGCACGATCGCCACCGGGGGCCGCATCAACGCGGCCAACAGCATGCAGCTGATCATGGCCGCCTGCGGCAGTTGCGTACCGCCCTTCAATCTGCAGGCGTACAACACGGCCATCGGCACCGCCATCCTCGCCTGGAACGCCATTCCCGCCGATACCTACACCTTGCGCTACCGGCCAGTGGGTTCAGGAACATGGACCGAGGTGGAAGCGATCACCAGCACCAGCCAAACGGTCACCGACCTGCTGGCCTGCACGGTCCACGAATTCCAAGTGGCCTCCATCTGCGGCGGTGAGGAAAGCGCGCCGAGCAGCACCTACGTATGGACCTCCGAGGGCTGCTGCCACCACCCCGGCGCGCCACAACTGCTGGCCCACGATGAGGGCAGTCTGGAGGTGGCCTGGGGCGATGTTCTCGCGGCCACCGCATTCGATCTGCGCTGGCGTGCAAGTGGAACGGAGGATTGGAATGAAGTGTCCGGGATCATGAGCGGCTCCCACACACTCTATGGCCTCGCTGCCTGCACAGGCCATGAGCTTCAGGCGCGCAGCATATGCGGCGGCGAAGTGTCCCCCTGGTCGCCCACGGCCCTGTTCTTCACCACCGACTGTGGCGCTTGCGTGGACCTGATTTATTGCCCTTCAGCATCGGCCAACTCCTTCACCGAGTGGATCGACCGCGTTCGCATCGGCACCATCGACCACACCTCGGGCAATGATGGCGGCTATGGCGATCATACCGGCCTCTCCACCGAGCTCCCCATCGGGGCGCCCATTCCCTTCATACTAACGCCTGGCTATGCCTTCTTCCCCTTCGCACAATGGTTCCGCATCTGGATGGACCTGGACCGTGACGGATCGTTCACCGGTGCTGACGAATTGGTCTTCGATGCGAGCGGAACCGTCAACACGGACCTCGCTGCCGACCTCACCGTTCCCATCGGCACTGAACCCGGACCGGTACGCATCCGCATCGCCATGAAGTACCAGAGCGCGGTGCCCACGGGCTGCACCAACGGTTACGACTTCGGGGAGACCGAGGACTATTGCGCGAACCTATCCCCCTTCGACGCCATCGGCGAACAAGGTGGCGTGACGGGTGGCGGCGCATGGGTGTTTGTGGACCAGGCCGGGCAACTGGCGCACTTCCATTCCCGCCATGCCCATCCCGGAGCCGTGGCGGAAGTGCTCGTCATGGACCATGGCGGGCGCTTGTTGCTGCGTGGGATGATGCGCGATGGCCGGGCCGTGATCCCCGTGCATGACCTTGCCGCCGGTGCCTATGTGTTCCGCATCCGGTCCGCACCAGGGCAATTGGCGCACGGACGTTTCGTCCTCACCCGCTGACCCCGCCCGCGACCCGGATATCTTTGGCCGCGCATGGCAGGTATCTCGGCGGTCATCATCACGCGCGATGAAGCGCATGACATCGGCCGCTGCATCGCATCGGTGCAAGGCGTGGCCGATGAAGTGGTGGTGGTGGATTCCGGCAGCACGGACGACACCTGTGCGATCGCCAGGGCCGCCGGTGCCCGCGTGGTGGAGCATGCTTGGGAAGGTTATGCGGCGCAGAAGAATTTCGCCAATGGCCTCGCGGTGCACGATCACATCCTTTCCCTGGACGCCGATGAAGCCCTTTCACCGGAACTGGCAAGGGTGATCCTGGAAGTGAAGCGTACCGGCCCGCATGGCGCCTATCGCTTCGCACGGCTCACCAACTATTGCGGCACCTGGGTGCGTCATGGCGGCTGGTATCCCGATGTGAAGCTCCGGCTCTTCCCCAAGGGTGCCGCGCGCTGGGAGGGCGAACATGTGCATGAGGAACTCCGTCTGGATGCCGGGACCGAAGTACACGATCTGAAAGGCGACCTGTTGCATTGGTCCTACCGCAGCGTCAAGGAGCATCTGGAGCGCATCGAGCGATACAGTGATCTGCACGCCCTGAAAATGAACGCCGAGGGCAGGCGCGCCACTTGGACCAAACGCCTCTTCGCGCCACCGTTCAAGTTCTTCCAGGGCTATGTGTTGCTGCTCGGCTTCCTCGACGGCCTCGCCGGACTTCGCATCGCCTGGTACTCCGCATACGCCGTGGCGATGAAATACACCAAACTCCAGCGGTTGGGCCTTGCGCGAACCTGAACACATCATCCTGTCACGCCCGGACGGCATCGGCGACGTGATGCTCACCCTGCCGATGGCCGGCGTGCTGCGCGCACGGTGGCCGCAGGTCCGCATCACCTTCCTGGGCCGCATCTACACGGCGCCCGTGCTGCGGCATTGCGCGCATCTGGAACAGGTCGTGACGCTGGAGGAATTGCGGGACGCCGATCCCGTGGCCACTTTCGAACATCTGGGCGCGGACGCGATCGTCCATGTGTTCCCGCAACGGGAGGTGGCGCGTTGGGCGTCGCGCGCGCGGATCCCCATGCGCATCGGCACCTCGCATCGCTGGTGGCATTGGACCACCTGCACGCACCGGGTGGACTTCAGCCGCCGACGCAGCGAGCTGCACGAAGCACGCCTGAACTTGGAACTGTTGCGTCCGCTCGGCTTCACCGATCCGCCCGATGTGGGCGCGTTGTCCGCGCTCAGCGGATTCATGCCCCCGGCGCCTGGCGCCGCGGTGAGGGCCATGCTCAAGCCAGGGCGCTCCACCCTGGTACTCCATCCACGATCGAAGGGCAGCGCGGTGGAATGGGGCCTGGACCGTTTCTCGGAACTGATCCATCGCCTTGACCCGGAGACGTGGCACGTGGTGGTCACCGGCACCAAGGCCGAATCGGAGAGCTATCGCGAAGCCCTTCCACTGCATCTGTCGCATGTGACCGACGCGGGTGGCCGTCTTGACCTGGACCAACTCATCGGCCTGATCGCCGCCAGCGATGCCTTGGTGGCGGCCAGCACGGGTCCGTTGCACATCGCAGCGGCCTGTGGCATCCGCGCCATCGGGCTCTACGCGCCGCAGCATCCCATACACCCCGGCAGATGGGCGCCATTGGGGAAGCATGCGCGTGCATTGGTCGCTGAGGAAGCGCCGAACGGCGACGACCCAGCGGCTTGGATACGCGCGATCGGTGTGGATCAGGTCCTGTCCGCGCTGGAAACGCCATCATCCGAAGCCGGATCACGGACCGGGGAAAAGACCAGCAGCGCATAGTAAAGCGCGAAGAAGGTGGCGCCCGCTTGCGTCTCGATGGTGTCATCCGTGAGGCAGCCCACGGCGAAGATGATGGCCCAGGCGATGAAGCGCGGATCGCGCCAGGCGCCCAGACAACGGGCCGGCCACCACCAGCTGTACAATGACCAGAGCAGGCCGAAGATGCCGAAGCTGATGGCCAGTGTGAGGTACTGGTTGTGCGCACGGTGCCGCCACTGCGGTGCCAGGGAAGTGCCCATGCGCGCGTACTGTTCATCAAAGGCCCTTTGCGTGTCGCCGGTGCCAACGCCCATGGCCCAGTGCCGCTTCACGATGGCGATCCCGGCGCGCCAGTACTCCAGGCGCATGCTGAGTGAATGCCCGTCGGCACGGCCATAGGCGGCATACTCGCCCATTTCGAGCAGCACGGCATCCATGCGTCGTCGCATGCCACGGGATCCCTGCGCATGCGCGTTGGTCACACCGCGCTCGATGGCCCGTACATCCGCTTCGCTCAAGGCCATCACCCCCAAGCTGTCCTTGCGCAGTCCCAGGGAGGTCATGTATCGCACCAGGGTTCCGCGCATGGGGTCGCCCCTGTCACTCGATCCTTCCAGGGACCTGTCACTGCGCAACGGCCAGGTGCGCTCCACCTCGCCCCAGGCGATCCAGGCCCAGACATGCTCGCCGTTCTCGCGCTGTGGATTGGTGGCGTCGAAGGTGTACGCCTCGCCTCCCGCGGTGAACGCGTTGAGACCACTCTGCTCGGGGACCGGTGTGGCGCGCAACCCGGGCATCCGTGCCGCCACCCAGGCGATGGCCATGGCCGGCACCAGCACCATCAGCGATCGCGCCACAAGCCTTGCCGCACGGGGCCACCCGGCCATGTTGCGCCACAGGAACACCATGGTGATGAGCACGAGCAGGAAGATCCCCTGCACACTCTGCAAACGATCCAGCGCATACACCGCGAAGAGTGTCGCAAGCACATGCGCGAGTCGCTGCCACCAGGTGCGCCCCAGGTAGCGCATGAAGATCACCACGGCGAAGCACAACAGCAGCGCGAGCCGGATGTGGCTGATGAACATGGACAGGTCCCGATGATCGGCGGCGGTCGGTGCACGCAGGCCGAAGGACACCGCCACACTGACCACCGCGCTCCAGGCGCCGAGCAGCAGAATGGTGCGCAACTCGCCCTCGCGCGAACCCGGAGAGGAGGACAACACGACAGTGAAGACCAGCACCGGCAGCAGGATGCGGCAAAGGGCCAGGCCCCAAGCCAGGTCGGAGGTCCACAGCAGGCCCAGGGCATGCAGCCCGAAGAAGGAGACGGCCACCAACGCGGGAGGCCAGGTGAAGCCCTTGCGGAAGCGATGCTTGAGATCACCCGCAACCACGCCCCAGGCGATCCAATTGGCCACGAGCACCATCTGCGCGATGCTCAGGTAGGCCGTGCTCCACGGCAGGAAGATGGCACACGCCGCCAAGGCGCCCAGATGCACCCGGCGCATGTGGTCCTGTGCGGTCATGCCCCTTGCGGCGCGTGTGGTCTACTTCCCGGTCCTGCCCGTGCCGGCCAGCACTTCCTGGTAGGCCGGGCCGTTGAGCACTTCCACGGCCTTGCGTACATAGGGGTCGTTCGCCATGGCGGCGATGGCCCTGCCGGTCTGGAAGTGGTAGCGGGATACGATCTCGTTCAACAGCACCTCCTCGATGTCCTTGCGGAAACGCAGGATATCCTCGCCACGGTCGGGCGCCAATTCCTTGCGCAGCGCCTCCACGCGGTCCTTCACATGCTCGTAGTAGCGTTCCTTCCTCGCTTTCTCCACCAGCTCCTCAAGCGCCTCCATGCTCTCGGTCTCGTAATCGAACTCGCGTCCGTTCACGAAATCCAGGAACTCCTGGAAGATGCGGTCGTCCACACGGAAGGATCCGGCCGGACCGATGTCCGCATGCTTCATTCGGTAGCGCGTGGCGAAGTCGAAGAAGACGTCCTCCACGTGGAGGCCACCCACCACCTTGGCCATCTCGTGCTCCTCCACCGGCACGTCGGGCAACACACCGCGGCCATCGAACACCGGCCGGCCATTGCGTGTGCGGAACTCGGCGATGGTCTCCTCCTTCACCTCGCTGGCCTTGCCCGTGCTGTCGCGTTGCGCGTAGTCCAGTTTCTGGATGCAGCGCCCGCTGGGGATGTAGTATTTGGCCACGGTCACCTTCAGCTTGCTGTTGTAATACAGATCGCGCGTCTGCTGCACCAGTCCCTTGCCGAAGGTGCGTTCACCTACGACCACTGCGCGGTCCAGGTCCTGCAGGGCCCCGCTCACGATCTCGCTGGCACTGGCGCTCTGGGCATCCACCAGCACCACCAGGGGTATGGAGGCGTCCAGCGGCTCGCTGAGGGTCTTGTAGCTCTTGTCCCATTCGGCGATGCGCCCCTTGGTCTCCACCACCAACTGGTTCTTCGGCACGAAGAGGTTGACGATGTTCACCGCTTCGCGCAACAGGCCGCCGCCGTTGCCACGCAGGTCGAGCACGAGTTTGGTGGCGCCCTTCTCCTTCAACTCCTTGACGGCGTTGCGCACCTCCTGCCCGGCGGTCTGCGTGAAGCTGTTGAGCTTGATGTAGCCCACGCCGCCCGGTTCATCGATGATGTCCTTGTAGGGCACGTCGGGGATCTTGATCTCCTCACGGTTCAGCACATGGGTCGTTGTTTCCCCGCCGTCGCGCCGCGTGAGCACCCGCACGCTGGATCCCGCCTGGCCCTTGAGCAGCTTGCTCACCTCATCGGTGTTCATGCCCGCCACCTTGCGGCCATCCACTTCCACGATCTCGTCACCGGCCCATATGCCGGCCTTCTGCGCAGGATACCCCTCGTACGGCTCGCTCACGATCACCTTCTCGTCCCGCCTGCGGATGAGCGCGCCGATACCGCCATACTGGCCGGTGGTCATGAAGCGGTAGTCCTCCATGTCGCTCTCCGGGATGTACTGCGTGTAGGGGTCGAGCGAGGAGAGCATCGCGTCGATGCCGGTCTTCATCAGCTTGCCCGGCTCGGTATCATCCACGTAGTAGATGTTGAGCTCCTTGTAGAGCTCGTTGAAGATCTCCAGGTTCTTGCTGATCTCGAAGTAGCTGTCGCCCGCCGCGATGGTGATGGCTCCAACGGCGGCGATGGCCGCTGCTACGATCCATTTCCTCCAGGACGGGCGGCGGCCTTGGTCACGATTCTCCATGACGATGGGGGTGTTCGGGGACGGGGTCATGGCCATGACCGCCCCATGGGTGGCAAGATAGGAAGCGCTTCAGGGTGAGCCAGCCGCCGTGGAAGGCCCCATGTCTTCGCAAGGCGATGACACCATACTCCGAACAGGATGGGGCATAGCGGCAGGCGCCCGGCAGCAATGGCGAGATGGTGTACTGGTACAGCCGCACCAGCGCGATGAGGGGGTATGCCAGCAGCTTAGCCATGCCTCTCCAACCAACGGTCCATGGCCCGGGATATTTTCATCCGCACCTCGGCCAGCGTGAGCTTCACCGCACCCTGGCACACGATCAAACAAGCCACCTGGACACCGCGTTCGCGCAATGGGACATACCACCGTTCCTTGTCCAGCCGCCAGGCTTCGCGCATCAGGCGTTTCACCCTGTTCCTGTGTACGGCCAGTTTGAGGTGTCGGCGTGGCACGGCGAAGGCCACCTGCATGGGGGCGACGGTGGGCAGTGACATGGCCTTGCCGATCAGCTTGAAGGGGGGTTCATGCACGGAGCGTCCGGTGGTGACCAGTTCCTGGATGCGCACACGGCCCCGGAGCCGTTCGTGCTTGCGGAAGGTAGGTCGTGCCACGGCCAGGTTGCGCTGTTGGCCGCCACCGGCCGTTGCCATGGTGACGGTCCGTGACTATTTCTTCTTCGCCAGGCGCTTGATGAAAAGCTCGATGGCGCCGGTCATCGAAGGGGCCTCGGGCAGGGGGGCCTGCAGGTCCAGCCGGTAGCCGTTCTCTTCCACGGCCTTGGCGGTGGCAGGGCCGAAAGCGGCGATGAAGGTGCCGTCCTGCTTGAAATCCGGGAAGTTCTTGCGCAGACTCTCGATGCCGCCGGGGCTGAAGAACACGAGCATGTCGTACTTCTTCAGGTCCTTCACATCGCTCATGTCATTGGCCACCGTGCGGTAGAAAACTGCACTGGAGAACTTCACCCCTGCCTTCTGCAGCTTGTCCGGGATGTCGCCCGTCTGGATGTCCGAGCTCGGCACCAGGTACACCTCGTCCTTGTGCTTCTTGATCACGTCCATCAGGTCCCCGATGGTCTGCTTGCCGATGAAGACCTTGCGCTTGCGGTAGACGATGTACTTCTGGACGTAATAGGCCACGTTCTCCGTGATGCAGAAATACTTCATCGATTCCGGCACGGTGAGGCGCAATTCCTTGCACATCCGGAAGAAGTGGTCCACCGCGTTCTTGCTGGTGAGCACGATGGCGGTGTGGTCCAGGATGTTGATGCGTTCCTGGCGGAATTCCTGCCCATCCACGGCTTTCACCTGGATGAACGGCTTGAAATCGATCTTCAAACTGTACTTCCGGGCGAGGTCGAAGTAAGGCGACTTCTCGTCCGTCGGTGGGGGCTGCGAAACGAGGATGGTCTTGATCTTCAAGGCCGCGCGGCTTAAGGGTGATCGATCGGTGCCCTAAAGCCGTGGATCAAGAGCAGCAGGGGCACCGCTTCGGCGGCGCAAAGGTAGAGAATTATGTACCCCGGGGAGACCCCCTCGCCACGCCCGATCCAGACGCCACGCACCCAGCGGTACAGGAGCAACGCGGCCGCCAGCGCCGAGCCGGCCAACAGGGCCCAGGTGCGCAGGTCGGGACGGAAGGCGATGAACACGGCCAGCGGCAACAGCGCCATGCCCAGCAGGATCAACAGGAGAAGTCCTGTGGTGAGGTACTCGTCCAGGCCGCCATCGCCTTGGAACAGCCAAGCGACCAGCCGCACCTGCACCACCTGCACCACGAGGACCAGTGCCACCAGGCCCAGCAGCAGCGGATAGGAAGGCGGGGGTGCGGGCATGCGCAAGGCCCAGGTCTGCCAGCCGAACAAGGTGAGCACCGCGACCGAGGTGCCCAGCAGGGCGATGAAGGTGCGGTCCTGAAGGTCCACTTCTTCACGCAGGGCCTGCCGCCCCAGCCGCATGCGAAACACGGCCTGGGCCAGCAGCCGCCATTGCTTGGGGGCGCTGATGTTGACCCAGGCCAGCACGGCGACCGCGGCCAGCAGCAACAAGGTCACCCACTCGGCACCCAGCGGATCCACCACGCGCAGGCCTTGCTCGTCAACCATCTGATACTTGGCCAAAGGTAGCCGGGGCCGGGGCTGCGCTAACTTCGCGGCCCCGCCGAACGATCCAGCGAAACCCACATGGACAGCACCACCTCCGCACGCCCGCGCACCTCCACGGACCTCTTTCAAAGCCATGACCATTACCTGGTGGATGAACTCCTTACCGAGGAGCACAAGCTGATCCGCGACACGGCGCGCAAGCACGTGAGCAGGCACCTGAAGCCGATCATCGAGGACGCCTTCGAACGGGCCGAATTCCACCCGGAGATCATTCCCGGCCTGGCGGAGATCGGCGCCTTCGGGCCCATGGTGCCGCAGGAATATGGTGGCATGGGGCTGGACCAGATCGCCTACGGCCTCATCATGCAGGAGATCGAGCGCTGCGACAGCGGCCTGCGCAGCCTTTGCAGTGTGCAGGGTTCATTGGTGATGTATCCGATCTGGAAGTACGGCAGCGAAGAGCAGAAGAAGAAGTGGCTGCCTCTGCTGGCCCAGGGTAAGAACATCGGCTGCTTCGGCCTCACCGAACCGGACCATGGCAGCAACCCCAGCGGCATGGTCACCGTGTTCCAGGACAAAGGCGACCATTACGTGCTGAATGGCGCCAAGATGTGGATCAGCAACAGTCCCATCGCGGACATCGCCGTGGTGTGGGCCAAGGCGGAGAACACGGAGGGGCGGATCCATGGACTGATCGTGGAACGCGGCATGGAGGGCTTCTCCACACCCACCACGCATGGCAAGCTCTCCTTGCGCGCCAGCCCCACAGGGGAGTTGGTGTTCGACAATGTGAAGGTGCCCAAGGCGAACCTGCTGCCCAACAAGAGCGGGCTGGGCGCCCCACTGGGCTGCCTGGACAGCGCGCGCTATGGCATCGCCTGGGGCACATTGGGTGTGGCCATGGAGTGCTACGACACCGCCCTGCGCTATGCCAGGCAACGCATCCAGTTCGGCAAGCCGATCGGCGCTTTCCAGCTGACGCAGAAGAAGCTCGCCGAAATGATCACCGAGATCACCAAGGCGCAGCTGCTCACCTGGCGGCTGGGTGTGCTGCGCAACGAGGGCCGCGCCACCACCGCGCAGATCAGCATGGCCAAGCGCAACAACGTGCATCTCGCACTGACCGTGGCCCGGGAGGCACGCCAGATCCTGGGTGGCATGGGCATCACCAATGAGTACCCCATCATGCGGCACATGATGAACCTGGAAAGCGTGGTGACCTACGAAGGCACGCACGACATCCATCTGCTGATCACCGGCGCGGAAGTGACGGGGATCCCCGCGTTCAAGTAGGCCTGGTCCGTTGTGCCCGGGGAATTACCGGGTGCCGGCGCTCAGCGCAGCAGGTAGGTCCTCGTTTCACGCGAAACGATGCCCCGCGCCCGGCTTTCACGCGTGAATTCAAGCTGCCGTGTCCAGGCACCCTGCAGGTCCATCTCGATGTCCATGGTCTCGTCCACGCGGACACCCTCAATATCGCGTCGCAGCTTTTCGCGCACTTCACCTGCAAGGCCGACGCCGCCGCAGCTGGCGATCAGGTTCTCGATATCCTCGTCCACGGCCTTCGGGTCGATGGACTGCCGCATGCGCATGTGCGCGGTCCTCTTCTCCTTGTCAAATCTGTCCATCACGAAAACCTGCCGCGTGCGGAAAGGGATGCCTCCGAGCGGGTTGGGCACTTCGGCCTCCACGTGTTCCTCCCGCCCGTTGATGTACGCCACGCCGAAGGGGAACAGCAGGTTGCCGATGTCCTCCAAGGCGTCCTGCGCCAGGTTGGCCGCACCGATCACCGGTTCCAGTGCGGCCTCCATGCGCAGGCGCTCGCCGTGGTCCAACGCCATGTCCAGGATCCCGTGCATCACCTGCCGCGCATGTTCATCCACCTCCTGCGGACGCGCCAGCGCAAGTGGAATGCCCGTTTCGTCGGTGGTGACGGTGAAGCGCAGACCGTCCAACGCATACAGCAGTTTGCGGAACACGGCCTGGTCCCGCGGGTCCTCGGGCAGGGCGGCTTCCACGCGCAGCTCGCTGTAGTGGCATTCCAGCAGGTAGGTGCTGTCGGTGGCGTCCACCACCTTCAACGCGATGCGGTAGGACGACCGCGCTGGCTTGGGCCCCTCCACCGAGCGCGTCACATCGTACACGCGGTGGTCGCCGGGTTCCCAATAGGCGATCACCGAGGCGGTGCTGTCGTTCACCACGTTCTGCGCCGTGGCGAATGAGGCCGCTTGGGCAAGTGCGAACAGCGACAACGCGATGGACCGCATCTTGAGCGCCGGCTCAGGGACGCTTCAGCTCGAAATCCTCGAGGAACTTGGTGGTGAAATTCCCCTTGCGGAAACGCTCGTCCTGCAGCAGTTGCAGGTGGAAGGGGATGGTGGTGTGGATGCCCTCGATGACGTACTCGCTGAGGGCGCGCTCCATCTTCGCCAAGGCCTCCTCGCGTGTCTGTGCGCTCACGATGAGCTTGCCGATCATGCTGTCGTAGTTCGGCGGGATGGTGTAGCCGGCGTAGGCATGGGTATCCACCCGCACGCCGTGGCCGCCCGGGCTGTGGTAGCTGGTGATCTTCCCCGGGTTGGGGCGGAATCCGTTGAAGGGGTCCTCCGCGTTGATGCGGCACTGGATGCTGTGGCGCGTGGGTTCGTAATCCAATCCGCTGATGGGGATGCCGGCGGCGATCTTGATCTGTTCGCGGATCAGATCGTAGTCGATCACCTCCTCGGTGATGGTGTGCTCCACCTGGATCCGCGTGTTCATCTCCATGAAGTAGAAGTTGCGGTCCTTGTCCACCAGGAATTCCACGGTGCCCACACCCTCGTAATTCACGGCGGCGGCGGCCTTCTTGGCGGCCTCGCCCATCTTCTTGCGCAGGGCCTTGGTCATGAAAGGGCTTGGGGTCTCCTCCACGAGCTTCTGGTGGCGGCGCTGGATGGAGCAGTCGCGTTCGCTCATGTGGCAAAAGGTGCCGTACTGGTCGCCCGCGATCTGGATCTCGATGTGGCGCGGCTCCAGGATGTACTTCTCCATGTACATGCCGGGGTTGCCGAAGGCGGCGCCGGCTTCCTGGCTGGCCTTTTCAAAGGCCTCGTCGAACTCCTTCTCGTCCCAAACCAGTCGCATGCCCTTGCCGCCACCACCGGCCGTGGCTTTCAGGATCACCGGATAACCGATGCGTTTGGCCTCCTTCTTGGCCACGGCCAGGTCGGTGATCAGCCCCTCGGTGCCGGGCACCACCGGAACACCGGCGGCGATCATGGTGGCTTTGGCCGTGGACTTGTCGCCCATGCCTTCGATCTGCTCGGGCAGCGCGCCTATGAACTTGATGCCGTGCTGCTGGCAGAGCTTGCTGAACTTGGCGTTCTCGCTCAAGAAGCCGTAGCCGGGGTGGATGGCGTCGGCGTTGGTGATCTCCGCCGCGGCGATGATGCGCGACATGTTCAGGTAGCTCTCCTTGCTGGGGGGCGGGCCGATGCACACGGCCTCATCGGCGAAGCGCACAGGCAGACTGTCCTTGTCAGCGGTGGAATAGACGGCCACCGTGCTGATGCCCATTTCACGGCAGGTGCGGATCACACGCAGGGCGATCTCACCACGGTTGGCTATGAGGATCTTCTTGAACATGGGAGGCTTCTGTTCTGGTTCACCACAGAGGCACGGCGGACGCGGAGAAGGACGCGGATCCTACCACTGAGCCATTCGAGTCGAAGAAGCCGCCCGCGTGCCTTTCGGGCTTTCCTCTGTGCTCTCTGTGTCTCTGTGGTGAATGAGCTTATGCGGGATCGACCAGGAACAGCGGCTGGTCGTACTCCACCGGCTTGGCGTCGTCCACCAGCACCTTCACGATCTTGCCGCTCACCTCGCTCTCGATCTCGTTGAAGAGTTTCATGGCTTCGATGATGCACAGGGTCTTGCCCGGCTTGATCTCGTCACCGACGTTCGCGAACACCGGCTTGCCGGGTCCAGAGGAGCGGTAGAAAGTGCCGATCATGGGCGCCTTGATGGTGATGTACTTGCTGTCCTCGGACACCGGGGCGGAGGCTGGTGCCGCGGCGGGTGCGGCAGGTGCCGGCGCGGCGGCCACGGGAGCCGGTGCGGGTGGCGGTGCATAGGACGGCGCTGGTGCCGCGATCATCTGCACTTCCTTCTCCTTGCGGGCCGTCTTGATGGTGATCTTGAAATCCTTCTGCTCGATCTCCACCTCGCTCACGCCGCTCTTGGCCACGAACTTGATCAGGTCCTGGATCTGGTTGATGTTCATCGTTCAGGGTTGTCGTTTGCCGGTGGTACCGGGTGAAAGGTAGTCGCTGTCAGGTTGCGGATCGGAGATGGAAGGTGGATGTAGGTTGGTGTGTCTTCCTTGTGTTTCGATGCTCGGCCAGGTGCTTTCCAGCCTTCAACTTCCATAGGCCCACTTCACCCACACGGCGCCCCAGGTGAAGCCGCCCCCGAAGGCCGAGAGGATGACGTTGTCGCCCTTCTTCAATCTGTTCTCCCACTCCCACAGGCACAGGGGTATGGTGCCGCTGGTGGTGTTGCCGTACTTCTCGATGTTCACCATCACCTTGCTGTCGTCCAGCCCCATGCGCTGGGCGGTGGCGTCGATGATGCGTTTGTTGGCCTGGTGGGGAACGAGCCAGGCGACATCATCCGCTCCGAGACCATTTCTCTCCATGATCTCCGCACTCACATCCGCCATGTTGGTCACGGCGAATTTGAACACGGCCTTGCCTTCCTGGTACACGTAGTGATCCCGCCGCTCCACGGTGCGTTCGGAGGGTGGGCGCATGCTGCCCCCGGCCTTCTGGTGCAGGTACTGGCATCCGCTGCCGTCACTGCGCAGGATGCTGTCCAGGATGCCCACACCCTCGGTGTTCGGCTCCAACAGCACGGCCCCGCATCCATCGCCGAAGATGATGCAGGTGGCGCGGTCCTCATAGTCCACGATGGCGCTCATTTTGTCGCCACCCACCACCACCACTTTCCTGTGCTTGCCACTCTCGATGAATTGCGCGCCGGTGACAAGCCCGAAGAGGAACCCGCTGCATGCGGCGCCCAGATCGAAGCCCCAGGCGTTCTTGGCGCCGATGGCGTCGCAAACGATGTTGGCGGTCGCAGGGAACACGCGGTCGGGCGTCACCGAACAGACGATCATGAGGTCGATCTCCTCCGGACCGATGCCGCGTTTCTTCAGCAGCCCGTTCACGGCCTCGATGGCCATCACGCTCAGGCCCTGGTCCTTGCCCTTCAGGATGCGCCGCTCCTTGATGCCGGTGCGCTCGGTGATCCAGGCGTCACTGGTCTCCACCATGGTCTCCAGCACCGTATTGCTGAGCACCATGTCCGGCACATGTCCGTGCACGGCGGTGATGGCTGCGGTGGTCCTCATCAGGTGAGCGCTTCGCGGATGCGTTCGTTCAGTTTGCTGTCCACCACCTGCCGGGTGAACAGCAGCATGTTCTTGATGGTGATGTCATTGCTGATGCCGTGGCCGATGATCACGTTGCCATTGACACCCAGTACCGGCAGGCCGCCATAACTCTCATAGTTGAAGCGGTCGAAAAAGGGCTCGTGCACACCGCGCTGCTCCAGCAGGTCGTGGAAAGCTTCCACGGCCTTGAGCACCACGTTGCCGGTGAACCCATCGGTGACGTACACGTCGGCCTTGTCGTTGAATAGATCCCGACCCTCCACGTTGCCCACGAAGCGGTACTGCTGCTGATCGCGCATGAGCTCATAGGTGGCCTGGCGCAACAGGTCGCCTTTCTTCTCCTCCTCCCCGATGTTGAGCAACCCCACCTTGGGCTCGGCGATCTGGTAGACGTGCTTGGCCAGCATGGCGCCCAGCAGACCGAACTGCACCAGCACATCGGCCTTGCAGTCGGCATTGGCCCCCACGTCCACCAGTATGCCATAGTGCCCGTTCTCCTTGGGCACCACGCTGGGGATGCAGGGCCGGATCACGCCCGGGATGGGCTTGACGCTGAAGATGCTGCCCACCAGCATGGCGCCGGTGTTGCCCGTGCTGGCGAAGGCATCGATGGCGCCGGTCTTGAGCATGCCGAAACCCTTGGCGATGCTGCTTTCGGGCTTGGTGGTGAGCGCCTTGGTGGGATTGTCGCGCATGGAGATATCGTCCCGGCTGGGTACGACATCGAAGCCGGCGGGATCCGCCCCTTCGGCGGTGAGCGCCTCGAGAATGGCGGCCTCGTCACCGATGAGCACCAGACGCACGTCCGGCGGCAACTCGCGACCGGCCATCACCGCGGCCCTGGTGGGCACGGCGGGGCCATGGTCACTTCCCATGATGTCCAGTCCGATCCTCATGCGGTGAGGTGGCGGTGCGGCTGGGATGAGCGGCGATGTGCTTACTCGGCGGAATCGTTGGCGGAAACCACCAGACGTCCGTTGTAGAACAGGTCGTCACCCACTTGATAGGCACGGTGGCGCAGGTGGGTCTCGCCGGAGTTACGGTCCACGGTGAGGGCCGGCACGGCGGCCTTCTGGTGGGTACGGCGCTTGGCGGTGCGGGTCTTGGAATGACGGCGCTTCGGATTTGGCATGGTCGCGGGGATTACGGCTCAGGGCCGCTGGTTCTTCAATTCTTGGAGGGCGGCCCAACGGGGGTCGGGCACAGGTTCTTTTTCCACGGCCAGCCGGTTCAAGGCGGCCTCCGCCTCGGGGTCGCATTGGCCAGGGGCGTGCACATGCCGGGCGGGAAGGGCCAGGCGCACGCATTCATAGATGTAATGGCCGAGATCGATCGTGTGCGCCTGCGGGGGCAACGCCACCAGTTCATCATCATCCAGGTCCTCGGTGGCGTTGAGCTGGAAGATCTGCCGCTGGTTACCGGAGAGCCTGCACTCCATGGCCCCGTCGCAACGATCGCAATGCACGGTCACCGGGCCTTCCACATGGATCTCCGCCACGATCATCGTGGTGCTCTTGTCCAAGGTGACATCCACGGTCACCTGCCCATCGGTGATCTCGTCTTCCCCAACGCTCATGAGGAATTCCCGGCCGATCTCAAAGCGATAGGCATGGGTGCCGTCCTTGAGACCGGTGAAGGGGATGCTATGTTCCGGATGATGAGCCACGGGTGCCCTGCGAAAAAGCGGACGGCAAATGTAGGGTTTCGCCCGTTCCTGCCGGTGTTCGCGGGGCGGGCGGTCAGCGGCTGGCACTGATGGCCAGATTGGGTCCCAGGCGCAGGTCCCAAGACCGCGCCCTGCCATCGGGCTGGCGACCCACCTGTAGACCGGCCCCTTCACCCCGCACAGCGCGCAGCCCTTTGTCCACGGCGGCCACGGCATCCTGGGTGTCCAGCGGGCGCTGGTCCGCCTCCTCTTCCTTCAGCACACGCTTTCTGAGCTTCCCAGCCAGGAAGCCTCCCAGGGAGATCCCCTCGGTCCCCGCGTCCGCCAGGCCCTCTTCAGGTTGGTCTTCCCAAGGGCTGATGACCACTTCAGGCACCTCCGCCGAACGCGGCCCAACACGGCCAGGCTCATTGCTGCGGATCAGTGGCTCAACCCGGGCCAGAAGTCCCCCCTCCTCACGCTCGACCGGCGGCTGGCGGAACTTTGAAGAAGGGTCCTTGTCGCCGGAAGCTCGTGGCGCATCCTGTGCGGCCCCCGGAGCTTGGTCCACTTGGACCTGGGTGGCCGCAGCATTCCCATTCTGTTGAGGGTCAGGCGTATTCGCGGTGCCCTTGGGGTCCTTTTCAACCACTTCGGCCACTTGGGATGTTTGTTCGGGTCCGCGGTCAAGCAACCAAAGCCCCAAACCGAGCAACACGGCCACCACCGCAGCGGCACGCAGGCGCGGTGCCCAAACGGACCAGGGGGAGGCGCCTCCTCCGGACCCTATGGCGATGACCTTCCCGCTCTTCTTGAGGTCGTACTTGCTCGGGAATGTGACCGCTTCGGCAGCGATACGGGTGTGGCCCATAAGCGCCCAATGCCGGGCTGCTGAAGGCTCCAAGGCCAGATAGGTGAAAAGGGCTTCCTCCTGCTCCGCCGTGAGGTCACCCTCCAAGCGGGCCACCAGAAAGTCATCCAAGGTGTATCGGTCCGGAAGACCTGGAGGTGGCAGCTGCCTTTCCAGACCATGTTTGGCCGTGTAGGCCAGGGCCTCGGGCACCAGCTTGGTGAGCGCATAGAGCCTTTCGGCACGTCGGTGCTCGGGGTGGTCGATCAAAAAGATCCGCAGTGCTTCTGCTTGATCCGGTGAAAGGTCGCCTTCCAAGCGGGCGATGAGAAAGTCATCGATGGCCGTTTCGCCGGGCATGCCCATCGGCGGGAGGCTGCGCTTCAGGGCATCCTTCTCCACCTGGGGCAGCCGGGCCTCCAAGTCGCCCAAGGTGGGCAGTTCATCCAAGCCAAGGTCCAATTCCGGATGGGCCAGTAAAAAGGCATCCAGTTCGCGTTCCCGCTCGGGGTCCAAGTTGCCCTCCAGCCGGTCCAGCAGCCAGGCTTCGTAGTTGCTATGGTCGATGCGGCTCTTCATACCAGCACATCCAATTGGCCGATGTACTCCTTCAATGCGGTGCGCCCGCGGTAGATGTACACTTTCACCTGGGGCAGGTTCAGCCCGGTGAGTTCGGCGATCTCCTCGTAGGTATATCCCTCCAGATCGCGCAGGAGCACCACACTGCGCTGGATCGGTGGCAGGGTGGCCAAGGCGGCATCCAGCACTTCCTTCAGATCGGGTTGCGACTGGCTCACGGTGCGCAGGTTGTCGTGGTGTTCCTCCATCCTTGTACTCCGGCCATCCTTGCGCACCTCGTCCACCATCACATGGTGGGCCGTGGTGAACAGGTAGCTTTTCACCTTGGCGGCCTCCACCTGGTCCACCTTCACCCAAAGGCGGGCGAAGCTCTCCTGCACCACATCCTTCGCCCGGTCCTCGTCGCGCAAGTGTTTCAGCGCGAAGCGATAGATCCCGTCCGCGTGGGCATCCACCGCATGGTTGTATTCCGCGAGGGTCATCGGGTGAGGGGGAGGCCGGTGTCCGAAGATGGGACGGCGCGCCGAAGGGAAAGTTACATCCGCTTTCCCGCTGTTGATAGATCGCCGTGGGGCCGGTGCGGCCCCACCTCGCGATGCAGCGAAATTCGCCCCGCATGGCGGATGGTCCGATCAGCGGTGGGCGGCGCGCACATGGGCATGTGGCACAGGGGGGGGCGGACCGGCCGCTGGTGAGCATCGTCACGGTGGTGTTCAACGGCGCCGCCACCTTGGAGCGGACCATCCAAAGCGTGCTGGAGCAGACGTACCCGCATATCGAGTACATCGTGGTGGATGGCGGCAGCACCGATGGCACCCTGGACCTGTTGCGGAAGTATGAGGGCCGCATCGACCTGTGGACCAGTGCGCGCGACAAGGGCATCTACGACGCCATGAACAAGGGCGTGGCATTGTGCACGGGCGAATGGGTGGCACTGATCAATGCCGACGACTGGTATGAGCCCGACGCGGTGGAACGTGCCATGATGGCCGTTAAGGACCGTCCGGACATCAACATCGCGCATGGCGACATATGGATCCACTACCCCAACGGCCACCGCAAGGTCAAGCAGGCAAGGCGGAGCGGCTTTCTGCTGAAATACTGGGAGATGGTGTTGAACCACCCCTCCTTCTTCGTGCGGCGCAGCTATTACCAAGGACGCCCCTTCGACCCGGAGCTGCGCGTGAGTGGCGACCACAAGTGGACGCTCGCGGCCTGGCTGGAGAACCCGGCCCAATTCCACTATCTGCCGGTAGTGCTGGCCAATTTCACGGCCGGAGGCGCCAGCATGAGCATTCCGCTGAAGCGCGTGCTGCAGGAAGGCCGACGGGTGAGCCAGGACCTGGGACTTGGGCCGGTGGGCATCTGCATCGGGCAGGCCACCCGCACCGTGCTCTACGTGCCACAATACCTCAAACTGCTGTTCAACCAATACATGTCACCTTTGACCGGCAGGCGAAGCTGATGGTTAGCGCAGCGAACATATTCCAGGACTGGCGGGCCAACCGCGGCAACCCGAAGGGGCGGCTGGTGATGGTGCACTTCCGCCTGGCGCACCTGCTGCGGCGCAACATCATCACAGCCATCCTCTTCTTCTGGTACTTCATTCTCTATCGCGTGGGCGTGGAATGGGTCCTGGGGATCGAACTGCCTTGGAAGACGCGCATCGGGCCCGGCTTCCGGGTGGACCATGGGCAGGCGCTGGTGGTGAACGATGGCACCGTTTTCGGGGCCGGTTGCATCGTGCGCAACGGCTGCGTCATCGGCAACAAGCGGTTGAAGGACGGCACCTACAGCAAGGCGCCCATTTTCGGTGACCGGGTGGACATCGGCGCCAATGCGGTGGTCATCGGACCCATCAGTATCGGCAGCGATGTGGTCATCGGCGCGGGTGCCGTGGTGGTGAAGAACGTGCCACCGAACAGTGTGGTGGTGGGGAACCCCGGCCGGGTGATCACCGGGCATTGAGCGTTGCGCTCAGCCACATGGGAAGTGCAACCTGAATGTGGTGCCGGCGCCCTCCTCACTTTCCACAGTGAGCCGCACATCATGCGCGTTGAGGATCGTGCGCGCTGTGGTGAGTCCAAGACCCAGGCCACCACGCCGGGCGGAGAAGAAGGGTTCGAAGAGCCGTTCGCGCACCTCGGCCGTCATGCCCCGGCCATTGTCCAGGACCTCCAGCAGTACCTGCCCATCGGCATGGCCTGTCCTGAGCACGAGTTCGCCACGCTTCGGCTCCATGGCCTCCACCGCGTTCACCAGCAGGTTGGTCACCGCCAGCACCAGCAGATCGGCATCACCATTCACCACACACGGAGCACCATTGGCCTCCAGGTGTCCTTTCATCTCCAAGAGCGCGAGCCGGTCCTCCACCTTTTCCATGGCCTTGCGCATCACCTCCGTCAGATCGCAGGGGCGCAGGTCCACTTCGCGCTTGCGGGTGGATTCGAGCATGTCCTTCACCAGGGTGCCGATGCGCTTCAGGTTGCGGTCGATCACCTCGGTCAGCTCCGCGTGCTGCCCGGCCGCCTCGCCCATATCCTCCTGAAGCTGTTCCAAGGCGAGCTGGATGTTGGTGAGCGGATTCCGCACCTCATGTGCCACCGTGCGTGTGATCTGGCCGATCAACTGGAAACGTTCGCTCTCGAACCGGACGAACTCCGCCTGCTTCTGGTCGCTGATGTCGGCGAACACCACCAGGAAGCCATCATCGAGCTTCACGCTGTGGTTGGAGAACCAATGGTCGAGGCCTTCGCCGCGGTAGTGGAAGACCCGGCGCGCATCCCGGCCCGACTCGACCACCTCCACATAAGTGTCGAAGAGGCCATGTTCGCGATTCTCGGGCATCTCCTCCAGCAGTCTTTTCCCCAACAGGTCCGACCGGCCCACCATGTTGTTGGCGGCCTGATTGGATGAGGTCCAGGTGAAATCCACGATCCGGCCTTGGGCGCCCCGCACGGAGGAGAAGGTCATGATGCCTGCCGGCGAGGTATCGAGCACCTGCTGGAGCAGCTCCTGCACGCTGCGCCGATCGCGCACCTCGCGGTCCAGGGCCTCCACCTTCTCGCGCAACTGGTCCTTGACCTTTTCGGTGTGGAGCAGGGCGCGCGTGAGGCGCCAGAAAAGCAGCGAGGTGGCGAGGATGGCCAGCACCGAGTAACCACCCACCAGCAATGGCGAACCGACACCATCCTCCTGGATCCCATCGAGCATGCGCCTGCGTTCCCGTCTCACCCTGTCGGCGAGTCTTTCATGCAGCACGCGCGTGTGGTCCATGGTGCTCTTGCCCAGCAGCAGGCGTTCGGTATCCGCAGGGCGCATGGCGCGGTTGCGGCGGCCGTTGACCACCAGCAGCTTGTGCATGTCGGTGGCGCGTGCCACCTGGCGCAACAGCGAATCCACCTCCGCTTGGAACGCTGTCCCTTCGGCGTGCTTGCGCAGGGAGTCCTCCAGGGCCGGGCGACGCACCAACGCGGCATGGTAGGGTTCCAGAAAGGTGGAGTCCCCCGAAAGCAGGAATCCCCGAGCGCCGGTCTCCTGGTCACCCAAGGTCACCATCACCGCTTCGATCTCGATGAGCAGCAAATTGGTGAAGCGCACTTCCTTGGTGGTGCGCACATAGCGCTCCATGTTGGAGTACGTGATGTAGGTGAGCATCAGCATCAGCATCATCGTGCCCACATAGAGCAGCTTGATGAGCCTGCGCTCCTCGAACTCCTGGGTGCGTATCCTGTGCGGCATGGGGCGACGGGGTGCGGCGGGGCCGCCTGGCCATCAGGCTTCGATTCCGAAGCTCTTCAGCTTGTTGTAGAGCGTCTTGCGGTCGATGTTGAGTTGCTCGGCCGTGCGCGACTTGTTGTAGCCGTTGCGCTCCAGCGCGGTCAGGATCGCTTCACGCTCGGCCTGCTGGGCCACGCCGCGCAAGCCATCATCGGTGGCAACGGCGGCATGGCCATGCGAGGCGGGAGGGCCGCCGGCCAGCACCACGGCGGGCAGGCAGTCAGATGTGACCGTGTCGCCCGTGCTAAGCAGCACCGCCCGCTTCACCACGTTGCCCAACTCGCGCAGGTTGCCCGTCCAGGCATGGCGCTTCAGGGCCTCACGGGCGGCCTCATCGAAGTGTTCCACGTTGCGGCCCAACCGCGCATTGGCGAGCACCACGAAGTGCATGGCGAAGCGCTCGATGTCCTCTCGCCGTTCGCGCAGCGGTGGCAGGTGGATGGTGAACTCGTTGATGCGGTGGAGCAGGTCCTCACGGAAACGGCCCTCTGACACGGCCTTGTGCAGGTCCTCGTTGGTGGCGGCCAGGATGCGCACGTCCACGGCGATGTCCTTGGTGCCGCCGATGCGGCGTATGGTGCGCTCCTGCAGCACGCGCAACAACTTCACCTGGTTCTCGTAGCTGAGGTTGCCGATCTCGTCCAGGAAGAGCGTGCCGCCATGGGCCATTTCAAAGCTGCCCGCGCGATCGGCGACGGCCCCGGTGAAGGCGCCCTTGGTATGGCCGAAGAGTTCGCTGCCGGCGATCTCCTTGGGCAATGCGCCACAGTCCACGGCCACGAAGGGGGCCTTGGCGCGATCGCTGCCGCGATGCAGACGCCGCGCGACGAATTCCTTGCCAGTGCCGGTCTCGCCGGTGATCAGTACGGTCATGTCCGTGGGCGCCACCAAGGCGATGTGCTTGGCTATGAGCGCGGCCCCGGGGCCACTGCCCTCCACGTAGCCGTCGTCGTTCATGTCCGCCGCGCCACGCGTCTTTTCCGGCCGCTTCGCACCGGCACCGTTGGCGGGCGCATCCCCGGCCGCCAGCACATCCTGCACGCGCATCAACAACTCATCGGGCACCAGCGGCTTGGTGATGTAGTCCAGTGCGCCGCGCCGCATCAGTTCCACGGCGAGCCGCACTTCGGAGAAGCCTGTGATGATGATCACGCGGGTATCCGGCGCCTGTGCGCGAATGTGCTTGAGCATCTCCAGCCCATCGGTGTCCGGCAGGCGGTGGTCGCAAAGCACCAGATGGAACTTCGATGCCGCCAGGAGCGCCTTCGCATCGCTGCCACGTCCGGCGGTCTCCACGTGGTAGCCGGCCTTCTTCAGGTAGCGCGCCAGCAGCATGCGCAGATCGGGGTCGTCATCGAGGATGAGGATGCGGTGGTGTGCCATGGTGTTCAGGCTTTGGCTTGAGGGAATGACGTGGGATCGACACCCAGGCTGCGCCAGATGTCGGACCGGGAGAATGGTTTGGCCACGAAACCGTCCGCGCCATGGGCCATGGCCCTGTCGCGCTCGGCGTCCACGGCGCTGATGGTGACGCAGCGGGCCCGGGGCATGTGGCGCTTGATCTCCGGGATAAGTTCGTAGCCGAGGCCATCGGGCAGGTGGATGTCCACGAAAACGGCGTCGAAATCACCTGTCTTCAAAGCACTGCGGCCCTCGGCCAGCGAATGCGCCATGCGGCAGGACATGCCCGCGCGTGCGAGAAGCCCGCTGAGCAGGGTGCAGATCTCCTGTTCGTCGTCCACGAGTAGAATTCTCTTCATCATCTCCGTTTCCGCCCGGGGATCCGAATTGTCCACAGGCCAGGGCCGCTGGTACCAAATATCCGGCCTGCCGTCGCCGTGTCAAAGCCATTCGGCGAAGCCTTGCCGGGCGCGGGCGATGGCTGCACGAACGCCTGCGCCGCGAACCGCATGCGTGTCCCGCCTTCCCCATCTCCGGGGAGGACCTTCCCCGATCCGGACACCATCGTTGCCGAATGGTCCATTACGCACCGGACCCCGCAGGTAACGATCCGCATCGCGTCCCCTGTGGAAGTGTATCCCGGTCCGAGCAAGGGTCGCCCCAGTTCCCGCCACCCCACCACCGTGATCCTCACTCCTGCGGCTCACCCGGGAAAGCAGGGACCACAACGGTTTCCCCATCACATGCGCACAACCGGCATGACCGCACGGCACACGGGTGGCAACAGGGTGGTCGTCATCGCACCGATCCCAAGGGCATGACGGCAACGAGATCATCAACCCTCTAAAACCCCAAAGTCATGTTACGCTGGTCCGCTACCTTCCTCGTGATCGCGATCATCGCAGCGATCTTCGGCTTCGGCGGCATCGCGGCAGGTGCCGCTTCCATCGCCAAGGTCCTCTTCTTCCTCTTCCTGGTGCTCTTCGTGCTCAGCCTCATTTTCGGCGGGCGGCTCATGAAGCGCATGTGATGGAGGTCCGTCCCACCCATCAAAACCCCTATCGCCATGAGAACGACAAGCATCCCATCCCTTGCCACGGCCATCTTGATCTGCTGTGCCCTGCAGGCGATCGGCCAGGAGGTCCGCCTCGGAGGCGGCTGGTCCGGCAGCAACGTGCGCGAAGCCGGTGACCAAATGTGGACAGGCCAGGCCGGTTACCTGTTGGGCGCGGATGTTCTGCTCGGCGGCCAATGGTTCCTGCGCAGCGGCGCTCATCTCCACGTACGCAACTTGAACTACACGATGGCGGGCACCACACCCGACGGCGAAGTGGTCGGCACCGATGTGGAATACCGCTACACCAGCCGGTCGCTTCGGGTGCCCGCACATGTCGGCCTGCGACTCATTGATCCCGTGTCGGACCCGGCTCTGAACATCTACGTCTTCGGAGGCCCCACCGCGTTGATGGCCTTGAGCGCCGACCTGCGCAATGACGCACTGGAGGTGGAGACCCGGCCCGCCCAATGGCAGCTGGGCTTCGGCGGCGGTGTGGAGTTGGGCTTCCTTTTCGCCGAGGCGGGCTATGATGTGGCCATGACCAACGTGTTCAAGGGTGAAGTATTCAGCACCAACCCGCGCGTGAACAACGCGTACCTTACCGGTGGCATGCGCCTGCGCCTGGCACGCTGACCTGCTGCGAAAAATACCTGACGACCAAACAACCATACCACCATGAAGACCCCACACATACTCGCCGGCGCATTGCTGGCACTGGCCATGCCGAGCATGGCCGCCCATTCCTTCCCGGCGAAGGAGCGGACCGTGACGATCGATGAAGCGCGCTTCCACGCCCTGCCCGTTGAACAGCAAGCCGAGGTGCTGCGCATCGCCGATCGGTTGGAAACGATCATCGCCACCGATGCCTCCAGCCTGACACGTGAGGAACGCGCCGCCATGCGCGGTGAGTGGCGCGAACTGAAGCAGGAAATGAAGGCGCTGAACCGCGGCGGCACGGTGATCTACCTCTCCACCGGCGGCCTGATCCTGCTCATCATCCTGCTCATCATCCTGCTCTGATCCTCCCGGTTCGACCCGCTGGAGTACCCCCGGTCGCGATGTGGTCATCGTGTCCGGGGGTTCTTCTTGGACCTGCGCCTGGCACGAGGCAAGAAGCACTCCAACCAGTGCCGCTCGGTCATGGTGCCCTCATCATGCCGAGCGTGATCGGGCAGACCGGTCCCCGGCACTGTGCCATACCGATCAAAGGCTGTAGCACGAAGTGGATCGCTGGAGCCTTCACCCAAGAACATGGGCATTTCGACCAGCACGTACTGTTGGCGTGATCGACACGCATGTGTCGCACCCCGATGGAATGGGATCGAGCAGTGTCCATGAAAAAGGGCGGGCCACACGCTCCCGCGTATGGCCCGCCGATCCTTGGCCCCCGCGCAAACCGGATCAGGGGGGCCTACAGCACCGCGTTACTTGCCGTCGTGATCATGGTCGGCATCGGTGGCTTCATCCACCTTCTCCGCCTGACGCTCCAGCCATTCCTTGATGTCCCGCGTCACCTCGTTGGTGGTGCGTTTCACATCGCTCCACGTTTCCTGCAGGGCGCTTTCCACCTCGTTGGTCACCGCGTCCACGCGGTCCACCTGGTGCTCCAGCGCATCCTGCTCATCGGCGAGTTCCGCACGCTGCTCATCAGTGAGCGCGGGATCCTCCAGTTCGTTGCCGATCTCATTCAGGCGCGTTTCCATGCGCACGCGCAGATCGCGCAGTTCCTCCAGGGCGGCCTCCTTGTCGCGCGCCATCTCGGCCATGGCCTCGTCCACCTTGCGCTCCATGGTGTCGCCTTCGGTGTTGGCGCCGCCGCAGGCCACCAGGCCGAATGCGGCGATGGCCAAACTGGTCATCAGGATGCTTCGCTTGTTCATCGTATAGTGATTTGGGGGGTTGCTTGTCGTGACGATCGCGTTGCCGCTACACGCCTTGGATAAGATCCGGACCAAGCATGGCCGAACCGGCGCCATGCCACCTGAAAGCCAAGCCCGGCAAGTACTTGCGACACTTTCGCCGGCCATGGCCAGGAGCCCCGATCTCCTTGTTGTGGGGAGCTCAGTGCCCGATCCTGTGCAAACTCCACCACGGTGGCCCTGAGCTTCCTTTCCCATACCACTTCATGAATATGGGAACGCCCGGGTAGCCCCGGGCGCTCCTCGTCCGAACGGACCGGCATACGATCACCTGACAGCTACCACCATGTACCTGCTTGTACGCCAGAACCGATCGGGGTCCTTGATCTCCAGGTAGGCGAGTTCGTCGCCTTCCTCCACCAGCAGATAGCTGTCGTCCGGATGCTCGGTGACCAGCGTGGCCTTCTTCGCGCCGATGGGAATGCGCTCGGTCTCGCGCATATCGGCCACCTGGAATTCGCCATCGTTGACCTGCGCGGCAAGCACCGCCGTACGGCCCAGGCCGATGAAGCCCCCGCTGCGCTTCACCACGCCACGCTCCTCCAGCTCCCTGGTGGTGGCCACGGTGAAGTACACCTTGTTGATCGCGCGCTCCTGCTGGTCGATCACGGCCTCGCGCTTGGCCACTTCCATTTCGCTGTCGCCCAACTGAGCGGTGAGTTGCTCGATGCGGAAATCGCGCGTGAGCAGTTCCTCCTGCAGGTTCGCCAGCGTGGCGTCGCGTTCGGCCAGTTGGTCCTCATACTCCTTCAACCGCTTGCGCAGGCCGGAAGCTTCCACCTTGCGGCCATCGAGCTGCTTGTTCAATTCGGCGATGCGATCGCGGCTTTCCTGTACCAGTCCGTTCATC
Organism: Flavobacteriales bacterium; assembly: GCA_026129465.1. NCBI lineage: Bacteria > Pseudomonadati > Bacteroidota > Flavobacteriia > Flavobacteriales > Flavobacteriales bacterium. The sequence goes on from JAHCIA010000001.1 coordinate 2,314,015, forward strand.
AGCTGGATGTCGCGCAGTATGCGCTGGCGCTGATCGAGGTTTTTCTCATCCTCACCGCTGGCGATCAGCCGCTCGCGCTCATCGAGCAACTCCAGGTTGCGTTCGATCTCGCCGAAGCCCTGGGTCATGTCATCGATCAGCGCATCGCGGGTCTGGAGTTCGTTGCGCAAGGCTTCCACCTCGGCCTGTGCGGCGAGTTCAGCCTCGGAGGGTCCGCTTTGGCAGGCGGCGAGCAGGCTCACCGCCACCAAAGGGAGGGCCGTGCGGCGCATGAGCCGGACGACCGATCGGGATGTGTGTTTCATGGCTTGTTCGGGGTTTGTCGCCACCGGGGCGTCCGGTGGTCCAGCCTGATGAAGCCGAGATCCTGCCGAACCGTGGGCAGGTCGCATGGTCCTTACGCGGACGCGGAAAAGGAACCAACCATGATCCCGCCATGCCAGGGTGCTGCCGAGGCGTGGTCGCCACGCAGCGTGGCGCAAGCGCCCCGGAAGCGTACAGAGAAGCCGCTCAATCGAGCTTCAGCACCGCCAGGAAAGCCTGCTGGGGCACTTCCACCGAGCCTACCTGCCGCATCCGCTTCTTTCCTTCCTTCTGCTTCTCCAGCAGTTTGCGCTTACGGCTGATGTCGCCACCGTAGCACTTGGCGGTCACGTCCTTGCGCAGGGCCTTCACCGTTTCGCGCGCCACGATCTTGGCGCCGATGGCCGCCTGGATGGGGATGTCGAACATCTGGCGGGGCAGCAATTCCTTCAGCTTGCTGCACATCTTCTTGCCCAGCTCGTGCGCATGGTCGCGGTGGATGAGCGCACTGAGAGCGTCCACCTTTTCGCCGTTGAGCAGGATGTCCAGCTTGATGAGGTCGCTCTCCTTGTGGCCGATGGGGTGGTAGTCGAAGCTGGCATAGCCGCGGGAGATCGACTTCAGCTTGTCGTAGAAATCGAAGACCACTTCGCCCAGCGGCAGTTCGAAGGTGAGTTCCACGCGGTCGGTGGTGAGGTAGTTCTGCCCGGTGAGCATGCCGCGCTTGTCGATGCACAGGGTCATGATCGCGCCGGTGTACTCCGCCTTGGTGATCACCTGGGCCTTGATGTAGGGCTCCTCGATCTTGTCGATGTGCATCACCTCGGGCAGTTCGCTGGGGTTGTGCACCTCCAGCACGTCGCCGTTGGTCTTGGTGACGATGTAGCCCACGTTGGGCACGGTGGTGATCACCGTCATGTTGAACTCGCGCTCCAGCCGCTCCTGGATGATCTCCATGTGCAGCAGGCCCAGGAAGCCGCAGCGGAAGCCGAAGCCGAGGGCGGCGCTGCTCTCGGGCGTCCAGGTGAGGCTGGCGTCGTTGAGTTGGAGCTTTTCCATGGCATCGCGCAACTCCTCATACTCGTCGGTGTCCACCGGGAAGATGCCCGCCCACACCATGGGTTTCACGTCCTCGAAGCCTTTGATGCCTTCGGAACAGGGCCTGTCCTTGTGGGTTATGGTGTCGCCCACCTTCACCTCGCTGGCGGTCTTGATGCCGCTGATGATGTAGCCCACATCGCCGGCGCGCACCTCGGGCCGCGGGCTGATCTCCATTTTGAGGATGCCCACCTCATCCGCGTCGTACACCACGCCGGTGTTGAAGAACTTCACCTTGTCGCCCTTGCGGATGGTGCCGTTCAGCACGCGGAAGTAGGCGATGATGCCCCGGAAGGAGTTGAAGACGCTGTCGAAGATGAGCGCCTGCAACGGTGCATCGGGGTCGCCTTTGGGTGCGGGGATGCGCTCCACCACGGCTTCCAGCACCTTGTCCACGCCCAGGCCGGTCTTGCCACTGGCGCTGAGGATCTCCTCCCGACGGCAGCCCAGCAGGTCCACGATCTGGTCCTTCACCTCCTCGGGGTTGGCCGAAGGGAGGTCCATCTTGTTGAGGATGGGGATGATCTCCAGGTCGTGCTCCAAGGCCAGGTACAGGTTGCTGATGGTCTGCGCCTGGATCCCCTGGGTGGCGTCCACGATCAGCAGGGCGCCCTCACAGGCGGCGATGCTGCGGCTCACCTCGTAGCTGAAGTCCACATGGCCGGGTGTATCGATCAGGTTCAGGATGTACTTCTGCCCATTGAGGGAGTAGTCCATCTGGATCGCCTTGCTCTTGATGGTGATGCCCCGCTCCCGCTCCAGGTCCATGTCGTCCAGGTTCTGGGCCTGCATGTCGCGGTCGGCGATGGTGCCGGTCATCTGCAACAGCCTGTCCGCCAGGGTGCTTTTGCCGTGGTCGATGTGGGCGATGATGCAGAAGTTGCGGATGTGTTCCATGTACGTGGCGCCGGAAAATGGCCCCGGCCGCGCGAAAGCGCGCAAAGGTAGGGGCTGGCGGCAGGCGGGAACATGGAGGCCATGGAACCTGCAGGGTGCTTTGGACAACGCTGATGACGCGGCCACGGGCAACCTTTGGCCATTCCTGCGCATCTTAGGGGTCGATGGCCATGACGACCCGGCCGCTTGCGACCTTTGTGACCAGACCCGCACCGGCACCCCCGACCCCTTCCGCGATGACCATGTTTCCGCGTTCCATTCCTGTCCTGCTCGCACTTGGCCTTTCCCTGCCCATGCTGGCCCAGGTGGACCCCAATGAACCGGGCTACGATACCTGGAAGATCGAACAGGCCCCGCCCGGCCAGCCGATCGTGATCACCCCGGAGATGCTGGAAGAGGCCATGCAGGAGGGTGCGCGCAGCGGATGCGATTGCTGGATACAACCGGATGGCACCTACACGCTGGCCATGGGCCCCAACGATGACGGCTCCTCGGCGCTGCTTCCCCTGCCCTTCACCTTCCAGCTCTACGGCAACAACTACACGAGCTGCCACATCAACAACAACGGCAACCTCACCTTCAACGGCGCTTTCGGAGGCTTCACCGCAGCGGGCTTCCCCAATGGTACCAACGTGATGGTGGCACCTTTCTGGGCCGATGTGGACACGCGTTTCGGGCAGGGACAGGTTTGGCGCAAGGTGACGCCCACCGCCCTGTATGTGAACTGGGTGAACGTGGGCTATTACACGGCCGCAGGCATGCCCGCCAACAACTACCTGGTGAACTCCTTCCAAGTGATCATCACCAATGGCAACGACCCTGTGGTGCCCAACGGCGGCAATGTGTCCTTCTGCTACGGCAATATGGGCTGGAGCACTGGCAATGCCAGCGGTGGCGTCAATGGATTCGGGGGCACCCCCGCCACAGTGGGGGCCAACCGGGGCGATGGGGTGAACTACATGCAGTTCGGTCGTTTCGACCAGCCGGGCATGGCCTACGATGGGCCATTCGGTGCCAATGATGGCGTGGATTGGCTGGAGGACAAGCACTTCATCTTCTCCACCGACATCACCACGTCCAATGTACCGCCCATCGCGGTAAGCCAGTCGGTCTGCGACAGCCTGGTGCTCTGTGTGGGCGAAACGGCCACCCTGGAGGTCACCTTTCTGGCGCCCGAGCCCAACCAGACCACGGTGGCCAACTCCACGGCACCCTCCCTGAGCAACTACCAGATCGTGTCCAATACTTCGGGCGTCTCAGCGGTGATCGTCACGGAGTTCACCCCGCTGCCTGGTGACGTGGGCTTCCATGTGGTCACCTTCACGGCCACCGACAATGGCAACCCGGTGATGACCAGCACCCTGTCGGTGGTGGTTGAGGTCCAGCAGGGCGATGTGCTGCCCCCGGGTGAAGTGACCTTGTGCACCACCTCCGCGCCGGTGGATCTGCTGCCCCTGCTGGTGGGTGCGCCAGCGGGTGGTACTTGGACCGGCCCCAACGGCAACAACCACTCCGGCACCTTCAACCCGGCCACCGACACGCCTGGCGAATACCTCTACGCCTATATCGTGGGCACGGAATGCGCCTCCTATGGCACGGTGACCACCGCCGTGGTGACCCCGGCCAACGCGGGGAACAACGGCAACCACATCTCCTGCACCACGGGTCCGCCAGTGGCGCTCTTCCCCCTGCTTGGCGGCAACCCGGATGGCGGCGGGATCTGGCTGGCGCCCAATGGCCAACCCTTCACCAGCAATTTCTTCGACCCCGCAGTGCATCCGGCGGGCAACTATTCCTACGTGGCCATCGGCGCCTTCCCCTGCCCCAACGACACTTCCACGGTGAGCGTGGTGCTGCAACAGGCCGTGAACGCCGGTGAGGACGCCACCCTTACCGTATGTGTGGACGCGGCGCCGGTGGACATGCTCGCCGCCTTGGCTGGCACTCCCCAGGCAGGCGGTGAATGGACCGGCCCCAACAACACCCCCAGCACGGGCATCTTCAACGCCGCCGCCGACCCGGTGGGTGCCTATACCTACATGGTCAGCGCGGTGGCCCCCTGCCCGGACCAGAGTTCCGTCCTCACCATCGCCACCGACCCGTTGCCTTGGGCCGGCAACGATGGCACCGTGCGGCGCTGTGCCGACGCCGCGCCGGTGAACCTCTTCACGCAATTGGCCGGCGCTCCCAACGACTGGGGCTTCTGGCTGGATCCCGATGGGAACGTCTACGACGGCTGGATGGACCCTGCCACAGAACCCACCGGAACGCACCTCTACATTGTGGTGGGTATCGGCAGCTGCGCGCACCTGATCGACACGGCGGCCGTTGAGGTGGTGATCGATCCCCTGCCGGAGGTGTCCTTTATCGTGGAACCCCTGGCAGGCTGCGACCCCCTGGAAGTGACCATCACCAACACCACACCGGTGGAATATCTCGGCGTGTGCCAGTGGGTCCTGGGCGATGGCAGCGCCACCGGCGGATGCGACGGGACGGTGCATTGGTACCAGGACCCCGGCAGCTACGCGATCAACCTGACGGTGACCACGCCGGAAGGCTGCACCGACAACCTGTTGGTACCCGGCGCCGTGCTGGTGGAGCCCGCTCCGGAAGCGACCTACTTGTTCAGCCCCGACCCCGGCACGGAATTCAACAACACGGTCTACTTCACCGCGGATGACCCCCAGGCGATCCTCTTTGAGTGGACGGTGGATGGTGTGCCCTTCGGTACAGGACCTTCGGTCCAATACAGCTTCCCCAATGTGATGGGGGGTGAATATGAGGTCTGCCTGTTCGTGGAGGACCGCTACGGCTGCACGGACCGCCAGTGCAAGACGATCCCCATCCTGGTGCCCCTGGTGGCCATCCCCAACGCCTTCACCCCCGATGGGGACGGCCTCAATGATGTGTTCCTGCCGGTGACCATCGATGTGGATCCCAAGGAGCACCTCTTCGAGGTGTACGACCGTTGGGGCCAGCTCGTCTTCAGCTCCACCAAGGTGGGCGAGGGCTGGGACGGCCGCCATTCCAGCGGCGGCGAGATCCTGCCCCAGGGCGTGTACGTCTGGCGGCTCACCTACCTGCCGGTGTTCACCTCGGACAAGATCGAGCGCCGGGGCACGGTGACCCTCATCAAATAGGCCCAGCGCCCACCACCAAGGGCCATGGTGCCAGGCAACTTTCCAACCTCGGATCGCATCATCCACCGGATAGAAGATGACCGACGATGAACTGGTGCAAGGATGCCTGAAGGCCGACCCAGCCGCCCAGGAGGCCCTGTACCAGCGATATGCCCGCAAGATGATGAGCATCTGCATGCGATACGCCCACAACCGGGACCAGGCCCAGGACATGCTCCAGGACGGCTTCGTGAAGGTGTTCCACAAGATGGCCCACTACCGCGCCGATGGGCCCTTGGGCGGTTGGATCGCACGCACCATGGTGAACACGGCGTTGGACCACATCCGCCGCAACAAGCCCTACGACCAGAGCCTGGACCTGACGGAAGCCGAGTACCTGCACCAAGAGGACGCCACCGTACTGGGCACCATGACCACCGACGAGCTCATGGCGTTGATACAAGCTCTGCCCACAGGGTATCGCACGGTGTTCAACCTGTTCGCCATCGAAGGTTATCCGCACAAGGAGATCGCCGATATGCTGGGCATCTCGGAGAACACCTCCAAATCGCAATTCATGAAGGCGCGGGCCTACCTGCGCAAGCTGCTGCCCAAGGAGGCGGTGGCCCAATACGGCCACGGACATGAGGACTGACGGCCTGAACGAGCTGATGCGCGCGCGCTTCCATGGGCATGAGTCGCCCGTGGACCCCGGCGTTTGGCAGGCCATCCGATCCAACCTGGCGCCCCAGGGCGTGCCTTTGGAGGATCTGATGCGCGAGCGCTTCGATGGCCACGAGATGGAGGCGCCGCCGAACGCCTGGCAGAATATCCAAGGACAGTTGGGGCAGGGCGCGCCAGCGCCTCCTGCGGCGGGCACCGGCACCTGGGGCGCATGGGGCTGGGCCGCATCCGGTTTGGCCTTGGTGGCCGTGGCCGTGGGCGTATACCTGGCCGTTGACCAGAATGACGCACCACCCGCTGTCGCTGAATTGGTGCAGGAAGGTGGTCAGGGCATCCCCGGGGTGAGTTCGGAAGCGCCGACGGGGGAAGTGCTGGACATGGCCGATCCGGAGCATGAAGTGACCACAGCAGGCGCGGGATCCGAGGCGCGAACAAGGCCTCAGGGAACCGCTCCCACGAACGCGCCCGTTGAGCGTGGCGATGCCGGTGAAGCACTTGGAACACACGCGGAGCCAGCCGCTCCCCGCGATCCAACGATCCAGGCCGGAACCTCCCAAGTGCCTGAAGGCAAGCGCTTGGTGGAGGAAGTGCTGAGCGAAATGACGCGGTCAGCCGAACCGGAAAGTACCGAACGTGCAGAACCGGCCAAAGCCGACAAGATCCCCTCGACCACGCCGCAGGAGCAGACCGCTCAACCGGAGTTGGAGCTCATCGCACCTGCACCCCCGCCGCCCCTGTTCATGCCCAACACCTTCACCCCCAATGGCGACGGCGTGAACGACACCTATGAAGTGGTGGCCGACGGTTTCGCCCAGGTGCGCATCCGGGTGTTCTCCGTGCACAACAACCAGTTGGTCTTCAGCAGTGACCACGGTGCGCCTTGGGATGGCGCGAATTGTTCCACCGGCCATTACGTGGTGGCCGTGGAGGCCATTACCGAGGATGGCCGCTTGGTGACCCAAGGGAAGGTGGTGTATTTGAACGCCGACCCTTGATCCAGGCTGCCGAAGCGATCGATCCGGTCGCTATTTTTCGGGGCTCCGGCGAGGCCACCATCCGATTTACCCAGACCCCACCCCATTCCCCCTCCCTTTACCGATGTTCCGCACCCTCCTGCCTGCCCTGTTCTGCATCGCCTTCATCGGCCTGAACGACACGCTCCACGCCCAGACCATAGCGCTGCCCGAAGCCGAATATGACCGCTTGAAGCTGGCGGGCATGCTCCCCGAGGGCGCCTTCCCCCTGCTGACGACCCCCACACCTGATCAGGTGAAGGGCATGCCCATGGGTGGTGGATCGCCCAAAGGCGGTGGTGGCAGCAACTGCGATTGCTGGATCCCGCCGGACGGGACCTATACGCTGGCCATGGCCCCGAACGACGATGGCTCCTCGGCGCCCATCTTCCTGCCATTCCAGTTCAACCTCTATGGTGATCTGTTCAACTTGGTCTACATCAACAACAACGGCAACCTCTCCTTCAACACCCCCTGGGCCACCTTCACCGCCTCGGGCTTCCCCAGCGCGAACTTCCGCATGGTGGCGCCATTCTGGGGTGATGTGGATACCCGCGGCAATGCCGGCGCCGGCAACAACCAGGTGCGCTACAAGCTGACACCCACCGCGCTGTACGTGAACTGGATCAATGTGGGGTACTACAACTCCAAGGTGGACAAGCTCAACTCCTTCCAGGTGATCATCACCAACGGCCAGGATCCGGTGATCGGCATCGGCAACAACGTGTCGTTCTGCTACAAGGACATGCAGTGGACCACCGGGGAAGCCAGCTGCACAACCAATACGCTCTGCAACTACCAAGGACAGAATTACTCCTGCAACAACACCGGTGGCAATGGCTTTGGTTTCTGCGGATCGCCCGCCACGGTGGGCGCCAACCGCGGCAACGGTGTGGACTACATCCAGTTCGGCCGCTTCAACCTGCCGGGTACCGCCTACGATGGCCCCTTCGGTGCCAACGACGGTGTGGACTGGCTGGACGACAAGAACTTCGTCTTCACCACGGCGGTGAGCACGCAGAACATCCCGCCGATCGCCAGCAGCGCCTTCCTGTGCGACACCATTGAAGTGTGCGTGGGCGAGGTGGTGACGATCCAGATGGACTTCCTGAGTCCGGAGAACAACCAGGTGACCGTGGCCACTTCGTCGGCTCCGGGTCTCGCCAACTACACCGAGACCAGCAACACCTCCGGCATCACGGCCACCATCGTGGCGCAGTTCTCTCCACAACCCGGAGAAGAGGGCTACCAGACGATCACCTTCTCCGGAACGGACAATGGCGTTCCACCGCTGACCAGCACCGTGGAGATCGTTGTTTACGTGATACCGGGCCCACCGCCGCCCACCATCACCGGTCCCACTTTCGTGTGCCAGGGGCAGACGGTGCAACTCACCGCATCGCCGGCCGGGTCGAATTACACCTGGAGCAATGGTGCCAGCGGCCAGACCGTGAACGTGGGCGCCGGCACCTATACCGTGACGGCCACCGACGGCAGTTGCCCGGTCACCTCGGCGCCCTTCATGGTGCAGACCGTGGACTTCCCACCGCTGGAGATCACCGGGCCGGCCATCTATTGCGGCGAGCCGCTGCCCACGCTTGTGGCATCCGCCGGATATGACGGCTACACATGGAGCACCGGAGCCTCGGGTTCTTCGCTGCAGACCGGCGCAGGCACCTACACGGTGACCGGCACGATCCAAGGCTGCACCAACACTTCAGCGCCCTTCACGCTCACCTTGGTGGATCCCGGACCGCCGACGATCACCGGTCCTGCGGAGTACTGCGCAGGCAGCAGCGTGACCCTGAACGTGAACGCCACGCCCTACGATGGCATCCTGTGGAGCACCGGCGAGAGTACTGCCAGCATCTCCGCTACGGCAGGCACCTACACCGTTACGGCCACCTTCCTGAATTGCACCTACCAGTCGGCGCCCTTCACCGTCACGGAGATCGTACTGCCCACGGTGACGATCACCGGTGATGCGCAATACTGCGCGGGGTCGGCCTCCACCCTTACGGCCAGCGGCGGCTTCGACAGCTGGAGCTGGAGCAACGGCGCCAGCGGCCCCAGCACCAGCGTGCAGGCGGGCACCTACACCGTTACGGTGAGCATCGGTGATTGCAGCGCCACCTCGGCGCCCTTCACCGTGACCGAGGCGCCCACGCCGGTGCCGGTGATCACCGGACCGAACTTCACGTGCGGTGGCGGCACGGTTTCGCTCTCCACTACGCAGCCCTTCGACTCCTACCTGTGGAGCACGGGCGCCTCCTCTTCGTCCGTGAATGTGGGCACCGGCAGCTACACGGTGACGGTGACCAACCAGTTCGGTTGCAGCGGCACCTCTGCGGCATTCGGGGTCACCGTGGCCAACGACCCCACGGCTTTCTTCACGCCCGACCCCCTGTCGCCCCAGTTGCCCGGTACCACGGTCTTCTTCCAGGATGGCTCCCAAGGCAACGGTGGCACCATCAACAACTGGTGGTGGGAGTTCGGTACCGGAGGTTCCACCAGCACCATCCCCTCCCCCACGGTGACCTTCGATGAGCCCGGCGCCTACACCATCACCCTGGTGGTGACCACCACGCAGGGATGCACCGATACCATCACCTACGTGTATGTGATCCGGCCGGAGGAGATCTTCATCCCCAACGTGTTCAGCCCGAACAACGACGGCATGAACGATGCCTTCAACATCACCAACATCCAGTACTACCCCAACAACCTCACGATCTTCAACCGATGGGGCAGCGTGGTGTACGAAGCGCGCAACTACACCAACCAGTGGCGTGGCACCGACCTGGCTGATGGCACCTACTTCTACATCCTCAAACTGGATGAAGGCCGGGAGTTCACCGGGCATGTGACCCTGCTGCGGTAGGTACCCGGCGGTGCACCCTACTTTTGGCCGCCCCGTCGCGGGCATCCCATGAAGGTCATCGATCACCTGCGTGCGGCCCAGGGCACGCTGCTTTCTTTCGAGATCCTGCCCCCGCTCAAGGGCAAGGACATACGCTCGATCTACGCGGGCATCGACCCGTTGCTGGAGTTCAAACCCAGCTTCATCAACGTCACCTACCACCGCGAGGAGGTGATCTACAAGGAGCGCGGCCACGGCCTGCTGCAGAAGGTGCGTTTGCGCAAGCGGCCCGGCACCATCGGCATCTGCGCCACCATCAAGACCAAGTACGACATCGACACGGTGCCGCACCTGATCTGCGGGGGCTTCAGCCGGGAGGAGACCGAGGACGCGCTGATCGAGCTGAACTTCCTGGGCATCGACAATGTGCTGGCGCTGCGTGGCGACGCGGTGAAGAACGAGCCGCACTTCATCCCCGAGCGCGACGGCCATGCCCATGCCGTGGAACTCATCCGCCAGATCGCCGGGCTGAACAAGGGGAAGTACCTGCATGATGAGGAACAGGATGCCGCTCCCACCGACCTGTGCATCGGCGCGGCCTGCTACCCGGAGAAGCACCCCGAGGCGTTGAACCTCAACGTGGACATCGCCTACCTGAAGGAGAAGGTGGAGGCCGGCGCGGAATACCTGGTGACCCAGATGTTCTTCGACAACGCCGCCTTCTTCCGCTTCGTGGACCAATGCCGGGCGCAAGGCATCGGCGTGCCGATCATCCCCGGCATCAAGCCCATCACCACACTGCGGCACATCGCCTTCCTGCCCAAGACCTTCCGGGTGGACCTGCCCGACGAGCTGGCGCGCGAGCTGGTGCGCTGCCGAGCGGACGCCGATGTGAAGCAGGTGGGCATCGCATGGACCACCGCCCAATGCCGGGAGTTGATGGCCCGGGGAGCGCCCTGCCTGCACTTTTACACCATGGGGCGCAGCGAGGCCGTGCGCACCGTGGCGGCGGCACTGTTCTGAGCCGGAGGGTGGTCACTTCCCATCACCTCCCCATACCGATCCGCCTCCGGGGCCGTTCTCACCGATCGGAGGCCGCCCGATCGTGGAAAAACCGACCACCCCGGAACGGCACCACCGCCACCGGATCTGTTAACTTCAACCCTGCCTGTGCCGCTCCACAGGCCGTGCAAACCCGGATGTGATGATGGACCAGCGCAGAAAGATGATCGAGTTCAGCAAGGAGGTGCTCCAAAAGGTCAGCTTCGACCGCCTCCTCTTCAAGAAGGAATTGATCAAGGCCCGCAAGTGGGTAGGCCAACAGGACCAGCTCATGCTCAAGGCTTGGGCACTGGCCACCTTCGGACACATGTACAAGGATGTGATCCTGGAGGTGTTCCAGACGACGGTGCGGGCCTGAGGTTGAAGATCTCCGAGTTGAGCGATCGGAAGTTGATGGCGTGGTCAATGGGCCAGCCAACCTCCAACGATCATCAACCTTCCCGCAGGAACTTCAGGTTCCTCATCAGCCCGCCGTACTTGGTGCGTTTCACCGCACTGCCTTCGAACAGCCGATCGAAGACCACTTCGGTCATGCCGTGCCATTCATCGGCCGCCAGGGACATGAGTTCGGGCTTCGGGTCGAACGCCGGCTCTTGATGTGGCGTGGCGAAGCGGTTCCACGGACACACCTGCTGGCAGATGTCGCAGCCGAAGGCCCAGCCCTCCATCCTGCCGGCGAATTCCTGGGGAATGGCCTCCTTCAGCTCGATGGTGAGGTAGCTGATGCACCGGCTGCCGTCCACGCTGTACGGCGTGATGGCCTCCGTGGGGCAGGCATCGATGCAGCGGCGGCACGTGCCGCAATGGTCGGTGGCGGGCGGATCGGGTTCCAACTCGAGGTCGGTGATGAGCTCGCAGAGGAAGAACCAGGAGCCGCCTGTTGAGAGGTTGGAAGTTGAGGGGTTGAGCGCTTGGGGGGCCTGCCTGCCGACAGGCAGGTTGGAGGTCGGCTTGAGGATGACGTTGGTGTGCTTGCCGATCCAGCCCACACCCGCGCGCTGCGCCCAAGCCTTCTCCATCACCGGCGCACTGTCCACGAAAGCACGCAGGGCCACGTCGCCGAATTGCGCCGCGATGAACTCCATCAATGGCTTCAGGCGCTTCTTCAACACCTTGTGGTAGTCGCGCCCATAGGCGTAGGTGCTGAGCTTGGGCGCATCCGGATCATGCTGCCGGGGTGGCGTGTGGTAGTTGTAGGCCAGGCTGATCACGCTCTTCGCGCCGGGCACCAGCTTGGTGGGATCGAGCCGCAGATCGAAGTGGCGCTCCATGTAGCCCATGCCGCCATGCTTCCCTTGCCGCAGCCACTGTTCCAGCCGTGGCGCTTCTTCTTCCAGAAAGCCCGCCCGCGCCACACCACAGGCCAGGAAGCCCAGTTCATGGGCCATCGCTTTGATGCGTTCCGCGGATCCCCGCACACCGGGCATGGCGGCAAGGTAGCTGCGCCGCGCCGGTACCGTCGCCCGCCGCATCCCGCCTACTTTCGGCGTCCATGTCCACGCGCACCTTTCCCATGACCGCCCAGACCATGTTCGGGTTCGAGGACCTCCTCGTGGCCGAATTGCGGGCCCTTGGGGCACAGGACATCGAGAAGCACAACCGGGCCGTCGCCTTCCGCGGGGATGAAGCCTGCATGTACCGGGCGAACCTCCAGTTGCGCACCGCCCTGCGCGTGCTGGTGCCCATCGGCTCCTTCCGCGTGGGCAATGAGGAGGACCTCTACCGGGGCATCAAGGACCTGGCGTGGGAGCGCTTCATGGGCGTGGATGACACACTCGCCGTGCACTGCACCCTGCACTCGGATCGCTTCAACCATTCGCAATTCCTGGCCCTGAAAGCGAAGGATGCCATCGTGGACCGCTTCCGCGACCGTTTCGGACGCCGTCCCTCCGTGGATCTGGAGGAAGCCACCCTGCGCATCCACCTGCATGTGCATGGCGATGAATGCCTCGTGTCGCTGGACAGCAGCGGCGGCTCCCTGCACAAACGCGGCTACCGCGACCACACCAACCTGGCCCCGATGAACGAAGTGCTCGCCGCCGGGCTGGTGCTCCTCACCGGCTGGGATGGGCGCAGCGCCTTCGTGGACCCCATGTGCGGCAGCGGCACCCTCCTCATCGAGGCCGCCTTGATCGCCAGCAGGACCCCCCCCGGCAGCTACCGGAAGCGGTTCGGGTTCGAAGGCTGGAAGGACTTCGATGCGGCCTTGTGGAAAGAGGTGCGCGAGGAGGCCCAGGCGGGGATCGATCGGACCGCACGCCCGCTGATCCTGGGTGGCGAGATCAGCCCGCATGTGGCGCGCAAGGCGGAAAGCAACATCGCCAGCGCGGGCCTGAAGGATCGCATCCGCATCGTGAACAAGCCCTTCCAAGCATTGGAGCCGCCCGAAGGAACCGGTGTGATGGTCCTGAACCCCCCCTACGGCGAGCGCATGGACAAGGAGGAGGACATCAACGCCCTGTACAAGATGATCGGCGACACGCTGAAACAGCGCTGGGCGGGCTGGACGGCCTGGATGATCACCAGCAACCTGGAAGCCGCCAAACAGGTGCGCCTCACCCCCAAGCCGCGCATCAAGGTGTTCAACGGGTCACTCGATTGCCGCTTCATGCGGTACGAGTTGTACAGCGGAACACGGAGGGTCTTCGACCGGACCTGACGCTGCCCAACTCACTCGAAAAGGTCGCCCGGCTTCACGCTGGGCACCCGGCCCAGATGGCGGTAGGCCCGTTCCGTGGCCTGTCGCCCGCGTGGGGTGCGTTGCAGGTAGCCTTCCATGATCAGAAAGGGCTCATACACCTCCTCGATGGTGCCTGCCTCCTCGCCCACGGCCGTGGCCACGGTGTTCAGTCCCACCGGTCCGCCGCCGAACTTGTCGATGATGGCGCCCAGGATGCGGTTGTCCATTTCATCCAGGCCGTGCGCATCCACGTTCAGGGCCTTGAGGGCATGCTGGGCGATGGGCAGCTCGATGGTGCCGTCGCTTTGGATCTGCGCGAAATCACGCACGCGGCGAAGCAGGGCGTTGGCGATGCGCGGTGTGCCACGGCTGCGGCGCGAGATCTCTTCCGCCGCCGTATCGATGATGGGCACGTTCAACAGACCGGCGCTGCGCTTGATGATGCCCTTGAGCGTGGCCGCGTCGTAGTAGTCCAGCCGGCTGTTGATGCCGAAGCGCGCGCGCAGCGGCGCCGTGAGCAGGCCGCTGCGCGTGGTGGCGCCCACCAGCGTGAAGGGGTTCAGCGCGATCTGCACCGTGCGCGCATTGGGGCCCGCATCGATCACCAGATCGATGCGGTAGTCCTCCATGGCGCTGTAGAGGTACTCCTCGATCACCGGCGTCAGGCGGTGGATCTCGTCGATGAAGAGCACATCGTGCGGCTCCAGGTTGGTGAGCAGGCCGGCCAGGTCGGCGGGCTTGTCCAGCACGGGTCCGCTGGTGATGCGGATGCCCACGCCCATTTCCTGGGCGATGATGTTGGCCAGGGTGGTCTTGCCCAGGCCGGGCGGGCCGTGCAGCAGCACGTGGTCCAACGCCTCGCCGCGTTGTTTGGCGGCCTGCACGAATACCTTCAGGTTGTCGGTGACGGCCTTCTGCCCGGCGAATTCATCGAAGCGCCGTGGACGCAGCACCTGTTCCATCTCCTTGTCGGAGGCGGCGCGCTGTTCCACACGCGGATCGAAGTGCTCGGGCATGATGGCCAAAGGTAGCGCCGGGCATGGACCACGGGCAGAGGCACGTGGCTTCGCCCCTTCGCGGCCATTTCACTCCACCACCACCTTCGCCCCCGCGATCCAGCGCGTGTTGTCGTGCAGGTGGAGGTGGTAGGTACCGGTGGAGTGTTGCATGTTGAGAAAGTTGAGGGTTGTGGTCCTCTGACCAACGGGCTGCTCATGCACCAAACGCCCTGCTCCATCGGTCACCGTCATGCGCAAGCCGCCCTGCACCTGAAAACCTTCCGGCAGGCGCACCTCCACTTGCAGGGGCATGCCGCGCGGCACCGGGTTGGGCCATACGTGCAGCGCATCGCGCAGGTTGGTGATCTGCACCTCCATGCCGGTGATGATGTGGCAGCCCGGCTCCAGGCGGCTAGATCCACCCATCGATGAGGCCACGGTGCGACAGCTGTAACATGGCCGCTGCCACGCCTCCTCCGGGCTCGTGGGGTGGCAGTGTCACTGCGGCCTCCGCAGATCGCGCCACAGATCGCCGAAGAAGATGCGCAGGCCGAAGGTGTAGATGGGCGCGTTGAGGCGCTCGCCGAGCTGGTCGCCGGTCTGCCACACCAGCCGGAAGCCCCAGCCTCCGGTGAGGGCGGCGTAGCGGAAAAAGCGGTACTGCACCACCATCACGGGTTCGTAGATCAGCAGGCCGGTGCGTTGCAGACGGCGCTTGCGGCCGCTGGCGTCGCGGTAGATGGTGCTGCCCGCGCCGATGCCCAATTGCACCGGCAGGCGCACCTCCCAGGGACCGCGCTGGTAGAAGGCGTAGTCCACGTAGGGGGTCACATAGCCGATGCGCAGGCGGGTGTTGGTGAGGCCCAGCTCGGGAATGAACCGTTCCCGTTCCACGGGCGTGAAGAGGAAGGCGTAGCCGATGCCGTACTGGAATCGGCCGGCGTGCTCCAGCCCCGCCTTGGCGCCCATCACCCGCACGTTGCGGTTGCTGATGAAGCCTCCGCGCACATCGAGTTTGGCCACGAAGCGCGGCTCCTGTTCCGCGAACAGCGAGATGCTGTCCAGCAGCTGCGCACGGGCGGGCAGGACGACCAGCAGCAGGAGCAGGACCGGCGGAAGGCGCATGCCCCAAAGAACGCAAAGCCCGCGCTGTTCGCGCGGGCTTTGTCCTCCCGAGGGTCGTCGACCCTTGGGACAAGGGATCAGTGCTCCTCCTCGCCCTCTTCAATGGGCACGGTCTGCGGCACGAAGTCCTCCGCCTTGCCGGGCTTGCTGTAGTCGTAGGGCCAGCGGTACACGGTGGGGATGGGTCCGGGCCAGTTGCCGTGGATGTGCTCCACCGGCGTGGTCCACTCCAGCGTGTTGCTGCGCCAGGGGTTCTGCACCGCCTTGGGTCCGCGCCACACGCTGTAGAAGAAGTTGTAGGTGAAGATCACCTGGGCCAGCGCACCGGTGATGGCGAAGAAGGTCACCAGCACGTTCAGGTCGGTGACCCCGTCGAACATGGGGAACTCCGTGTAGCTGTAATAGCGGCGCGGGGCACCGGCCAGGCCGATGAAGTGCATGGGGAAGAAGACCCCGAAGGCGCAGATGAAGGTGATCCAGAAATGGGCATAGCCCAGCTTCGTGTTCATCATCCTCCCGTACATCTTGGGGAACCAGTGGTACACCCCGGCGAACATGCCGAAGATGGCGCTCATGCCCATCACGATGTGGAAGTGGGCCACCACGAAGTAGGTGTCATGCACGTTGATGTCCAGCGCGCTGTCGGCCAGGATGATGCCCGTGAGACCGCCCGCGATGAAGGTGGCCACCAGGCCGATGCTGAACAGCATGGCCGGCGTGAGCACGATGTTGCCCTTCCACAGCGTGGTGATGTAGTTGAACACCTTCACCGCCGATGGTATGGCGATGAGCAATGTGGTGAAGACGAAAACGCTGCCCAGGAAGGGGTTCATGCCGGTGATGAACATGTGGTGGCCCCACACGATGAAGCTGAGGAAGCCGATCGCGAGGATGGAGCCGATCATGGCGCGGTAGCCGAAGATGGGTTTGCGCGCGTTGGTGGAGATGATCTCCGAGGTGATGCCCAGTGCGGGCAGCAGCACGATGTACACCTCCGGGTGGCCGAGGAACCAGAAGAGGTGCTGGAAGAGGATGGGGCTGCCGCCCACCTGGTCCAGCGCTTCGCCGGCCACGTGGATGTCGCTCAGGTAGAAGCTGGTGCCCATGCTGCGGTCCATCAGCAGCAGCAGCGCGGCGCTGAGCAGCACGGGGAAGCTGAGGATGCCCAGCACGGCGGTGATGAAGATGGCCCAGATCGTCAGCGGCAGGCGGGTCATCTTCATGCCCTTGGTGCGCAGGTTCAGGATGGTGACCACGTAGTTGAGGCCGCCCATCAGCGAACTGGCGATGAAGAGCGTCATGCTCACCAGCCACAGCGTCATGCCCGCGCCGGAACCGGGTATCGTCTGGGGCAGCGCGCTCAGCGGCGGGTACACGGTCCATCCGCTGGAGGCCGGTCCGCCTTCCACGAAGAGCGAGGCGAGCATCACCATGCTGCTCATGAAGAAGAACCAGTAGCTGAGCATGTTGATGAAACCGCTGGCCATGTCGCGCGCGCCCACCTGCAAGGGGATGAGCAGGTTGGCGAAGGTGCCGGAGAGGCCGCCTGTGAGCACGAAGAACACCATGATGGTGCCGTGGATCGTGACCAGCGCCAGGTACATGTTGGGATCAAGCACACCGCCCGGTGCCCACTTGTCGCCCAGGAAGAAGTTGGCGAAGGCGAAGCCCTCGCCGGGCCAGGCCAGCTGCAGGCGGAAGAGGATGGACATGATCACCGCCACCCAGGCCATGAAGATGGCCGTGACCAGGAATTGCTTCCCGATCATCTTGTGGTCCTGCGAGAAGATCCACTTCGAGATGAAGCTCTCCTCGTGGTGGTGTGCGTGGTGCGCGTCGTGCGCGGTGGTGCTGGCGCCCATGGCTCGATTATGCTTGCGTTCAGTTCATGCGCAGGGCGGCCTGTGCGCCGTTGCCCGCGTCCCCGCCTTCCCCGGCCTTCGCCTCCTCAGCGGCCTGGAAAGGCTTCTTCATGGCCTCGGTGTACCAGGCCTCGTACTCGGCGGCGGTGGTCACCGTCAATGGCATCTGCATGTTGTAATGGCTGGCCCCGCAGATCTTGTTGCACAGCAAAATGAAGTCGAAGTTCTGGTCCTTCATGATGTGCGTGCGCATGCTGTCCGTGGTGATCGTGGGCACCATCTTCATGCGGGTGGTCATGCCCGGCACGGCGTTCATCTGCGAGCGCAGGTGGGGGATGTAGGCGCTGTGGATCACATCGCGGCTGCGGATCAGCAGCAGGGCCTCCTGGCCCTTGGGCAGGTAGAAGTCCTTGGTCACCACATCATCGCGGCCGGCGAAATAGGGACTGGCCTGACCCTTCTCCTCGATGTCCAGCTCCATGGTGGTGCGCAGGTTCAATAAGCGTGCACGATGGCGGCGGAGTCTTTCGGCCTGATCGTTCATCTCGGCGATGCGCGAGGCGGGCAGCACCTCCTTCATCGCCAGTTCCAATCCGGCGATCTCCTCCTCCATCTCCGCCAGGCGGCCGGCCACGCTCTCTGGCGTGGCGATGCCCAGCGGGTTGGTGCCATTGATCAGGCGGAAATCCGTGGCGCCGAGGATGCCGTCCCCACCGGGGTAGCGCGCGGTCCAGTCGAACTGCTTGGCATAGAGCTCCACCTCCAGGGCATCAGGGCCGGGCGCATCGGTGATGCGGTTCCAGGTGGTGAGGCCGTAGATGATGATCACGGCCAGCACGGCGGCGGGGATCACCGTCCAGATCAGCTCCAGCTTGTTGTTGTGCGGGTACCAGAACGCGCGGCGGTCCTTGCTGTGGATGTACTTGGCGGCGAAGACGAAGAGCAGCACGTTGGTGATGACGAAGGCGATGATCAGGATGATCCAGTTGAAGTTCAGGAGCCAGTCGGTGTCCACCCCGTGCTCGCTGGCGGCCACCGGCAGCATCCGGTCCTTGTAGCGCAGCCACAGCCACAGGAAGAAGCCGAAGTAGGCGATCATGAAGACCCACATCAGACGGGCATTCATGCGGTTGTCCGCCGCGGAGATCTCCTCCTCGCGTTTGCCGCGCAGGCGCGAGGTGAGTTCATAGACCCGCACCAACTGGGCGATCGCCAGGATGCCCAGGAGAATGACGAGCAGTATCAGCAACTTGGTCATCGTTCGTGTACCATTTCAACCCTCGAAGGCGGGCGGTTGTTCTTGCGTTCGTTGGCCTGCGGCACGGGCACCGGCACCGCGCGAGGCTCCCGCTTGGTGAGCAGGGCCGCGAGGTTGCGGAGCAGGTCCTTGGCGCGCATGGCGATCATATCTGGTGGTGCACGCTTTCCTCCAGGAAGGGGTGGTCCACCGGGGTGAGTGGCGCTTCGGCCAGGGTCTTGAGGACGCGCATGATGAAGGCGCCGAGGAAGAGGGTGAACATGCCCACTTCGAGCAGGCCCACGCCGTGGAACTCCTTGCCCAGCGCGCCGGGCATCACCACCAGGATGATGTCCAGCCAATGGCCGATGAAGACCACCGCGCCCACACCGATGAGGAAGCGGGCGTTGCGCTTGGCGTCGCGGCTCATCAGCAACACCATGGGCACGGCGAAATTGATGAAGAACACCGTCCACATCAGACCGGGATGCTCGCCGATGCGCTGCTGGAAGTAGGTGATCTCCTCGGGGATGTTGCTGTACCAGATCAGCATGAACTGGCTGAAGTAGAGATAGGTCCACAGGAAGCTGATGGCGAAGACCCACTTGCCCATGTCGTGGATGTGGCTGCTGTTCACCTGGGGCAGATGGCCCTTGCGCTTCAGGTAGAGCACGATGACCACGGCGGTGATCATGGCGCTGACCCACATGCCGCTGAAAACATACCAGCCGAAGAGGGTGCTGAACCAGTGCGCGTCGATGCTCATGAGCCAATCCCAGGCGAGGGTGCTGCTGAACACGGCGAAGAACACCAGGAAGAGGGCGCCGCGGCGGTACATCAGCTTGTGGGTCTTCACGAGCTGTTCACCGCTCTGCTTGTCCATCTCCAGACTGCGCTGGCGGAACCAACGGGCGAAGAAGACGAATACGCCGAGATAAAGCAGCGTGCGAAGCCAGAAGAAGGGCAGGTTCAGGAAGGCGCTTTTTCCGGCGATGAGGGCATCATAATTCGGGTTGGCCACCGCGCCGGGGTCGCTGGCCTGGGCGGGTTTCGCGTCGGCGCCTTCGCCGATCACGTATTCGTGGTAAAGTGAGCCGTCCATCCAGTGGTAGAGATGGTTCAGGTGCGCGCTGCTGGCGATGAACACGAGCAGCAACACGAAGGCCCCTACCGGGATCCACCCCAGGATGGCCTCATGCACGCGGCGTACCAGCACGTACCAGGCGGTCTCCGTGGCGTTCTGCAACGCGTAGAAGAAGAGTGCGCCCAGGCCGATGCCGAGGAAGAAGAAACCGTTGACGAGCAGATTGGCCCAGGTGCGCTGATGGTGGTCGCTATGGTCGCCGAGCATGCCGACCAGCGTGGCCACCGCGCCCAGGACGATCAGCGCCAAGGCGATGCCGCGGGCCCGTTTGCTGAAGGTGAAGTTCATCGCTGCTGTTGCGTTATCGCGTTCAGTTCGCCGCCATGGCCCCGGGCATCTGGCCACCGGCCTGCAGATATTTCACGTACTGCACCACCAGCCAGCGCTCCTCCTTGTCGAGTTGTGAGGCGTGGCTGCCCATGGCGCCCTTGCCGTGGGTGAGGGTGTGGTACATCTTGCCCTCGGGCAATTCCTTCAACTGCGCACCATCGTAAGCGGGCGGTTGAGGATACTTGTCGTTGGAGCGCTGGACGGCGGGTCCGTCGCCCTGGCCCTTTTCGCCGTGGCAGTGCTGGCAGAACTTGCCGTAGATCACCTTGCCCTTCTCCACGGTGGCCTCGGTCATGGCGACGGGGCTCTTCAACTCGCGGCCGGCCTGCTCATAACCGTCGGGCGTGTTCGGGTAGGGATAGGGCATCATGAACTCCGCCTTGGCGGGATCCGCCGCGAAGGGGATGGTGCCGTCGGCCGGTCTGCGCGCGCTGGGGCGCTCGCGCTGCTCACGCGCCAGGTCCTCGCCGTAGTGGTAGGGGTCCTGGCCGAAGTCCACATAGGCCTCGATGGCGGGGCTGCGGTACATGTCGGGCATGTACTCCACGCCGGGGCTGTTGGGGTCGCGGCCGCAGGAACTCAGCAGCAGCAGCACCGTGGCCGTGGCCAGGGCGCCGAGGGTGATCGTGTGCATGTGCCTGGTCATCGCGCGCTCAGTACTGGCGTTCGTTGATCTCCAACACGGCGGTCTCGCGCAGCAGGCCGGTGATGGCCGTGGCGTCATGGCCGTGGTTGTCGGCCGTGCGGATCTCCATGATGAACTTGTCGTCGGTGCTGCGCGGGTCGGGGTTGCGGGCCGGCATGCCGGGCAGCGTCTTGTTGCGGATCAGGTAGGTGATGGCCATGCCGTGCGCGGCGCAGAGCACCGTGAACTCGAAGGTCACCGGGATGAAGGCCGGCAGGTTCTTGTACATCGCCTGGCTGGGTTTGCCACCGATGTTCATCGGCCAGTCGAAGATGTTGAAGTACCAGATGCCGAGCAGCGCCAGACAGGTGCCGCCGATGCCGAACATGAAGGCCACGATGCCCAGGCGGGTACGCTTGATGCCGATGATCGGGTCGATGCCATGCACCGGGAAAGGTGAGAACACGTCCTTCACCCGGATGCCGTTGGACACCAGTTTCCGGGCCCCGTCCTTCAAAAGCTCGGGATCCTCGTAAACGGCGTAGATGACCTTGTTCGCCATGGGGGATCAGTGATGGTGTTGGTTCTTGGCGGCGTCCAGTTTGTAGCTCTCGCCGCTCACCTTCAGGATGGACTTCACCTCATTGAGCGCCAGCACCGGGAAGAAGCGCGCGAAGAGCAGGTACAGGGTGAAGAAGATGCCGATGGTGCCGATGAACACGCCCACATCCACCCAGGTGGGGTGGAACATGGTCCAGCTGCTGGGCAGGTAGTCGCGGTGCAGGCTGGTGACGATGATCACGAAGCGCTCGAACCACATGCCCACGTTCACCACGATGCTCATGAAGAAGGTGAAGGCCAGGTTGGTGCGCAGCTTCTTGAACCAGAAGAGCTGCGGGCTGATGACGTTGCAGGTCATCATGATCCAGTAGGCCCAGAGATAGGGGCCGGTGGCGCGGTTGATGAAGGCGTAGCTCTCGTACTCCACGCCGCTGTACCAGCTGATGAACAACTCGGTGATGTACGCCACGCCCACGATGGAGCCGGTGACGATGATCACGATGTTCATGTACTCCACGTGCTTCACCGTGATGTAGTTCTCCAGATGCATCACCTTGCGCATCACCAGCAGCAGGGTGAGCACCATGGCGAAGCCGCTGAACACGGCACCACTGACGAAGTAGGGCGGGAAGATGGTGGTGTGCCAGCCGGGGATCACCGAAGTGGCGAAGTCGAAGCTCACCACCGAGTGCACCGAGAACACCAGCGGGGTGGCGATGCCGGCCAGCACCAGGCTCACCTCCTCGAAGCGCGTCCAGGCCTTGGCATTGCCCGTCCAGCCGAAGCTGAGGATGCCATAGACCTTCTTCATGCCGGGCTTCACCACCTTGTCGCGGATGGTGGCGAAGTCGGGGATCAGGCCGATGTACCAGAACACGAGCGATACGCTGAAGTAGGTGCTGATGGCGAACACGTCCCACAGCAGCGGGCTGTTGAAGTTCACCCAGAGGCTGCCGAACTGGTTGGGCAGTGGCAGCACCCAATAGCTCATCCAGATGCGGCCCATGTGGATGCCGGGGAAGGTGGCCGCCATGATCACGGCGAAGATGGTCATGGCCTCCGCGGAGCGGTTGATGGCCATGCGCCATTTCTGGCGGAAGAGCAGCAGCACCGCGCTGATGAGCGTGCCGGCGTGGCCGATGCCCACCCACCACACGAAGTTGGTGATGTCCCAGGCCCAGTCCACCGTCTTGTTCAGGCCCCACACGCCCACGCCCTTGCTGATCAGGTAGAGGATGCAGCCGGTGCCGTAGGCGGCGATCAGGCCGGCGATGGCCGTGAGGATGTACCAGCCGCGCGGCGCCTTGTTCTCGATGGGCCGCACGATGTCCTCCGTGATGTCATGGTAGGTCTTGTGGCCCAGGATGAGCGGTTCTCGGATCGCTGCTTCTGCGTGCATGGGTCTGCTCTTGTTCCTTGTCCGTTCAGGCCGTGGCCTCTTCGTTCACGTTGCGCACCTTCACCAGGTAGTTCACGTTGGGCCGCACCCCGATCTCCTCCAGCATGTGGTAGCTGCGGTCGCTCGTGGCCAGGCCGCGCACCTTGCTCTTCTTGTCGTTGAGGTCGCCGAAGACGATGGCGCCCGTGCCGCAGGCGGCGCTGCACGCGGTCTCAATGTCGCCATCCTTCACCGGCCGGCCCTCCTTCTTCGCCTTCAGCTTGCCGGCCTGGATGCTCTGCACACACATGCTGCACTTCTCGATCACCCCACGGCCGCGCACGGTCACATCGGGGTTGAGCACCATGCGGCCCAGGTCGTCCCAGGCGGGATTCACCTCGCTGAAGTCCTTGGAGACATAGTTGAACCAGTTGAAGCGCCGCACCTTGTAGGGGCAGTTGTTGCTGCAATAGCGCGTGCCGATGCAGCGGTTGTAGGTCATCTGGTTCAGACCCTCATTGCTGTGCGTGGTGGCGGCCACCGGGCACACCGTTTCGCAGGGGGCGTGGTTGCAGTGCTGGCACATCACCGGCATGAACACCACGCTGGGGTTCTCCGCGGGGCGCTCCATGGCCAGGTACATGGGGATCTTGCTCAGCCCATCCTCCTTGGCGCGCTCCTTCGTCATGTCGGAGCTGAAGTAGCGGTCGATGCGCAGCCAATGCATCTCGCGGCTGCGGCGGATCTCGTCCTTGCCCACCACCGGGATGTTGTTCTCGCTGTTGCAGGCGGTGATGCAGACCCCGCAGCCGATGCAGCTGTTCAGGTCGATGCTCAGGCCCCAGCGGTGGCCCACACCCTCCACAGGGTGCTCCTCCCACAGGGTGAACTCCGAGACGGGCTTCTTGTCGCGCGCGTCGATCTTGCCGTCACCGTTCACGTCCTCGTTCACCCACAGTTCGTGCGGCGGATTGAAGGCTTTCTTGTCGCCGGCTTGATACACGCCCAGGCTGGTCTCGCGCACGATGCTGTGGCGGTCCATGTGCGTGAGGTGCGTCTGCGTGATGCCGATGGGCCAGGTGCCACCGGTGGCGGCGATGGAACAGCCGGTCACATAGCGCATGGTGCCATCGGCCATGGCCGCCATGGGGTAGGCGTTGCGGCCTACGGGCTGTCCGTCCACCACGGCCGCCAGGCCCACGGCCTCGCCGTTGGCGCCGCGTCCATAACCCAGGGCGATGGCGACGCTGCCGCGCTTCTGGCCGGGCGTGGCCACGGCGGGCAGTTCGATCGTACGGTCGCCCACGGTCACCTTCACCAGGCTGGCGGGGGCCTTTTCGCCGAGGTAGATGTTCAGGCCCATGGCTTCGGCATCGGCCGGTGCCATGCACACGTAGTTGTCCCAGGTGATCTTGGTCAGCGGGTCGGGCAGTTCCTGCAGCCAGGGGTTGTTGGCATGGCGCCCATCGCCGATGGCTTCGGAAGTGTAGAGCACCAACTCGAACTCCCCTTGGACACTGGCGGCTTTCCGTGCGGCGGTGGCGGCGCCGGCCAGATCGGCGGCGAAGCTTTCGGCAGAAACCGGCTGCGGTGCCACGGCATACACACCATCATGCACGGCCCGGTTCCAAGTGTCGTCGAAAGCCTCGGCCACACCACCCCGGCTGGCCAGATTGTCACGCCAAACACCGCGCACGTAGCTGTGCCAGCTGGCGTAGGAGCCGGTCCAGCGCAGCAGGCTCTCGGGCCATTGGCGCGTGGCGAAGAGTGGCCGGATGGCGGGTTGCGCCAGTGCGTATTGGCCCACCTTCGGCATGAAGTCGTTCCAGCTCTCCAGGTAGTGGTGGTCGGGGCACACCCACTGGCAGAGGCTGGCGGTCTCATCGGCATAGCCGCTGAAACTCACCGTGAGGCCCACCTTCGCGAGACCGGCTTTGAAGGCTTCCGCATCGGGCAGGCTGTAAGCGGGGTTCACACCGGCGATGAGCAGCGCGCCCACCGAGCCGGCGTTCATGTCCTTCACCAGCTGAGCCACACCGGCGTCATCACCCTGGAAGAACCACGAATGGTTCGTCAGGTCGATGGTGCTGCCGTAGTTGCCCAGCATATGGTTGATGGCGCACACGAGTGTCTGCACCCCGGTGTCGTTGCTGTCGCACAGCACAACGCTGCGGCCCCGAGCGCCCAGCAGGGCGTTGGCGGCATCAGCTGTCGCGGCGTCCACATCGGCGTTCGATCCGCCCACGGGGGCTCCACCGGCACGCTTGGCGATGTGGTCATGCAGGGAGATCACCGCCAGCGCGAGTTCGCTCGGTTTCAATGGCACGCGCACATCGGCGTTGGCGCCGGAGAGGCTCATGCGCGCCTCGATCTGGTAGTGGCGGCCCATGCCACCCTCGGCCTCCGGTGAGCGACGGCGTGCGTACTGCCAAACGTTCTCGGTGACGCTGCCCCAGGAGCTGAGGAAGTCGGCGCCCACGGCTACGACCACATCGGCCCGGCCCAGGTCGTAGCTGGGGAATATGCGCTTGCCGAAGGCCGCTGCGTGGGCGTTGACCACGCCGGCATGGCTCACCGTGTCATACTGCACATGCTCCACGGTGGCGTACTTGGCTTTCAGATCGGTCACCGCCGAGCGGATGCTGGGGCTGATGACCGTATCCGTGAGCAGCACGATGCGCTTGCCCGCTGCCGCGGTCGCGCCCAAGCCCTTCATGATCGCATCATCGGCCTGGCCCTGATCGGCCTCTTCCAGACCATCGGCGCCCAGTTTCATGGGACCCTTCAGGCGGGCACCATCATAGAGGGTGAGCACCGAGCTGTTGATGCGCGAATTGATCGTGCCCTTGTCCAGCGCGGGATCGCGGTTGATGCCGAAGCGTGGGTTGCCCTTGATGTGGATGGGGCGGCCTTCGCGGGTCTTCACCAGGATGCTCGCGAAATCGCGACCGTCGTAGTAGGTGCTCGCGTACCAGTTGGCCACGCCGGGGGTGATGTCCTCCGGCTTGTTCACGTAGGGGATGGACTTCACCACCGGGGTCTCGCAGGCGGCCAGGGTGGCTGCGCCCAGGGAGAAGCCCAGGAACTTCAGGAAATCACGGCGTCCCGTGGCGGCGCCCTGGAATGAAGCGTCGCCGAGCACCTGATCGATCGCCAGCTGCTGAGGGAACTCATGCTCCTGGCCTTCGGTGCTCGCGGGATCGCGGTGGAGCTCCCCGAGGTCTTTCCAATATCGCTTCGTGCTCGACATGCGGCGCGTTGTTCGGTCTTAGTAATGGCACTTGGCGCATTCCCAGCCACCAAGTTCCTTCACGGTGATCTTGCCGTCCTCCAGGTACTTCTTCAACTCGTTGTGGCCCATGTCTGTCTCGTGCAGGCGGGCCATCACTTCATCGTAGTAGCCGTTGCCGGCCATGTTCACTTCGCGGTCGCCGTGGCACTGGATGCACCAGCCCATGGTGAGGGGCGCCCAATGCTCGGCCACCTCCATCTCCGTGTCGATGGGGCCGTGGCACTCCTGGCAATCCAGCTTGGCCACGCCCACGTGCTGGGCATGGCTGAAGTAGGCGTGGTCGGGCAGCACATGCACCTTCACCCAACGGATGGGTTCCTCCTCGCCGGTGTAGGTGCGCGACTCGGGGTCCCAGCCCACGGCCTTGTAGATCTTGTGTATATCGGCGGTGCCGGCCGGTGTTCGGCCCTCCTCCACCGACGAGTGGCAGTTCATGCAGATGTTGGCGCTGGGGATGCCGGCATGCTTGCTCTTCTCCGCGCTGCTGTGGCAGTACTGGCAGTTGATGGCCAGGTTGTCCTGCCCGGCGTGCAGGGTATGGTTGAAATGGATCGGTTGCTCGGGACGGTAGTTCTCCACACCATCGCCGCCATAGACACCGATGACCCACAAGGCGTTCCACCCTTGGATCAGCAGCCACACCACCACGAAAAGACCTATGAGGCTGGCGAAGACCTTGTTGTTCCAGGCCCACTGCCCAAGGCGCTTGCCGAAGGACAGCTCGGGAGCGGGTTCGCGACCCTCGGCTTCGCGCACGGCGTTGTCCAAGCTCTTCCTGACCCCACTGAGGGAGATGGCCACGATGAGGAAGAGCAGACCCAATACGATCAGCCAGGGCCAGGCGGACCCGGCATCTGAAGCGGGCTGTGGCGCGCCACCTCCACCACCGCCATCCACCACCGCCACCGGGGGCGCATAGTTGTCCACGTAGTAAAGGATGGCGTCGATCTCCTCGTCGGTCACGGCCGCCGGGGTCATCACGCTCTTGTTCCAGTCGTTGTATATCTTATTGGCGTACGCGTTGCCGGTCTTCAGGTAGGCCTGGCTGTTCTTGATCCACGCGTAGATATCGCCCTGGCCTTCCCAGCGGGCACGAGCGCCCTTCAGGGCCGGACCGGTGAGGTCCTTATCAACCTTGTGGCAGCTGGCGCAATTGCCCTTGAAGAGCTTCTCGCCCTGCGCGTAAAGCGCGGCATCGGCCGGCTGGGCCTGCGTCACAGCGACGCTCAGGAGGAACAGGAATGCGAGTGGGAGATGAAGTGGCCCGGTGAAACGTTCTGGGATCCTTGCTGCAAGCGACATTCCGGACGATTTAGAAGGGACCAGGCACCTTTGATCCGGGCGCAAAAATATAAGGCCATGCGAACCGGGGACGACGCCCGATGGGGTGTGTCATGGCTCCGTCGCTATTTAGAGCGCTTCTAAACAAGTGCGCGGCCTCAAGCACCTCCAAGGCCAGGGCCCCGGCATACTTTTGGCCCGCCGCCGCCCGCCCCCATCCGGATCGTCCAATGCCCCACATCGCACGAACCCTGGTCTTCCTTCTCCCGATCGCGGGCTGCTTTCCAGCGCACGGCCAGGAAGGATCTCCACCGGTGCGCCTGTTCGAGCCCTATGGCAGGGGAACCATGACGGCGGTGGTGGATACCCCTGTGACGGATACCGTGGCCACCAGACCCTTGGGGGCGACAGGCCGGGTCCAGGTTGAAGCCGATCCGCGGATCGCGCGCCTGATGCAGGACTACCGCGACATGCCCGGTCCACAGCAGGGCTATCGCGTGCAGATCTTCCTGGGCGATCGGCGCACTGCCGAGGAGACCAAACGGGCCTTCCTCCAGAAATATCCTGACGTGCCCGCGTACCTCAGCTGGTTGGCACCCAATTTCAGGCTGCGCGTGGGCGACCTGCGCACCCGCTTGGAAGCCGAACGGTTCCTACAGGAATTGAAAGTGTCGCACCCCGGCAGCTATATCGTGCCGGACGAGATCGAACCGCCGCGCGTGCCTTGACTGGGCCGCGAGCGATCAGCCTTCCAGCGTCCGCTTCACCTCCTCCACCACGAAGGCCTCGACCACGTCGCCGACCTTGATGTCGTTGAAATTCTTGATGGAGAGGCCACACTCGTATCCGTGGGTCACCTCCTTCACCTCGTCCTTGAACCGCTTCAACGCATCAAGGTCGCCGGTATAGACCACGATGCCATCGCGGATCAGGCGCACCTTGTTCTTGCGCTCGATCTTGCCGTCGGTGACGAAGCAGCCGGCCACGGTGCCCACCTTGCTGATGCGGAAGGTCTCGCGTACTTCGGCCGAGCCGACGATCCTCTCCTCCTCGCGCGGTGCCAGCATGCCTTCCATGGCCTGCTTGACCTCTTCGATGGCCTTGTAGATGATGGAGTAGAGCCGGATGTCGATCTCCTCGGTCTCGGCCAGCTTGCGTGCACCCACCGTGGGGCGCACCTGGAAGCCGACGATGATGGCATTGGAGGCGCTGGCGAGCAGCACATCGCTTTCGGCGATCGGCCCCACCGCACGGTGGATCACGTTCACCTTGATCTGCTCGGTGCTGAGCTTCAGCAGTGAATCGGTGAGCGCTTCCACGGAGCCGTCCACATCGCCCTTGACGATGATGTTGAGTTCCTTGAAGTCGCCGATCGCCAGGCGCCGGCCGATCTCGTCCAGGGTGATGTGCTTGCGTGTGCGCATGCCCTGTTCGCGCTGCAACTGCTGGCGGCGCGTGGCGATGGCGCGCGCGTCGCGCTCGTCCTCGAAGACCAGGAACTGATCACCCGCGTTGGGCGCGCCATCCAGGCCCAGGATGCTGGCGGGCGTGCTGGGGCCGGCCTCGGCGATGCCCTGGCCCCGCTCATTGAACATGTTGCGAACCCGGCCACTGTACTGGCCCGCCAGGATCACATCCCCGCGCCGGAGCGTGCCCGCGTCCACCAGCAGGGTGGTCACATAGCCGCGGCCCTGTTCCAGGGTGCTTTCGATCACCACCCCATGGGCGCGCTTGCCCGCATCGGCCTTCAGGTCGAGCATCTCGGCTTCCAGCAGCACCTTTTCCAGGAGCTGGTCCACGTTCTTGCCCTGCTTGGCGCTGATCTCCTGGCTTTGGAATTTGCCCCCCCAATCCTCCACCAGGATGTTCATCTGGCTGAGTTCCTCGCGGATCTTGTCCGCGTTGGCGCCTTCCTTGTCGATCTTGTTGAAGGCGAAGACCATGGGCACACCGGCCGCCTGCGCGTGGTTGATGGCCTCGCGGGTCTGCGGCATCACGCTGTCATCGGCGGCGATGACGATGATGGCGATATCGGTGACCTGCGCGCCACGTGCACGCATGGCAGTGAAGGCCTCGTGGCCCGGGGTATCCAGGAAGGTGATCCGCTTGCCGTTCTCCAAGGTGACGCTGTAGGCCCCGATGTGCTGGGTGATGCCACCGGCCTCGCCGGCGATCACGTTGGCTTTGCGGATGTGGTCGAGCAGGGAGGTCTTGCCGTGGTCCACATGGCCCATGACCGTGACGATGGGCGGGCGTGGGGCCACGCGTGCGGGATCGTCGGGTTCCTGCTGGATGTTCTCCTGCACGTCGGCGCCGACGAATTCCACCTTGAAGCCGTATTCCTCGGCGATCACGGAGAGGGTCTCAGCATCCAGACGCTGGTTGATGCTCACCATCATGCCCAGGCTGAAACAGGCCTTGATGATGTCGGTGACCGGCACACCGATCATGGAAGCCAGTTCACTGGCCGTAACGAACTCGGTGACCTGGATGGTGCGGCCGGCGAGTTCGCGTGCGGCTTGTTCCTCCTCCAGGCGCAGGTAGCGCTGGTCGCGTTTGTCGCGACGCATGCGTGAGGACTTGCTCTTGCCACTGCCGGTGAGGCGTGCGAGGGTCTCGCTCACCTTCTTCTTCACGGCGTTCTCGTCCAATTCCCCCGGGCGGCCCGGACCGCCGGTGGTGCGCTGCTCCTGCTGCACGGCACGGTCGATGTTCACCGGACCAGGCTTCACGATGCGCTTGCGGCGGCCCTTGCGATCGTCAATGTCGCCGCGTTCGGCGGGCTTGCGCTCCTTCTCCACCGGCAGCTCGATCTTGCCAAGCTGCTTCACACCGGCGAGCTTCTGCACATTCACGCGGATGGTCTCCGGCTCCGGCGGGGGTTCGGGCGCCGGGGCGGGCGGTGGCACCACCTTGGGCGGCTCGGGCGGTGGCTCGGCGGCGGCTTTCTTCTTCGGTGCGTCGAGATCGATCTTCTTCACCACTTTCACCGAAGCCTTCCCCGCCTTGGCCCGGATCACCTCGGGTTCCGGCGCGCTGGGCGGCGGTGGTTCCTGTGGCATGTTGTGGATGAGCACCTCGGCCTCCTCGGCCGGCTTGGGCTCCTCCTTGGGTTCGGCGCCCGCCAGGGTGATGGTCTCGCGTTCCTGGCGTTGCTGCACCACCGTGCGGCTCTTCTGCTTGATCTCCTTGTCGGATCCGAATTCCTCGAGCAGCAGGTCGTGGAGTTCACCCGGTATCTTGGTGTTCGGGTTGCTCTCCACCCGGTGGCCTTTCGACTCCAGGAACTC
This sequence comes from Flavobacteriales bacterium, assembly GCA_026129465.1. NCBI lineage: Bacteria > Pseudomonadati > Bacteroidota > Flavobacteriia > Flavobacteriales > Flavobacteriales bacterium. The sequence goes on from JAHCIA010000001.1 coordinate 2,344,854, forward strand.
CACCACGGTGCTCAGGGCCAGGTTGAATTCCCGGGCCACCTTGCTCAGTCGTGTGCTCTTGTCCTTCGCTTCGCTCATGCGGTGATGTTCGTTCGGTCGTTCGTCACGGACGCGCCATGGCGCGTGGCCGTCATGCCTCCAGTTCGGTGCGCAGGATGCGCAGCACCTCGTTCACGGTCTCCTCCTCCAGGTCGGTGCGTTTCACCAGGTCCTCCGCGGGGATGTCCAGCACGCTGCGGGCGGTGTCACAACCGATCTTCTTCAGTTCCTCGATGATCCACTGCTCGATCTCGTCGCCGAACTCGTCGAGGCTCACGTCGTCGGTCACCTCATCGGTCTCGCGGTACACGTCGATGTCGAAGCCCGTGAGACGGCCGGCCAGCTTGATGTTGTGGCCGCCCTTGCCGATGGCGAGCGCCACCTGGTCGGGCTTCATGTACACCTCGGCGCGCTTGTGCTCGTGGTCCAGCTTGATCTCGCCCACCTTGGCGGGGCTGAGTGCGCGCTGGATGAGGAGCTGGTCATTGGCCGTGTAGTTGATCACATCGATGTTCTCGTTGCGCAACTCGCGCACGATGCCGTGGATGCGGCTGCCCTTCATGCCCACACAGGCGCCCACCGGATCGATGCGGTCGTCGTAGCTCTCCACCGCCACCTTGGCCCGTTCACCGGGTTCGCGCACGATGCGTTTGATGGTGATGAGTCCATCGGCCACTTCGGGCACCTCCTGTTCGAAGAGCTTCTCGAGGAATTCCGGCGCGGTGCGGCTCAGGATCACCACGGGGGTGTTGTTGCGCATCTCCACTTTCCACACCACGGCACGTACGGAATCGCCCTTCTTGAAGAAGTCGCTCTTGATCTGCTGGTCCTTGGGCATGATAAGCTCGTTGCCCTCGTCATCCAGGATCAGCGTCTCGCGCTTCCAGATCTGGTACACCTCGCCGGTGATGATCTCGCCCACCCGCTCCTTGTACTTGTTGTACAGGTGGTCCTTCTCCAGTTCCATGATGCGGCTCTGGAGGTTCTGCTTCAGGCTGAGGATGTTGCGGCGGCCGAAGTCCTCGATCTTCACTTCCTGGCTCACCTCCTCGCCCACCTCGAAGTCGGGCTCGATCTTGCGCGCCTCGCTCAGGGCGATCTGCTTGTTGTCGTCCTCCAGTTCATCATCGTCCACGATCTCGCGGTTGAGCCAGATCTCCAGGTCGCCCTTGTCGGGGTTGATGATGATGTCCACATTGGCCTCCTCGCCGAAGCGGCGTCTTACCACGCCCCGGAAGACATCCTCCAGGATGCCCATCATGGTCACGCGGTCGATGTTCTTGAGGTCCTTGAACTCGCTGAAGGACTCGATGAGATTCACGGTGCTCATGGCACGTTCAATTGAACTTGATGATCGTTTGTGTGGCTCTGATCTCGGTACGGGGGATCAAGGTGATCTCCTCGTCCATCTTGGGCGGCCGGCCCTTCACCTTGCTGGGGTGCAGGATGCGGATGCCGGTATGTTGTTCATCATGGAGGGCCAGCTGGCCCTGCAGGGTACGGCCATCCTGGCGAAGCACCTCCACCATGCGGCCGATGTGCTTGCGGTACTGCCGTTCCACCTTGAAGGGGCGGCCCATGCCGGGGCTGCTGAAGCTCATCTCACAGTCGTCGGCGGCCTCGCCCAGCTCTTCGCGCACAGCGCGGTTCAGCCGGGCCAGTTCCTCAATGGTGATGGCCTTGTCGTTGTCCACCTCCACCAGCACCTTGCCGCCGGGGCGCACGGCCACGTCCACCAGGAAATGCGGGGTGCCCTCCAGGTGTTTCTCCACGATGTCGCGTACCTGCTCCACGGTGACCATGCTGTTCTTCTCCGAAAAGGCGGGGAACAAAAAAGAGGGGCGGTCCCCTCTTCCTCATCTTCCGCCGACTTTCGGGTGCAAATGTAGCGATCCGCAGGGAACTGGGACCATCGACTGGTGGGGTTGACCCGGATGGGCCCGGGCGGTATGCCCACATATACTACAGCCCCAACAGCACCTCCCCGGGATCCTTGCCGCCGAAGACCATCTTGTCCGGGCTCTCGATCATCTGCTTCACGGCCATCAGGAAGCTCACGCTCTCCTTGCCGTCGATGATGCGGTGGTCGTAGCTGAGCGCCACGTACATGATGGGGCGGATGACCACCTGCCCGTTCACGGCCACGGGGCGCTCCACGATGTTGTGCATGCCCAGGATAGCGCTCTGCGGCGGGTTGAGGATGGGGGTGCTGAGCATGCTGCCGAACACGCCGCCGTTGGTGATGGTGAAGGTGCCGCCGCTCATCTCGTCGATGCTCAGCTTGCCGTCGCGCGCCTTCACGGCGAGCTCCTTGATCTTCGCCTCGATCTCCGCGAGCGACATGCGTTCGGCGTTGCGCAGCACAGGCACCATCAGGCCCTTCGGTGAGCTCACGGCGATGCCGATGTCGGCGTAGTCGTGCAGCACCATCTCGTCGCCGTCGATCATGGCGTTCACGGCGGGGAACTGGCGCAGGGCCTCGGTCACCGCCTTGGTGAAGAAGCTCATGAAGCCCAGGTTCACGCCGTGGGCCTCCTTGAACTTGTCCTTGAACCGGTTGCGCAACTCCATCACCGGGCTCATGTCCACCTCATTGAAGGTGGTGAGCATGGCGGTCTGGTTCTTCACGCTCACCAGACGCTCGGCCACCTTCTTGCGCAGGGTGCTCATCTTGTTGCGGCTCTGCTCACGTGAACCGCCCCAGCCGTTCATCATCGTTGGCGCCTCCACACCGCCGGCGATGTAGGCCTCCACGTCGCTCTTGGTGATGCGCCCGTTGGGGCCGCTGCCTTTCACCTTGCCGGCGTCCAGGCCGCGGTCGGTGATCATCGCCTTGGCCACCGGCGTCGCACTGGCGGCCACGGTCACCTTCTCCTCCTTCTTCACCTCCACGGCCTCCTTCACCTTCTCACCGCTCTTCCCGTTCTCACCGCTCTTGGCGGCCTCCTTCTTCACCTCCGTCACCTTCTTCTCCGCCTTCACACTCGTATCGATCCGCGCCACCACGTCGCCCACGTTCACTGTGGCATCGGCCTCCACCAGCAGCTCCACGCGACCTTCCGCTTCGGCGCTCAGCTCCAGGGTGGCCTTGTCGCTGTCGATCTCGGCGATCGCCTGGTCCTTTTCCACGGTGTCGCCGCTCTTCACGAGCCATTGCGCGATGCGGACCTCGCTGATGCTTTCGCCGGGGCTGGGGACTTTGATGTCTACGGTGGACATTGGAGGTTGAGGCGGTTGGAGTTGGTGGTTGCAGGTCGCGATCACGCGCGGGCCTTGGCGGACTTCGTTTTGGCACCATTGGCGGCACGCCCTGAGAAGGCCTGCTCAATGATCGCCTTCTGCTGCAGGGCATGGCGCACACTGCTGCCGGTGGCAGGCGCACCGCTGGCGTCACGGCTCACACGAGTGAGCTTGAAGGCACCCAGCACGGGACGCTCGGTGAAGTGCATCTGCATGTACATCCAGGCGCCCATGTTGGCGGGCTCCTCCTGCACCCACAGCCAGCGCGTGGCGTTGCTGTAACGCTTCAGGATCGAGGCCAGCTGCTTGTCCGGCAGCGGGTGCAACTGTTCCACCCGCACGATGGCGGTGTCCTCCGCGCCGAGTTCCTCCTGTTTCTCCAGCAGCTCATAGTAGATCTTGCCCTGGCAGAGGATCACGCTGGTCACCTTCTTCGGGTCGGCCTGGGCATCGTCGATGGTCTCGCGGAAGCGGCCCTTGGCGAGCTCGTCCAGCGTGCTGGTGCAGCGCGGGTGGCGCAGCAGGCTCTTGGGCGTGAAGACCACCAGCGGCCGCCGGAAGTTGCGTTGCGGGTGCACCTGTCGGCGCAGCACATGGAAGAAGTTGGCCGGCGTGGTGCAGTTCACCAGCTGCATGTTGCCGTCGGCGGCGGTGGCGAGGAAACGTTCCATGCGCGCGCTACTGTGTTCGGCGCCCTGGCCCTCGTAGCCGTGCGGCAGCAGCAGCACCAGGCCGTTCATGGCGTTCCACTTCTCCTCGGCGGCGCACAGGTACTGGTCCAGGATGATCTGCGCCCCGTTGACGAAGTCGCCGAACTGGGCCTCCCACAGTTGCAGCGCGTGCGGCTCGTAGAAGGCGTAGCCGTACTCGAAGCCCATCACGGCGTATTCGCTGAGCAGGCTGTTGTAGATCTCCACCAGCCCCTGGTCCTTGCTCAGGTGCTGCAGGTGCATGTACTCCTCCTCGCTGTCCTCCACCTTCACCACGGCGTGGCGGTGGCTGAAGGTGCCGCGCTCCACGTCCTGCCCGGTGAGGCGCATGGGGTGGCCCTCCATGGCGAGACTTCCGTAGGCGAGCAATTCGCCCATCGCCCAGTCCAGCTTCTCCTCCTCCATCATGCGGGCGCGGTCCTTCAGGATGCGCTCCAGCTTGCCGAAGAACTTCTTGTCCGCCGGGACCTCGCTGAGCTTGGCGCCGATGTGCTTCAGGGTCTTCTTGGCCACGCCGGTCTCGGGGCTCTCGTCGAAGGCGCTGATGTCCGGCCGCTCGAAGCCCTGCCAGCGGTGCGCGAGGAAGGGTGTGATCCGGCTCTTCGCTATCTGCCTGGCATCGTCGAGCCGCGCCTGAAGCATGTCCTGGAACTGCTGCTCCATCTCCTGGGCCAGTTCGCGCGCCTGTGCCACGCCGCTCTCCAGCAGCTTGGTCATGTAGATCTCGCGCGGATCGGGGTGCTTGGCGATGGCCTTGTACAGCACAGGCTGCGTGAACTTGGGCTCATCGCCCTCGTTGTGGCCGTGGCGGCGGTAGCCCAGCAGGTCGATGAACACGTCCTGACCGAACTCCTGCCGGTAGTCCAGCGCCAGTTCGATCGCGAAGGCCACGGCCTCCACGTCGTCGGCGTTCACGTGGAAGATGGGGCACTGGGTCACCTTGGCCACATCGGTGCAGTAGATGCTGGTGCGGCCGTCGATGTAGTTGGTGGTGAAACCCACCTGGTTGTTGGTGACGATGTGCACGGTGCCACCGGTGGTGTAGGCCTTCAACCCGGCCATCTGCACCACTTCGTACACCACGCCCTGTCCCGCGATGGCCGCATCGCCGTGGATGATCACCGGCACGGTCTTCCGCCAGTCGAAGCCATGTTCGCGCTCGATGATGGCGCGCGAAAGACCCTGCACCACCGGGCCCACGCTTTCCAGGTGGCTGGGGTTGGGGCTCAGGGTGAGGGTCACCTGCTTGCCGCTGTCGGTCTTCACACGGCTGTTGTAGCCCATGTGGTACTTCACGTCGCCCTCCACCAGTGCGTCCTCGTAGTCGCGTCCTTCGAATTCGGCGAAGATCTGGTCGTAGGTCTTGTTCAGCGTGTTGGCCAGCACGTTGAGGCGGCCGCGGTGGGCCATGCCGATCACCACGTCCTTCACGTCGTGCGCCTTGGCGCCGTGCTCGATGATCCAGTCCAGCGCGGGGATCAGTGTTTCCACACCTTCAATGCTGAAGCGCTTCTGGCCGATGAACTTCTTGCCGAGAAATTTCTCGAAGACCACGGCCTGGTTGAGCTTGAAGAGGAATTCCTTCTTCTCCTCGATGGTGAAGGACGGGGTGTTGCGCACCTTCTCCATCCGCTCCTGCAGCCACTTCACCTTCTCGGGCTGGCGGATGTACCGGTACTCCACACCAATGCTCACGCAGTAGGTCCGCTTGAGCATCGCCACGATGTCGCGCAGCTTGGCGGGGCCCATGCCCACCTCGTTGCCGGCCTCGAACACGATGTCCAGGTCGGCCTCGCTGAGCCCGAAATTCTCCAGGGCGAGGGTGGGCTCGTACTTGCGCCGGTCGCGCACCGGGTTGGTGGGTGTGAAGAAGTGACCCCGGGTGCGGTAGCCACTGATCAGGTCCAGCACCTTGAACTCCTTGCGCAGGTGCTCGCTGCCCGCGCCTCCGGACGCGCCCTGTGCCCCTGGCAGCAGGTCGTACTCTGTACGGGCCAGTTCGAAACCCTCGAAGAAGCGGGCCCAGCCGGCTTCCACCGAGGAGGGGTCATTGAGGTACTGCTGGTAGAGGGCGTCGAGCGAAGCGCCGTCAGCGTTGCTCAGGTAGGCGTGCTTGTCCATGGGAGCCGTGGCAAAGGTATCCTACGGGTTCGCAGGTTGAAGGTTGAGGAGGTCGGGGATTGTACACGACCGGTCCACAGATCGGTGGCGGCCCCGCCCCACCTCAGAAGCGCCCCGCGAAGCGTTCCCGGGTGAGCACCTTCTGCAGGGCCCGCAGCACGCATTCCCCGGCCAGCGCGTGCAGCCCGCCGGCGGCCATGGTGCGGCGCAGGTGGGCTTCCGGGATGTCCACCCGGTACATGGCCGTTTGGAGGGTGTGTGTCCCGGCGCGGTGCAGTTCCTCCAGGCGCGGCAGCACCGAAGCCCGAAGCCGCTCGAAGGTCTCCTCACCCACCTCCGGCAGGGGAAATTCCTCCGCATCCATGGACAGGTCCTTGCGCAATTGTTCCACGGTGGCACGAAGCACCTCGGCCCTGTCCAGCCATCTGCTGGGCGGCCCATTGCCCGTCCCTCGCAACTCCTGTGTCATGCTGTGGATAAGTCCACCAAAGGTGGCGCGAAGAGGCGGCACTATTTTCGCCCGGCACCAGGAAACCCGCACCCCAGAACCATGCGCACGCTTCACACGCTCCTCGCCACGGCGACCATCCTCACCAGCATCCACGGCCAGTACGGCACCTTCGAACCGGCGGCGGTGAAGAACGCCAAGAACACCACCACGGTGGTGGTGCTCGACGGCGGCGGCACACCTTACGACCGCGCCTTGATGGAAGCGGTGAAAAGCCACTGGACCTTCACGGGCAACACCGAATTCGTCACCACGGCGGAAATGGCCGCACGCCCCATCGTGCCGGAACAGACCTACTTGATGAAGGTCTCACGCACCGATCCCGTGAAGTTCGAGGGCACCTTCCTGATGCTGGTGCAGGGATGGAAGGCGAAGAAGGGCGAGTCGCTCACGTGGACGGCCATGGGCTATACCAATGTGCCTTCGAGCCAGGAACTGGCATCCCTGCTGATCGATGCCAAAGCGCTGAACGAAGGTCCCGCAGGACCGATGACCGGCCTTTATGTGAAGCACCTGCAGGACTACCTGAAGCTGGTGGAAGGCGGCAAGGTCCGGGACAAGGCCACGGCCGACCGAACTTACGCGGGCCGCACCCGGCTGATACGCGAGCACGACCTGCTCCTGGCCAAGGAACATCTGGACAAGAGCCTGCCCGGCACCGACCAGGTGAAGGAGCACTACACCGCCAGAATGAGCGTGAAGACCCTGGCCGATGTGGTGGCCGCTGTGGAACGCCAGGACGCGGCGCTTTGTGTGAGTGATGTGGTGATCACCATGGGCGACCACCGGAACAAGCATTGCTTCAAGCGGGTGTGGAACGCGGGCACCGGCGAGCTGATGTACCAGAACGACGACCAAGCCATCTTCGGAAAGAAGGAGGGCTTCATCGACACCGACCTGAAGAACCTGGAGCGGGCGCGCTGATCCCACATGGAACGCTCCCTGGATCGAGCATTCACCCGGATGGAGCATGAACGGAAGGCGTTCCTGGACAGCGTATCGCACCTTCCGGAAGGCCTGCTGGAGCAGGCTCCTGCAACGGGGAAATGGAGCATCGCCCAGATCGTGGTGCATCTGGTGCAGGCCGAGACCAGCGCTTTGAGCTACCTGCGGAAAAAGCTGCATCATGGCGGCCATGGACCGGTGCGCCTGGCGGGCACCTTTCGCCTGGTCGCGCTCCGTGTGGCGCTTGCCACGCCGGTGCGGTGGAAGGCCCCGCGCATCATCTCCGATGTTCCGCACACCAGTTGGCAGAATGCCATGATACAGTGGCGGTCGGTGCGTGACGACTGGCACAGGAGCCTGGAAGACCTTCCCGCAGGCACAGCGGCCCATGGACTCTTCAAACATCCCGTGGCGGGCAAACTCACACTCGCACAGGGCCTTCGCTTCATGGCCGTGCATGTGCGCCACCATCATGGGCAGGCCATGCGCCATGCGGGCCTGCTGTCAGGTGGCGGTCGGCGGAAGGTCGGATCCGGTCCATCGTAATTTGGACCTCCGTTCCCCCTTGCCCATGCGCCTTCGCTCCTCCCTGCTGGTGGCTTGTCTCGTCGCGGCCATCCAGGTCTCCGCCGACCACCTCGCCGGTGGTTCGGTCACTTACGAATGCCTCGGTGGCAATTTCTACCGCATCACGCTCACCATGTACCGCGATTGCCTAGGTACGGAGGTGGTCCCCCAGAACCTGAGCTTCTCCAACGACTGCGGTGTGAATTTCACCGTGTCCAACATCGTCCACGACGAGGAGGTGTTCGTTGCGCCCGTGTGCGCGGACCAGTCCGGCGATTCCACCTGTGACGACGGCCCGTTGTTCGGCATGAAGAAGTATGTGTTCCACAGGGAGCTGTTCCTGAGCCCCTGCTCCGGCTGGCGCATTTTCTGGTCCGTCTGCTGCCGCCCCACGGTGATCAACGCCAACGGCAATGCCGGCCTGTACATCGTGGCGGGGTTGGACAATACGGAAGGCGCCTGCAACAACTCGCCGTATTTCACGGACCACATGCCACCTCTGGTGTGCGCCGGGCAGGCCATGCACTATGACCCCATGGTGGTGGAGGCCGATGGTGACAGCCTGGTGTTCAGCCTGGTGGATGCCCGCTACGCGGCGCCCGTACCCCAGCCGATCTTCTACCAAATTCCCTGGTTCGGCGCCATTCCTTTCACCGACCTGACCATCGATCCCATCACCGGACGCATCTCCTACCTCCCATCGGTCCAAGGTTCGGTGGTGGTGGTGGTGCAAGTGGATGAATACCAGCCCGGCGGTGCGTGGAAGGGAAGCGTACTGCGGGACTACATCTTCACCACCACGCCCTGCGACAACAACGTGCCTGCGATCAATGCGGGCACGATCACCTCCGTGGTGGGCGACGGTGTGCTTACCGGCAGTCGTTCGGCGGCCCTGTGCTCAGGCGGGACAGGATGCATGCAAATGGTCTTCACCGATGTGAACTCCACCCAGGCCTTGGAAGTCTCCTCGAACGTGGAGATGGTGCTGCCCGGTGCAGGATTCACCCTCAACGGCACCAATCCCGTGGTGGCCACCATCTGCTGGGATGCGCTCGCCGCGCAACCAGGCACCCGGCATTTCGGCATCAAGGTGTTGGACAACGCGTGCCCCTATCGCGGCCTGCAGACCTATACCTACACCATGACCATCCACCCCACCCCGGAGCCGTTCGCGGGTGGGTCGGCGCTGGCTTGTTCCCAGCTGCCTGAATTCTTTCTGGCCGACAGCATGGCCTCCGCGCCGCCACCCGGCGGGGTGTGGACGGACCCCACAGGCACGCCCCATTCCGGGTGGTTCAACCCCGCCACGGATCCTGCCGGCGCGTATTCGTACACCATCACCTCCTTCCCCAACTGCAAGTCTTTCGCGGAGGTTCAGGTGACCATGCTGCCGGATGATGATCCATTGTGCGACCTGCTCGGGTTGGAAACGATCGCGGCCGTAGAACTCCGGGTACGCCCCAACCCCATGGCGGATGGCGCTTGGGTTTCCGGATTGCAGGTTCCCGCCGGATCCGTGGTCCCTTATCTCCTGCTCGACATGCAAGGGGCCGAGCGTTCCCAAGGGACGCTATTGGCCGGCGGAGCCGGTTCCTGGTTCGCACTGCCTCGGGATCTGGCCAATGGCACCTACCTGCTCGTCTTTCCGACTTCGGCCGTCATTCGTCCCCAACGGGTGGTGTTGATCCGTTGATCCTTTGAACCCGGGCGGCCGCCAGATGTTCAACTTTCATGGCACGCACCCTCATCACCGGCGGCACTGGCTTATTGGGCCGCGCCTTGGGCAAGGCCTTGGTGGCCCAGGGACATGACGTGCGCATGCTTGGCCGCCGGGCGGGCGGCGTGGATGGCATCCCCGTGCTGGTTTGGGACCCTTCACGTCGCACGATGGATCCGGGCGCATTGGAAGGTGTGGAGCGCATCGTCCATCTCGCTGGCGCCGGCATCGCGGACAAACGCTGGAGTGGAAGCCGTGTGCGGGAGTTGATCGCGAGCCGGGCGGACAGTGCCGAATTCCTGCTGGAACTAACGCGGACCATGGACGTGCGGCCCGAGGTGATCGTCAGCTCCGCAGGCATCGATCGCTATGGAGCCAGCACATCGGATGCGATACTCACGGAGGACGACCCTCCCGGTAACGACACCATCGGGCGCATCTGCCAGGCTTGGGAGAGCGCCGTGGACCGCTGGGAAGGCACTTGCCGCACCGTAAAGCTGCGCCTGCCCATCGTATTGGCCCGCGAGGGCGGCGCCTTGCCGCGCATGGCCACACCGGTGCGCTGGGGCTTGGGGGCACCTTTGGGCACTGGTCGCCAATGGATGAACTGGGTGCATATCGATGATGCGGTGCGGGCCTTCGTGCATGCCTTGGATGATGGGGGCATGTCGGGTGCGTACCATGTCACCTCATCCGATCCCAAGCGCAACAGGGACTTCATGCGAGAATTGGCCAGGGCGCTGCATAAGCCCTTCATCCTGCCTGCGGTCCCCGGTTTCGCGCTTCGCCTGGTGCTGGGGGGCATGGCCACCGTGCTGCTGAACGGGACGCGCGCCAGCCATGGCAAGCTGCTCGCCACAGGCTTCCAGTTGAAGCACCCCACGCTACGCGAAGCGCTGGGCGACCTGCTCGGCTCCCACGTCCGGAACGCCTGAAAAGCGAAAGGCCGCCACGCTTGCGCGCGGCGGCCTTCCACACAGGAACTGTCGGCCTACTTCTGCACCACGAATCGCTTCTCGTGCGTGCCGAAGCCACCATTGATGCGCATGACGTAGGTGCCCGGGGCAAGCACACCCGAGAGGCTCAGGAGCGCCGGGGCGCCTGGGACCATCACATGCTGGCCTGTGTGCATCAGACGGCCGGTCATGTCATAGACCTCCACCTGCACCCTGCCGGCATCAGCCGTATAGAGCAGGGAGATGTCGCCATTGCCGGGGTTCGGGAACAGCGTCCAGACACCCTCGCCCGCAACATCCGCCACACCCACGCCTTGCTCGATCTTCACCGAGTAGTCCTCCACCTGTCCGTAAGTGGACAGGCCGCAGGGCGTGTTGTTGGGGACGTTGGGATAGCTGCTGCCATCGTGCATGTCCACCAGGCGCACACGCATCTTGGTGACACCCAGGACCGCGTTACCCGGGATGGTGATGTCGCCCGTGTAGGGACCCACACCCATGGCGGATACGAAGGCCAGTTCGGTATCCTCGAAGGTCCCGTTCTGGTTCCAATCGATCCACACATACACCTGGTCCTCGGAGAAGGTGTTGCTGCCGGTGACACTGATCGGATAGGTCACATTCAGCTCCACGTTGGCCTGGAGCTCCGTGAAGTCCTCGTAGCCCGCGTTGGAGTCCGAATCGTTGTTCAGGTCGGAGAAGGTCACGTTGCTGATCTTTTCGAAAAGTTCGGACTCGGCACCCACCGGTTCGCAATCGGTGCTGCCCGGGCAATCGGTCACACCGGCGCAGACGCCACCCGCGTTGGCGTTGTCAATGGCCGCACCGGCGCAGATGCCATCCCATGCGGTATCGCAGCAGAAGGGATCGGCGGCACAGATAACCGCCTGGCAACCGGCATCATCACAGCCTGGGGTTCCATTGGCGGAGCAGCAAGGACCAGTGGGCGTTGAACCGCAAGGCACCGTGCTCACGTTCAATACATAGGGACCACCCGGCTGCGAGATGACCGGCACCCAGTAGGTACCGGGCTGCAGGTTCAGGTACAGGAGGATGATGTTGCCATCCGAGCAGGTGAACGACCAGGACGTGGAGAAGATGAAGTTGCCGGGGAATTCAGCCGGGCAACCCGATGAGATACCGATGAACATCGGATCGAACACGATGGGCGAACCGCACAGATCGATCGTCACATCGGCGCACTCGGTGATGGTGAAGGCCTCCCACACTTGGGGGGCACCGTAGGTCTGGCCAACGGAACTATCCGTACCTCCAAGCGAGTTGCCGGTGAAGGTGTCAGCACCCGGTACCGGGATCAGCACGGGCACCACGTCGTCGCAATCGTTGTTGGCAGGTGGTTCGGTGAACCCTGGGCAGTCGCTCACATCGGCGCAGACCCCGCCTTGGACGGCGTTGTTCAATGCGGCACCAGCGCAGAGGCCATCCCACTGCGTGTTGCAGCAGAAGGGATCGGCAGCGCAGATGAGGGCCTGGCAGGCCGGGTCTTCGCAGCCCGGGGTGCCATTGGCCGTGCAGCAGGGGCCGTCACCCGGAGGAGGCGGGCCGCTGGGGCAATCGCTTGCTCCATTGCATACGCCTCCAACATTGGCGTTGTTGACCGCCGCACCAGCGCAGATGCCATCCCACTGCGTGTTGCAGCAGAAGGGATCATTGGCGCAGATCACGGCTTGGCAGGCGGGATCTTCGCAACCCGGGGTGCCATTGGCCGTGCAGCACGGGCCGTCACCCGGAGGCGGCGGGCCGCTAGGGCAATCGCTTACTCCGTTGCACACGCCACCGATGTTGGCGTTGTTGACCGCCGCACCAGCGCAGATGCCATCCCACTGCGTGCTGCAGCAGAAGGCATCATTGGCACAGATCGCGGCCTGGCAGGCGGCATCCTCACAGCCGATACCCGGGTGTGCCGAGCAGCATGGGCCGCCAGGAGGCGGTTCGCCGCAGACCGCAGTGCTGATATTGAGCACATAGGGACCACCGGGCTGGGAAATGATCGGCACCCAGTACGTACCGGGTTGCAGATTCAGGTAGGTGGCCACGATGTTGGCATTGGGGCAGCTGAAGGCCCAGGAATTGGCGAAGATGAAGTTGCCCGGGAACTCAGCGGGGCATCCCGAGGAGATGCCGATGAACATCGGGTCGAACACGATCGATGAACCGCACAGGTCGAGGGTCACATCAGCACACTCGGTGATGGTGAACGCCTCCCACACTTGGGCGGCGCCATAGGACTGTCCCACGGAAGTGTCGGTACCACCCAGCGAATTGCCCGTAAAGCCCTGCGAACCCGGCACCGGGATCGCCACAGGCGTCACATCCGAGCAGTCGTTGTTGGCAGGTGGTTCGGTGAAGCCGGGGCAATCGCTCACATCGGCACAGACCCCGCCAGCAAGCGCATTGTCCACTGCGGCTCCGGCGCAGATGCCGTCCCATTGCGTGTTGCAGCAGAAGGGGTCGGCCGCGCAGATGAGCGCCTGACAGGCCGCATCACTGCAGCCGGTGCCCGGATGCGCGGTGCAGCAGGTGCCACCCGGGGGGGGCGGGCCGCCTGGGCAGTCGCTCACGCCGTTGCAGACTCCTCCACTGTTGGCATTGGCCACCGCATCACCGGCGCATAGGCCATCCCACTGCGTGTCGCAGCAGAAAGGATCGGCGGCACAAATGGCGGCTTGGCAAGCGGCGTTCTCACAGCCGGTGCCGGTATGGGCAGTGCAGCACGGACCACCCGGAGGGGGTGGGCCACTGGAGCAGCTCAGGGTTAGTGTTCCATCACCAACGGCGCCGTTGTAGCCGGCCACGCGGATCCAGTAGGAGGTGCCGGCTGTGACCGCGAAGGTGACCGTGCTTTGCAGGCCGCAGGCGTCATCGTTGCATGCCAATTCGGCACCATCGCAGGCGCTGAAGGCCCCCAGGGTGGTGTCGAAAGTGGCGCCAGCGCAGGTCGTGGCCGTGGCCGTTCCGTCGCAGGTGGCCACATAGCGGAACCACACGTCCGTGTTGTCATTGAAGGCACAGCTGGTGATGTCCGTGCCGGTGGAGCCCAGGTTGGAGAAGGGCGTGGCACCGTCGCCGATGAGGATGGCGTTGTTGCAATCGTCGTTGCTCGGTGCACCTGCGCAAGCCACCGTGCTGATGTTCAAGGTGTATGGGCCGCCGGGCTGGGCGATCACCGGCACCCAATAGGATCCGGGCTGCAGGTTGTAGAAGAACATGCTGATGTTGCCATCGGCACAGCTGAAGGCCCAGGAGGTGGAGAAGACATAGTTGTCCGGGAAACCGGCCGGGCAACCCGAGGAGATGCCGATGAACATCGGATCGAAGATCTGCGGCGACCCGCAGAGGTCGATGGTCACATCAGCGCACTCGGTGATGGTGAAGGCTTCCCACACCTGGGGGGCGCCGTAGGATGCCCCGATGGAGCTGTCGGTGGCGCCGAAGGAGTCACCACTGAAAGAATCGCTTCCAGGTACAGCGATGGCCGTGGGGGTGACGTTGCTACAGTCGTTGTTGGCGGGGAAGGAACTCTCGTCCTGGCAAAGCATGGTCAGGGTGCCGCTACCAGAGGCGCCATTGTAGCCAGAGACGCGCACCCAATAGGAAGTACCAGCCGTGACATTGAAGGTGATCGTGCTCTGCAGGCCGCAAGCATCATCGTTGCAGGCCAGTTCGGCACCGCCACAGGCGGAAAAGGCAGCCAGGGCCGTGTCATAAGTGGCGGCTCCACAGGTGGTAGCCGTGGCCACGCCCGTGCAGCTGGCCACATAGCGGAACCACACGTCCACGTTGTCACTGAAAGTGCATGAGGTGATGTCCGCGCCGGTGGCGCCCGAGGTGACGAAAGGTGTGGGGCCGTCACCGATCAGGGTGGCGTTGTTGCAGTCATCGTTCGCCGGTGGTTGCGCCATGGCGCTGGAAGCCACAAACAGGAAGAACCCGAGCATGGCGGCCCAGCGACAACATCCGGCCAAGCCGGAGAGGGGCTTAGCGTAAGCGTTTCTCATGTGTATTGGGTTTGTTGGTTTCAAAGTCGGTCGAAGGCTTGTGGCCATTCCTTCACTTCACCGGGCCGCCCACAACAGGGACCGCCCAAGCGGAGGTGTTCCACATGGGCGGTAAAGATGCGCTGGTGCAGGTAGATATGCAAGGCGATCGACGAAGATGCCCGTTCAGGAGGACCCGAACGACTTTCAAGGTCGGCTCAAGAAAGACGAGCCATCAGCGACCTCGCCAGGCCAGCCAAGGCATCCAGCTTTTGCCCCGGGGCACCACAGCGTTCCAAGGCCCCGATGGCCATCTGCTCGTGTCCGGCAACTACTTCCTCGGCGGCCTGGGGTACGCCCAACTCGGACAAGGCATGCCGCATGGCGGGCACATCCCGTTCCGCCGCAGGAAGCGCCAACTGGCTGGCCAACAAGCTCTTTCCCACACGACTTTCCCGGGCCAAGCCCTCGATCAGCAACCAGGTCTTCTTGCCGGCCCGCAGGTCGCCCCCGCTTTGCTTGCCCACCCGGTCCGGGTCTCCGAAGGCATCCAACAGATCATCGCGCAATTGGAAGGCGATGCCCAACTGCTCCCCGAAGTGGCCGATGTGGTCGACGTCCTCCTTGGAAGCCCCGGCCCTGATCGCCCCGATGCGCAGGGCACCGGCCAGCAGAACGGCGGTCTTCAAGCGGATCATCTCCATGTACTCCTCCAGCCCCACATGGGTCCGTGTCTCGAAGGCCATGTCCTGCTGCTGACCCTCGCACACCCAGAGGGCATGGCGGCTGAACTCCTCCGCGATCGCGGGGTCGCGGGCCATCAACTGGTAGGCCTTCACCAGCATCGCATCACCACTGAGAATGGCCGTGTTCACATCCCACTTCATGTGCACGGTGGGCCGGCCGCGCCGCAAGGGGGCCTGGTCCATGATGTCGTCGTGCATCAAAGTGAAGTTGTGGAAGAGTTCGATGCCCAGAGCTTCCTGAAGCGCTTCGGCCGGGGCGCCACCGAAGGCTTCGCAAGCCATCAGGGTGGCCACCGGGCGAACCCGCTTGGCGGGCAGGCGCATGAGGTAGGCCATGGGGCCATAGAGTCCGTCATCCGGCAGAACATCCGCCCAGGCCGCGATCTCGCGGTCCACCAAGGTGCGCAGGTCCTGGAAGGAGGTCATGCCGTTCGGCGGGACAGCATCTTCATCAGGTACTCGCCATAGCCGCTCTTGAGGAGTGGACGTGCCAGGGCCTCCAACTGTTCATCGGTGATGAAACCCCGCTTCCAGGCGATCTCCTCGATGCAGCCGATCCGCAGCCCCTGCCGCTCCTCGATCACCTGCACGAACTGCGCGGCCTGCATCAGGGAGCGGAAGGTGCCCGTGTCCAGCCAGGCCGTGCCACGATCGAGGATCTCCACCTTCAACCGGCCCTGCCGCAGGTATTCCCGGTTCACATCGGTGATCTCGTACTCGCCGCGCGCGCTCGGCTTCAGCCCCGCAGCGATGTCCAGCACGGTGTTGTCATAGAAGTAGAGGCCGGGCACGGCATAGTTGCTCTTGGGCACGGCGGGTTTCTCCTCGATGCTCAACGCCCGGTTCTCCGCATCGAACTCCACCACGCCGTAGCGTTCGGGATCGCTCACGTGGTAGGCGAAGACGAGACCACCCTGCGGATCGGTGTGCTCCGCCAGCATGCGGCCCAGGCCTCGGCCGTAGAAGATGTTGTCGCCCAGGATCAGCGCCACGCTGTCGCTGCCCACGAACTCGCGGCCGATGACGAAGGCCTGCGCCAGCCCGTTCGGCACCGGCTGCTCGGCGTAGCTGAATGAACAACCCAGCTGAGCGCCATCGCCCAACAGCTTGCGGAAGCTGGGCAGATCGTGCGGGGTGCTGATGATGAGGATCTCCCGGATGCCCGATGCCAGCAGGGTGCTGAGCGGGTAATAGATCATGGGCTTGTCGTACACGGGCATCAACTGCTTGCTCACCGCCAGGGTGAGGGGATGCAGCCGCGTGCCCGATCCGCCGGCCAGGATGATGCCTTTCATGTGCCTTGGGGTCGTTGGTCCGATCGTTCGTTGTCCTTGTCTTCCTCCTGCGCTTCGTCCAGCACGGCCGGGTCGGGCGCGCTTTCCTCGTCCATCATGTCCAGCACCGGCTCCTCGAAGGACCGCGTGGTCATCACGCGCTCGAAGCTCAGCAGCATCGAAGGCAGGATCAGCAGGTTGGTGAACATGGCCACCAGCAGGGTGAAACTCACCAGCAGCCCCAAGGCCTGCGTACCGCCGAAATCCGAGAAGACGAAGAGGCTGAAGCCGCAGAAGAGCACGATGCTGGTGTACATCATGCTCACGCCCGCCTCGCGGATGGCCTGGAAGACCGAGGCGCGGATGTCGTGCCCGGTGAGCTTGAGCTCCTGCCGGTACTTGGCCAGGTAGTGGATCGCGTCATCCACCGAGATGCCGAAGGCGATGCTGAAGACCAGGATGGTGCTGGGCTTGATGGGAATACCGAGGTAGCCCATCATGCCGGCCGTCATGATCAGCGGCACCAGATTGGGGATCAGCGAGATCAGCACCATGCGGAAGCTGTTGAAGAGCAGCGCCATGATGCCGGAGATGAGGACCACGGCCAGAATGAGCGAGATCAACAGGTTCTTCACCATGTACTTGCTGCCTTCCAGAAAGACCACGCTGGTGCCGGTGAGCACCACGCGGAATTTCTCCGGATCGAAGAGGCTGTCCACCTGCGCACGGAGATCGGCGAGGAGAACGTCCATGCGCGCGGTGCCCACATCGGCCACCTGCATGGTGAGCCGTGTGGCCTGGCGCTCCTCATCCAGGAAGCCCCGGGCCACGCCGCCCTGCTCCCGGGCGCCTTCCAGATAGGGGGCGATGAACTGGTCCGGCCCGCTGGAGCGGAGCAACTGGTAGCGCTCGGGGTCGCCGCCATAGAAGGCCTGTTTGGTGAACTTCACCGCATCGGCGATGGAGAGCGATCGCGAAAGCTCCGGGTAGAGGGCCAGGGTATCCTGCAGGCGCGAGATCAAACGCAGGTTGGCCTCCTTGAGCGCCTGCCCCTTCTTGCGCGTGTCGATCATCACCTCCAGGGGCATCACGCCGTTGAACTCGCGCTCGAAGAAGCGCAGGTCCTGCATCACGGGGTCGTCCATGGGCAGATCGTCCACCACGCGGCTTTCGTTCTTCAACCGCGTCACACCCAGCAGGCCGATCACCACGAACAGGCCGGTGAAGGCGTAGACCAGCGGACGCCGGTGCTGCACGATGTGGATGAGCTGCGCCGTGCTGCGGTCCACCCACTTGCGCTCCAGGTGCGCCAGGTGGCGGTCCTTCGGTTCGCCCTGCATGCTGAAGAGGATGGGCACCAGCAGGATGCTGAGCGCGAAGACGGCCATGATGTTCAGCGCGGCGATCACACCGAACTGCTTGAGCACATCGCTGTACGTGAGAATGAAGGTGGCGAAGCCCGTGGCCGTGGTGGCGTTGGTGATGAAGCTGGCCTTGCCCACGCGGTAGATCACCCGCGTGAGGGCCTTGATGCGGTTGCGGTGCCGCGCGTACTCGTAGTGGTACTTGTTGATGAGGAAGATGCAATTGGGGATGCCGATGACGATGACCAGCGGGGGGATGATGGCCATGACCGAGGTGAGCTTGTAGCCCAGCAGGCCGATGGATCCCACGGCCCACACCACGCCCACCACCACCACCAGCAGGCACACCAGCATCACGCGCCAGCTCTTGAAGAATAACAGCAGCAGCACCGCCACGGTGAGGATCATCAAGCCCACGAACATGCGCAGCTCGGTCCTGGTCCTTTCGGTGACCACGGTGCGGATGAAGGGCAGGCCGCTGCGGTAGACCTTGAAACGCCCTTGGGCGAACTCGTCCACGCGCCGGGCGATCTGGTCCACCATGTCGCCGCGCCGTTCGCTGTTGAAGCGCTCGGCGTTGACGAAGACCATCATCAAGCTGGTGTTGCTGCTGTCGTTGTAAAGCACCCCCTTGTAGAAGGGCAGATCGCGCACCCGCGCGCGCACCGCATCCACCTCTTCCTGGGTCACCGGCATCGCAGGCACCACGGGCGCGAGTTGGAAACGCATCAGGCTGTCATCGCGCACCAGCTCGAAGAGATGCGCTTCGGAGAAGACCGAGTCCACGCCCTCCTGTGCCTTCAGATCACGGCCCAGCTTCCACCAGCCCTGGAAGTTGTCCAACTCATTGAGCCGCCTGTCCTGCACGGCCAGCACGATCACGTTGCCGTCCTCGGAGAACTTGCTGTGCAGCTCCTCGTACTGGACAAAGGCGCTGTCGGTCTTGGGCAGCAGGCCGCCGAATTTGTAGCTCACCTCCACGTTCTTCATCTCGTAGCCGAGGAAGAGCGTGATCAGCCCGAGCACCACCAGGATGCCCGTTCGGTTGCGTATGATCCTGCTGGAAAGCCAGGCCCACATGGGTCGGGAGGGGCCGCCCGGGATCGGCCGGACAGCGCGGGCAAAGGAACGAGATCCGGGGCGGGCCTGCGGGCTGTTCACCGCCCCAACCCCAGGGTGAGTTTCAGCGCCAGGTTGTCCGCCACATCGGGCAGGGCGTTGGGGCCGAAGCGGTAGAAGGCACCCACGCCGAAGGCGGTGAAGCCGCTGCGCAGCAGGTTGTCCAGTTGCAGGCCACCTTCCAGGTAGCCCTCGCGGGCATCCTTGAAGATGTAACCACGGTGGCGCTCCGGCCTATCCAGTGCGCCCACGCCGCCATTCAGCACCAGCACCGGCACAGGCTTGAACTTCTTCCCCTTGAAGAGGAGGTTGCCGAAGCTGTGGCGCAGGTGCAAGGCGAGGTAGCGGTCCGCGAGGAACTCGTTGGGGCGCATGGTCTCGAAGGTGTTCATGGTGGCCACGGGCAGGCCGCTGGTCCAGGTGCCGCGCAGGTTGAAGAGGAAGGGATAGGGCGCCTGCGGGTCGGCCAGGCCGCCCACGAGGCGGAGCGCGAGATCGCCGGCCATGCGCAGGCGGAAGGTCTTCTCCACCATGGCGTCCACGCGCCAGAGGTCCAACTCCCCCTCCCACAGGCCATCCGCGGCACGCATGGCGTTGAGGTAGAGCACGGGCCACTTGGTGCCCAGGCCGAACTGCCCGGCGGGCACACGCGCCACCTGCTCGCGGTGTGCGTAGCGCAGCGCCACGGTGAGTTCGCCGGTGCGGAAGCGGTCGCTGAGCAGGGTCACGCCCTCGGCCACCTCCTCCGCGTAGTTGTAGCCGATCAGATTGAGGCGTTCCACACGCTGGGCGCCCAGCCACACGCGCAGTGGGCCACCCACCCGGAAGGACAGTTCGCCCCCGATCCGCTCTGTGCGGTCCATGCGATCCACGTAGAACCAGCGGTAGCTCTCGGTGGTGAGGGTGCGCGGCAGCCCCTGATAGGCCACCCCACCGCTCTCCTCCACATCGTAGGCATACAGCGCCCGCAGTACCGGACCCCGGCCCTGCCAGGGCCGGATCGCCAGGTCGCCGCCGTACTTCCACGCTTCATCCTGGAAGCCATAGGCGAACCAGCCGCCCAGCCGCACATGGCGGCTCACCTTGCTGTTGGTCTGCGCGCCCAGCCCCAGCCGGATGCCCTCATAGCCGTTGTACCGCAGCAGCCGTTCCAGCGGCAGGTCGAATGGGCCCGCACGCAGGCGGCCGCTGGCCAGCACCGCCGCCCAGCGCAACTTCCGCTCGATGTTCTCCGCCTCGCTGATGCTGTCGATGGCGACGTAGGTGCGCAGCTCCCTGCCCTCCAACGGCTCCGTGCGCAGGCTGTCCCAGAAGGTCTCGTCCCTGCGTGCGGCAATGCGCTCCATCACGAAGCCCGGTCCGCGCACCTCGCGGCGCTCCACCGGTGCGTCCAGTTGGATGTCCTTCAGATAGGTGCGCCCCACGCCGATCGCTTTCCACTTGTTCACCTGCACCATGTCCAGGTAGAGGAAGGTGTTGAGCTGCGCGGGGAACCAGGCGCGGCCACCGACCTTCTCGAACTTCTGTTGCAGCTTGATGCTGAAGTTGCCCGTGCGCTCCACCGGCTCGGCGATCACGTTCTGTAGCGCGTAGCCGTCGGTGTTCACGTAGAGCACTCCTTGCAGCGCATCGAATTTGCGGCCGCTGCGCGGGCGGTAGCTGATGATATAGACCGTGTCCACGCCTTGGTACAAGGTGTCCTCCAGAATGAAGAGGTAGCGCGCGGTGCTGTTGGGCCCGATGGGGCTCAGGTAGGTCTTCTCGCCAAGTGGTATCTGTGGCTCGTAGATGGAGAAGGTCTTGGTGGAGGCGGCCAGGGCGATGAGCGAGGGATCCTTCAAGCCGCTCACGCGCATGGCGATCACTTCCTCCTTCTCCGAAGCGGGCGGGATGAAGCTGCGCTTGGTGGCGCTCTCGATCAGCAGCAGGTGTTGCTTGTCCAGCCAGTCGATCGCCTGCAGGTCGCTGCTGTCCAACTGCGCCATGCGCTCGGGATCGTTCAACACGGCGCTGTCCAGGGCGGCGGTGAAGATGGTCTTGCTGTAGCTGGTGTAGCGGTGCGCGCGGTTGCGCAAGCCATCGTTCTCCTTGCGGTTCGCATGCACCCGGTCGATGATGCGGTGCGCGGGGTTCTCGCCAGGGAGGATCTCCACCGGCCGCAACTCGTAGGTGGCACGCTCCAGGCGCACGAGCATCGGTGCGCCCGCCTGTCCGACCAGCTCGGTGGGTCTGTAGCCCACGTAACTGAAGCGCAGCAACGTGCTCGCACTTGCGACCTCCACGGAGAAGCGGCCGTCGATGTCGGAGGTGGCGCCTTCCCGTCTGCCTTCCGGCACCACATGCACAAAGGCCAATGCTTCGTTGGTCCGATCATCCACCACACGGCCGGTGATGACATGCTGCGCAGTCATCACCAGCGGATACATGGCGCAGGACAACGAAAGGACTCGGCAGGTGGTGCGCAGCGGGAACATTCGCGGAAAAGGGTCGCGGGCCGAAAGTAGCCGGGGTGCGCACCAGGGCGTCGCCGTCCGTCACAGCAAGTGGGCCGGTCCTACCTTTCCGCCATGCTCGCCCGTGGCCGTGATGCGTTGGAATGGACCCGCAGGTCCACGCCGCGCCGCGTGCGCAACGCGCTCGGTCTGTGGGGCAGCTATCAATGCGCCAAGCGCGGCGGCGATCCGCGCATCGGCGGCATGCCTTTCAGCATCAGCTTCGAGCCCACCACGGCCTGCAACCTGCGCTGCCCGGAATGCCCCAGTGGCTTGCGGTCCTTCACGCGCCCCACCGGCAACCTCAAGCAGGACCTGTTCCGCCGCGTGATCGACGAGCTGGCACCCGACCTCTGGGCCCTCACCTTCTACTTCCAAGGAGAGCCCTACATCAACCCGGGCTTTCTTGACATGGCACGCTACGCCGCCGACCAGGGTATCTACACGGCCACCAGCACCAATGGGCACTTTCTGGATGAGGCCCGCGCCGAGGCCACCGTGCGCAGCGGCTTGTCGCGGCTGATCATCTCGCTCGACGGCACCACGCAGGAGACCTACGCGCAGTATCGCCGCGAAGGCGAACTGGCCAAAGTGATCGAAGGAGCGCGCAACATCATCGCCTGGAAACGGAAATTGAAGAGCCGCACCCCGCATGTGGTGTTCCAGTTCCTGGTGGTGAAGCCCAACGAGCACCAGATACCCGATGCGCGAAAGCTTGCCAAGGAACTCGGTGTTGATGAACTGTGGCTGAAGACCGCGCAGATCTACGACCCGAAGGACGACCATCCCTTGATCCCGGACCAGGACCGCTATGCGCGCTACCGGCGCAACGCGAACGGTGTGTGGGAGGTGAAGAACAGACTCGACGACGACTGCTGGAAGATGTGGCACAGCTGCGTGGTGACCTGGGATGGTCGCGTGGTGCCCTGCTGTTTCGACAAGGACGCGCACCATGTGCTGGGCGATCTGCGCACGCACAGCTTCCGCGAGCTATGGCATGGTGAAGCCTATGCGGCTTTCAGACGATCGCTGTTGCGATCCCGGAGCAGCATCGAGATGTGCAGGAACTGCAGCGAGGGGAGCCCGGTGTGGGCATGACGCTCAGACTCCCATGGTCACTCGGGCTTGACCCGGAGTGACAAAGCGATGTTGGCACGAAGTCGAAGCCGAGGCCTACACCTTCATGATGTCCTTCTCCTTGGCCTCCACCAGGGCGTCCACCTTTTTGTTATAGGTGCCGGTGAGTTTCTCCACCTGCCCTTCCAGGTCCTTGGCGTGGTCCTCCGGCAGGCCGTCCTTCTTGGCGGCCTTGATGGCCTCCATGGCTTTCTGCCTGCTGCTGCGGATGCCCACGCGCGCGTGCTCTCCCTCCTTGTGCGCGGTCTTCACCAGGTCCTTGCGGCGCTCCTCGGTGAGCATGGGCACGTGGATGATGACACTCTCCCCGTTGTTGCTCGGATTGAAGCCGAGATTGGCCCCGATGATCGCCTTCTCGATGGCGTCGATCATCTTCTTCTCCCAGGGCTTGACGAAGATGGTGCGGGCATCACCGGTGTTCACCGCCGCCACCTGTGAGAGGGGCACCATGCTGCCGTAGTAGTCCACCCGCACCGTATCGAGCATGCCGGGGTTGGCCGCCCCCGCGCGGATCTTGGTCAGTTCATGTTCCAAGTGGTCCACGGCCTTGTGCATGTGTTCCTCACATTGCTGGATGGCGGCGTTCGTGTCGGTCATGGCGGTCGGTGGAATGATGGGACGGCAAAAATAGCCGCACCTCGGGCGGGTTCAAAGGAAACGGAAGGACACACCCACGAGCACCTGACCGCTGCGCCAGAAGCGGTCCGCACCATTGCCGGAGACGGTGTTGCCCGCGCCTCCTTCTTCGCTGGACCGTATGCGCTCCAGGCCGGTGGCGCCGTAAGGGATGGCGCCGTCATGCGCGAGGTCGGCGAGCACGCGGTCCTGCCCGTCCGCGCCGGCCAGCAGCGGATAGGCCAGGATGTTGCCGCGCACGCGATCGTACGATCGGCCCGCCTCCGTGAACTTGGAAGCAAGCAGGAAGCGTCCCAGCCCGAAGAAATTCAGGCGGCCCACCTCCAGCCCGCCACCGAAAGTGAACAGCGTGGTCCAGATGTCAGCGCCGCTCTTGGGAAGGTCCGGTCTGCTCAGGGTGAAATGCTGTTGCTCCAAGCTGTAACTGTGGTCGCTGCGGTCCAGTTCGATCCGCGTGGTGGTCACTTCATATCGTGCCCGCACCAGGGTCAGGTCCATGCCGAAACCGAACTCCATGTACAGCTTGGGCACGTTGTCGTAGATGTGGTTCTCGCCCATGTACCAGCGGATGGGGATGTAGAACCCGATGGCGTCCATGCGCACTTCGTGCATCCGGTAGCGGTCATAAACGACGCGTTCCATGCCTTGCGCGTTGGGACCTGTCACCGCCTCGAAGGCCACCGACTCTTCCGCCCTGGGCATGAGGAACAACCGTCCTTGCGGCATGTACACCGAACCGATGCCCACGGTAGGCGTGCCGATATAGCCGTTGGTGGCACGCAGGTCCGTCAGGTGGCCCACGTCAAAGGGCGATCGGTTCCAATACCCGATCCGCGGGAATGCGGTAAGTTGAAGACCGATGCCGGCCCTGCCGGGCACCACGCGGTCGCCACTCATTTCGCGTGAGCGGACACCGATCTCGATCGCCGCGCCGGGCAGCATGCGGTCCCACTGGCGCGCGCCCAAGGCCATGGCGCGCAGCTCCACGATGGAATTGCGCTCGCCGGGTTCATCGCGCCGCATGCGCACGGATCCATTCGAGGGGGCCGGTTTCTCCGCGACAGCACGTCCCGGCTCCTTGCCGCGCGGGAATGTGGTGAAGGTCTCGGCGGTGCCCACCAGCGATCCTGTGCCGGTATCCAGCGCGCGGAGCATCACATGCATGCGTTTGTCCACGGTGAACAAACGCCCGGTGATGATGGCGTCGGCGGCCACGAGCTTGCCGAGCTCGATCGCCTGCCGCTCATCGAAGGGTCCGCTGGCGGTGCGCCGCTGCTCCTCCAGGACCCGCTCCAGGTGGCGTCTTTCCACCACCATGACGCCCTGTGCCTCGCTCAGGCGCATGATCAACACCTCCTCCACGTAGGTGATGGTGGAGGCGGGCAGGGTGCCGGCCGGTTCGGAGATGTCGGTGACCGCCACGCGCGATCTGCCGGCGTCCAGCAGTTGCGTCACCAGCCTGTTGGTGGCGCGGGCCATGCTGTCCTGGAAAGCGTTCTGGGCCCACACCGGGCACGCCAGCACCAAGGCGATGGTGGCGATCGTGCATCCTGGTATCAGCGTGCGAAGGGCCATGGGCGCGTTTCCAGCGATCGGCGTGCCGGTCCCGCTGGCGGATGGTCGGATCAGAACTCCACGAGGGTGCCCACCGGCTCTCCCGCCACGATGCGGCCCAGGTTGCCGGGCTTGTTCATGTCGAAGACGATGATGGGGAGCTTGTTCTCGTTGCACAGGGTGAAGGCCGTCAGGTCCATCACATTCAAGCCCTTCGCATAGACCTCGTTGAAGGTGATGCGGTCGTACTTGACGGCGGTGCTGTCCTTCTCCGGATCGGCGGTGTAGATGCCGTCCACCCGGGTACCTTTCAGGATCACATCGGCCTCGATCTCGATGGCGCGCAGGCTGGCTGCCGTGTCGGTGGTGAAATAGGGGTTGCCGGTGCCGGCGCCGAAGATCACGATGCGGCCCTTTTCCAGGTGGCGCACGGCGCGGCGGCGGATGAAGGGTTCGGCGATCTGCTCCATTTTGATGGCGCTGAGCAGGCGGGTCTTGTGGCCCTTGGCCTCCAGCGCGCTTTGCAGGGCAAGGCTGTTGATCAACGTGGCCAGCATGCCCATGTGGTCGCCCTGCACGCGGTCGATGGTGCCATTGGCCTGCATGCCGCGGTAGATGTTGCCGCCACCGATGACGATGGCCACCTCCACCCCCTGCCCGGCGATGCCGATGATCTCGCTGGCGTACTGGTCCAACCTGCCGCTGTCGATCCCATAGGCTTGGTCGCCCATGAGGCTTTCGCCGGAGAGCTTCAGGAGGATGCGCTTGTACTTCAGGCTCATGCGGCTGGGGGGCTGTTGGAAGGCGGCGAAAAATACGCCCCTCGGAGCGATGTCCATGGAAAAGCGAAGGCCCCTCGCGGGAGGGGCCTTCGATACGTCCGATCAAATGACGCTCAAACGGTGAGCGAGTGCCGTGCGAATCCGGTGGCGGTAAGCTCCTTGTCCTGGGCCTTCAGGTATTGCTCCACGCTCAGCTTGTTGTCCTTGATGAACTCCTGGGCGAGCAGGGTGCTTTCCTTGAAGAACTTGTTCAGGCGGCCGTGGGCGATCTTCTCGGCCATCTCGGCGGGCTTGCCCTCCTGGATCGCGAGCTCCTTGCCGATCTCGATCTCCTTGTCCACCACGCTCTGCGGCACGCTCTCCTTGTCCAGGGCGATGGGCGCCATGGCGGCGATCTGCATGGCCACGTCCTTGGCGGCGTTCTCGTGGCCCGCCTTGTTCAGGCCCACGATGCTGGCCACCTTGTTGCCGGGGTGGTTGTAGGCGTAAACGTAGGGCGCGTGCACACGGGCACAGGCGCTCACGTCGATCTTCTCGCCGATCACGCCGGTCTGCTCGATGAGCTTCTCAGCGATGCTCAGGCCATTGCTGTCGTAGGCGGCGGCTTTGATCGCTTCCACGCCATCGAGGTCCTTCTCCAAGGCGATCTCCGCGATGCGCTGCGCCATGGCGGCGAAGTCGGCGTTCTTGGCCACGAAGTCGGTCTCGCAGTTCACGCACACCAGCGCACCCCTGGTGTTGTCGGCGGTGGTGATGGCGATCACGAGGCCCTCGGTGGCATCGCGGTCCGCGCGCTTGGCGGCCACTTTCTGGCCCTGCTTGCGCAGGATGTCGATGGCGAGGTCGAAATCGCCATTGGCCTCGGTAAGGGCCTTCTTGCAATCCATCATACCCGCGCCGGTGATCTGGCGCAGCTTGTTCACATCGGCAGCGGTAATGGCCATGGTGCTCATGCTTGTTGGTCTATTGGGGCGCGCAGCTGCACGCCGGGGTCAACGGTCCTCCTCCTCGGCATTGTCGCCGGCCACTTCCTCGGCCACATCGGCCGGTGCGGCATCATCCGCAGCGCCCTCCTCGGGCACGGTTTCCTCGGCTACAACCTCCTCTCCTTCGGCTTCGGGCGCATCGCCCGCCACGGACTTGTCGTTCACCCTTTCCTCCAGTCCGTCCTGGATGGCCTTGATCATCACGTCCAGCACCAGCTCGATGCTCTTGGTGGCGTCGTCGTTGGCCGGGATCGGAAAGTCCACCAGGGTGGGGTCACTGTTGGTGTCCACCATGGCGAAAGTGGGGATGTTCAGTTTGCGGGCCTCGGCCACGGCGATGTGCTCCTTGGTGATGTCCACGATGAAGAGCGCGCTCGGCAGGCGGGTGAGTTCGGCGATGGAGCCCAGGTTCTTCTCCATCTTCTCGCGCTGGCGGCTCACCTGCAGGCGCTCACGCTTGCTCATGTTCTCGAAGGTGCCGTCGACCTTCATGCGGTCGATGGTGGACATCTTCTTGATGGTGCGGCGTATGGTGCCGAAGTTGGTGAGCATGCCACCGCTCCAACGCTCGGTGACGTACGGCATGCCGGTGGGTTTCACCTTCTCGGTGACGATGTCCTTGGCCTGCTTCTTCGTGGCCACGAAAAGGACCTTCTTGCCACTGCGCGCCATGTTCTTCATGGCGGCGGCGGCGTCCTCCAGCTTGGCGGCCGTCTTGTTCAGGTCGATGATGTGGATCCCCTTCTTCTCGGCGAAGATGTAGGGGGCCATATTGGGGTTCCACTTCCGCTTGAGGTGGCCGAAGTGTACGCCCGCCTCCAACAGTTTCTCGAATTCGATGCGTGCCATGTCCTAAGGTGTTCTTTCGTTGATCAGTGGTCCACTTTCCTTGTTCCCGTTGTAGCAGGCATCCCGCTGGTAGCGCCGTTTCCGGTCGGTCCTTCGGGATTGGATGCTGGACCCGCCTACCTGGAGCATGGCGGGGCCGCAAGCGCGGGTCTTAACGCTTGCTGAACTGGAAGCGCTTGCGCGCCTTCTTGCGTCCGAATTTCTTACGCTCCACGGCCCTGGGGTCGCGGGTCATGAGGTCCTCGGCCTTGAGCTTGGGTTTGTTCTCGGCGTCCACCTTCACCAGCGCACGGGCGATGCCCAGACGCACGGCTTCCACCTGGCCGGTGATGCCACCGCCGTCCACGCGGACCACGACGTCATACTTGCCCACCGAATCGGTGAGTTTGAAGGGCTGGTGCAGCTTGGCCTGCTGCACGGTGATGGGGAAGTATTCCTTCCCATCGATGCCATTGACGATGATCTCACCGTTGCCCGGCGTGAGGGTCACGCGGGCCACGGAGGTCTTGCGGCGGCCAAGGCTGAGGGTACGCTCCATGGGCATTACTTGATCGTGTTGAGGTCGATCTTGCGGGGTTTCTGTGCTTCGTGCTTGTGCTCGGCCCCCACGACCACATGCAGGTTGTTGAACTGGCTGCGGCCCAGGCGGGTCTTGGGGAGCATACCGCGCACGGCGATCTCCACCATGGCCTCGGGCTTGCGCACCTTCAGGTCCTTGGCGCGTTCCACGCTGCGGCCACCGGGGTAGCCGCTGTAGCGCTGGTACTCCTTGTCCGCCATCTTCGTGCCGGTCAGGCGCACCTTGTCGGCGTTGATCACGACCACATGGTCGCCGCAATCGACATGGGGGGTGAAGGTGGGCTTGTGCTTGCCGCGAACGAGCATCGCCACTTTGCTGGCGAGGCGGCCAAGTACTTCATTCTCAGCGTCCACGATCAGCCATTCGGGCTGAACGGTGGCCGCGTTGGCCATGCTGGTGGTGTGGGTGGTGGATGCCACGGGTCGGTCGGTATTGATGGGGTAGCCCCCGAAAATGGGCTGCGAAGATAGATGCTTTCCGGCGAAACCAACAACGGGGCTCCCATCCCGAGTTTCGGACCTGCCGGGGTTCAGACCACCCCCAGTTCCTTCCCCACCTTGGCGAAGGCGGCCAGCGCCCGATCGATGTGCGCATCGGTATGCGCGGCGCTGAGCTGCACCCGGATGCGTGCCGTGTCCTTGGGCACCACGGGAAAGAAGAAGCCGATCACGTAGATGCCCTCATCCAGCAGCTGGTCGGCCATCACCTGGCTGAGCTTGGCATCGCCGAGCATCACCGGCACAATGGCCGCTCCGGCACCACGCGTCTTGAAGCCGAGCGCTTCGATGCCGCTGCGGAAACGGTCCACGTTCTTTTCCAGGCGGTCACGCAACTCGGTGCTGCTGCTGAGCAGGTCGATGACCCGGATGGAGGCGCCGACAATGGACGGCGCGAGCGAATTGCTGAAGAGGTAGGGTCGCGAACGCTGACGCAGCATCTCGATGATCTCCTTGCGGGCGCAGGTGTAGCCACCCATGGCCCCGCCCAGCGCCTTGCCCAGGGTGCCGGTGATGATGTCCACACGGCCCATCACCCCGCAGTGCTCCACACTGCCGCGCCCGGTCTTGCCGATGAAGCCGGCGGCGTGGCATTCATCCACCATCACCAGGGCCTCATATTTGTCGGCCAGGTCGCAGATGCCCTTCAGGTCGGCCACGATACCGTCCATGCTGAAGACGCCATCGGTGACGATGATGATGTGGCGGGCGCCATCGGCACGGGCCGACCTCAACTGGGTCTCCAGGTCGGCCATGTCGTTGTTGGCGTAGCGGTAGCGCATGGCCTTGCACAGGCGCACCCCGTCGATAATGCTCGCGTGGTTCAGCGCATCGCTGATGATGGCGTCCTCCTGGCCCAGCAGCGGCTCGAAGACCCCGCCGTTGGCATCGAAGCATGCGGCATAGAGGATGGTGTCCTCCAGACCATGGAAATCCGCCAGTTTCGCCTCCAGCTCCTTGTGGATGTCCTGCGTGCCGCAGATGAAGCGCACGCTGCTCATGCCGAATCCGCGGCTGTCCAACGCGGCATGCGCCGCCTTCACCACTTCGGGATGCGAGGAGAGCCCCAGGTAGTTGTTGGCGCAGAAATTCAATACGGTGCGGCCATTCACCGTGATCTCGGCACCCTGCTCGCTGGTGATGATGCGTTCGCGCTTGAAGAGCCCGGCCTCCTCAATGGCCGCGAGTTCTTTCTGGAGGTGTTGTTGAAGCTTGCCGTACATGGGAATTTCTTCAGGAGTGCAAAGGTGCGATGAAGTCCCGCACCACCCCGCCGTGCTTCATGGTCCCGGCTCGGCAAACCCGCCCCAAAGCTCTTCGGTCGCAGGCTGATAGCCACCATGCGAGGGGCCTTCCATGAGGGTGTTCATCGGACCACCACAGGGCACCGATACCGGCCGATCACTGGATCACCACGATGGAACTGTAGCGCTCACCAAGGGAATTCATCACGGAGACCACATAGCTGCCTTTGGCGAGATGGCCCACGTCGAGGTGCAAGGCACCATCCTGG
Source organism: Flavobacteriales bacterium (assembly GCA_026129465.1). Taxonomy (NCBI): domain Bacteria; kingdom Pseudomonadati; phylum Bacteroidota; class Flavobacteriia; order Flavobacteriales; species Flavobacteriales bacterium. The sequence goes on from JAHCIA010000001.1 coordinate 2,375,184, forward strand.
CCGGTCGTCACCCACTGTTGCCGGTGGACCGATCGTCCGTCGATGCCGTGGATCCACAGATCGACCGATCCGAAGATGGACCGATCGCGCAAGGTGAATCGCCCATCGTTCGGATTCGGAAAAATGGTGAACGCCCCATCCGATGGTTCATCGATACCCGTGACCGAACCGACCTGGACGTCATCCAGATACAGGTTGTTCCCGAAGTTGCTTTCCGCCAGGAACATGAGCAACACCTCGGGTTGGCCGATCACGGATGCCAGACCCACCTGTTCCGCCCGCCACTGTGTCGGGTTGGGTGTGAAGGCGCCCGTGCCGGCGGGTGCGGTGGACAACACGGCCCCGGCCTTGTCATAGAGGGTGCTCCAAGAGGCGCCACAGTCGGTCGACGCCTGGACCATCAGCCTGTCATTGGTGCTGCTGTTGTACTGCCGGTATGCGACGGCGAAATCCAGCGTGGTACCCACCGTGGCATTGGAGAGATCAAGTGCGGGCATCATCAAATGGTCACGCTGACCCGTGATGTTCATCGGACCAGCATGATTATCCATCTTCACGCAACCCTGGCTATTGCCAAAACCTCCGACCGTCGGATTCCTGGTCATCCTGTTGTTCGGGTTGAAATGGACATAGTTCCATCCTGCCGGCGGAAAAGTCGATGCTGTGAATCCTTCGAAGAAGGGTAGCGACTGCACGGGGTCGACCACGCGGAAACTGCCTGCGATCCGGTCGTTCATCACGACCGGATCGGTCGCTCCATTGGGCTGGCTGGTCCACACATCGAGCTGATGGGGGCCATTGACCACCGGCATGGACGGAAGCGTGACCTGTGCCATGGCGCCTGGCGCAAGCGACCCGGTCCATGCAAGAACGGTGGGTGGCCCACCATCCAGGCTTGCATGGATATTCACCGAGGTCAATGCATTGCTGCCGCGGTTGGCCAGATCGACGACAGGTGCGACCGAGGGCGCGCAGATGCCGTGGTCGGTGGAGAAAAAATTCGGCGTGGTGGCGATGGTGGAGGGCGACACGATCGCCGCGATGGACGCATCGTTGGCAAGTGGCTGCGGGTCGATGCGCACCACCTTGTTCCCGTTGTAATGGGTGAACCAGATCCGGCCATCGGGACCCACCTTCAAGCCCATGATACTGGGCATTCCTGTCGTGATCGTTCCAAGCAGCGTGGGGGTCGCACTGACGTCATATAGCCTGATGGCACCGGTGGTATGGTCGCTGACGACCAGTCTTCCCGGAATGTGGTCGATCCCGCTCGGCTGTGTTGCCCATGTATCCACCACCTCCACGGTGGCGCCCTGCACCTGATAGTATCCGGCGAGCGGTTCGTTGCTCGTCGGCGGAACCGAAAGGTTCCCGGTGACCGAGCCACTGTTGACATTCATTCGTTTGATCTGCTTGGCGCCGCCATCGATGAAATACAACCAACCGTTCTCCCGGTCGAGCACCATGTGGCTTGGGATATTGGGCACCCTGCTCACGGGCACGTCGGTGTAGCGCCAGATCTTCCCCGCGCCATGATAGTCGTATCCGGGACCATGGTCCTGCACGAAATCGTAGCGGCAGATATTCCCGAAGTGCCCGTCCATGACCCAATACACCTTGGCCGAATCGCTGGCGATGCCCATGGCGAAAGGGCTTTGGTGCAGCATGTCCAGGTGGCTTCCCAGGGGCAGGCCATTCACCCAGTTGTTCTGGAACACCGTGGCGAAGATGTTCGGATCACCGCTCCACAATGCGGGGCCCATGAATGTTGAGGAGGGTGATGAGGTGTTCTGCACCTCACTCACTGCGGCCCATTCCCCATTGGGGGAAAAGGCCATGGCGCTGGCTTGCACCATGAAATGGCCACTATGACTGTCCTTCCGATACTCGCTCGTCTGGCCGGGCAGCCCCGCGTTCCGAACGATCACCATGCTCCCGCCCGTCGCATTGCCCCTGTTCATCACCCACAACTCGTTGGAGTGGGGTTTGAAATCCAGGTCCCGGGGCAGGCTCACCTGGGCGGCGGCGGTGACGATATCGGTGTAGACCAGGGGGTCCGTGAGGTAGCGGTCCAAGACCGGCACCTGCGCTTCGACCTGCACGACGAGCAGGGTGAGCAGAGATAGACAGATCGTTCGTTCCATGTGATGTTCCGTTTTCGTGGGTGACTCAATGGCCCTGTTCCATGGCTTCGGCCAATTGGTCCATGAGCTGCACATTGATCGGTTGGTTTCCTGTTGCGGAAGCGGTGGCAAGAAAGTCGATGCCTTCCAGAAGGATCGCCATGTCCACCACGGCCCAAGCGGTCAAGGGTCCGCTTTCGGGCAGGTCCGCATGCGCCGGTGCCATACCGTTGCGGAGCAAACCGGAACCCATGCTCTTGAAAGTGAATGCGGGGTCTCCGTCATCCAACTCTCCATCCCCGTTGCCATCCACCCGCCCCGATACCACCAGGAAACAATGCCCGTCCGTGGTGTTCCCGCTGTACATCGGTGCCAACCCGCCCAGGGCCGCGGTCGTCGCAGGGTCCGAATGATTCAGTGCGGGGCTCAAGCCGATATTGAACCGAAGTTCATGCAGGTGATGACCATGCAGCTCCCCGAGCAGAAAGAAGTTCTCCGCGGAGGCATCGACCAGCAAGCAGGATTGGGGGAAGTTGGCCACGGTCGCCCCGAAGTCATCCACCCCGTAAGGTGCCGAGAGCACGATCAGCAGCGTATCCAGCCGGAAATCGTGGCCCGCCGCATCGGTGTAGATACTGCCCAATTCATACACATGGGCGTTGTGGATGAACGCCACGCCAAGGGCCAGAGTACCATGATCGCTGGGCGCCACGGGCCCATCGTACCCATCATTGCGACACGCAGGGAGCATGAAAATGCTCGACACAATGAGGATCGCCAAACGCCACGACCACGAAGAGGGCCCAGGAATGATGCTCAGCATAGCCGTTAAGGACCACTTCGCCGGTCCATGTGGAAAGGTAGGTACCGAACGAAGGCTGGAACCGTGCTGTTCGATCCCAAGCGGTCCATTTTGCGTGGATCGGAGGAATTCCAAGGAAGTGCTGGTGATGAAGCATATACCCTTGCAGGGGCCGGTCCGCTCGCTGGCGGAGTGTTCCCTCCGGTCAAGCCTTTGAGGCCTGCCGTACATGGCGCTGGTATGGCATGGCCTTCACGAAGACGGGTGCCAGAGGAGGGGGCAACCCGTTCCGGGAACGCCCGTTGAAGCCGCTAATTTTCGCCCACCATCGGAACCATGCGCGCCTTCATCAAGCGTTTCCCCGTCCTTGCCTTCGTACTGCTCACCCTTGCCTACCAGTTCCTGGTGGTGGGGATCGTGTGGTGGCGACTGCCCGAAGGCGGCCACATGCACGACGACGAGACGGCCCATATGGTGTTCCGTTTCCGGGTCTTCGGTCCACTCGCCTTCGTGGTGCTGCTCACCGCCTACCTGGAGGGCATGGCCGGACTGCGGACACTCTTCGGCGGCTTCGTCAAGTGGCGCGTGCCGGCCAGGTGGTACGCCATAGCCATCTCGTGGAAGTTCCTGTTCACCTGGGTGGGCATCGGTGTGCTGGCGCTGTTGGGCGTCCGCGCCTGGCCCGGCTTCTTCGTGGACAACATCCTGGGGGGCGACCACAGCAACCTGATCAACCTGACGAAGAACCTGCCCTTCATCGTGGGCATCGCTTTCGTGGAGGAGACCGCCTGGATGAAGTTCTCGGTCACCCGCCTGCAGGACCGTTACAGGGCGCTCCCCGCCTGCCTGATCGTGGGGGTGGCCTGGGGCCTGTGGTACCTGCCCATGCTGCTGGTGGGCGAGGGCGTACCCGATGGCTACCCCTGGCCGGTGTTCCTGCTGAGCATGATCTGCCTCACCGTGCTGCTTGGCTGGACCTACAACATGACACGGAGCGGCACCATTCTGCTGATCATGCAGGTGGTGAGCAACTGCGCCTTCTTCCTGATCCCCGTGCTGCCCGGTCTGCATGCCATGGATGCCACCTATGTGAACGCCTTCGTGGGAGCCAATCTGACCAGCGCCATCCTCATTGTGCTGGTCTTCGGCTGGCGTGAAATGGGCCGCCGTGAACGCGCGACCTGGAGCGAGGCGCACGCGGAAACACTGGCGGCCTTGTCCGGCGACGAAGCACGCCCCGTGACCGCCTGAGGGGAGGATCCGCTTCCGCAGTTCAGGTGATATGCGCGGCCTTGGTCGCCAGACCCACACCCACCCCCTCCACACCGGACCGCGCACAAGAGCTGTCCCACGGCCAGCGCTCAATTGGCGCAGGTCATGCCAACCAAGGGGAAGGTGGGCTTGGCAGCCATGCCCCGATCGCCACTCGTACCGGCAGCCTCGACGGACCCATGGTCAAAACTTGATGAACCGACCCCTGGCGACCATGCCCACCTCATCGCGCAGCAGCACGAAACAAGGCCCTGCGGGGAATGCGGTCACATCCAGCAGCCCTCCGCGCGCATCACCCTGGTGCAGCAGGCGCCCCTGCCCGTCGAACACCTCGATCGTGCGCCATTGCTCCGCGGACCATTGGATGCGATCGGTGGCCGGGTCGGGCCAGAAGACCACCGGTCGTTGCTCCTGTTCCGCAATGCCCGTGAAAGGCATGACCCTCGCCATGCGGTAGCGTACCTGGTTGGTGGACATCTCGCTCCAGATGAGGTGGAAGGCGCCATCGGCAAAGGCGATATCCGGTGTCCGCTGGTTGCCGGCGAGCACAACGTTCACCGTATCGGGCACGCTGAGGCCCGCGGGACCCGTAACACTCCAGCTGAAGAGGATCTCACGTGCTCCCAGGGTATTCTGCTCCCACACTACGCCGATGGTGTCGCCATGGCCGGCGATGCGCGGAAAGTTCTGCGCGTATCCGGAGGGCTGCCCGGGATGAACGAGCCTTTGTGCGCCCGCTTCGAGGTCCGTGGCATGTGCGCTGCGCAGGTAGACCTTGAAGCCGTTCTCCGCGCCGGACATCCAGACGTACCGGATGCTATCCCCCACGAAATGGCCTGCCGGTCCGCTCGCCGGACAGGAGTTGATGAACCAGGCGGTGGCATCCACCTCCTTGCCCACGGGAAAGGTGACGCCTCCGTCCGTGGACGCAGCGGCCCAGATGTTCCGCTGGTGGCCCACATCGTTGCGATACAGGGCCACCGCCCGCGCACCATCGGCCACCACCTGCCCGGGGCAACAGTCGCAGGCTTCACCCTCGCTGAAGGGTGTGCCCACTTGCACGGGCTCGAGGAACGCATCACCGGACAGCCGTGTGACCACATGCCGTGGTTCGTTCCAGCCACTGGTGAATTGCATGTACTGCACGATGGGCGTATCCGGGTGGGGCAAAGCGATGGAAGGGAAGCGCGACACCAGGCCGTCGTAGGGGTCCACGCGCAGGGTGTCGCCCCAGGTGAGGCCGCCATCGTCACTGCGGCGCACATACTGTGGCCGGCTCTCCTCGGGCAGGGCGCTCATGGCCACCCACACCGTATTGCCGTGCGCGGCGATGCCACTGCCCATCCAATCGGCCACCGAAGGCGCCCAACCGGGTCCGCTCAGCTGCGTGGCCGGGCCGAATGCGTCCCCCTCCCCCACGGCCACGAGGTTCGCGTTGGGGCCGCTGCGGCCCCAGAGCACCACCGGTCGTCCCTCGCCATTGATGACGATGCGTGGCCGCAAGGCGCCGGTGCCTGTTGCGTTCACATCGATCGGATCGCCCCAGTCGAGCAAGGCTTGCTGGCCCATTGTCCATTGCACAAGGGCCAAGGCAAATAGCAGATGGATGCTTCGAGAAATGTGGGCGGGCATGGTCATCGTTGTTCGTCCGTGATGGTGAAGGTATACTGGACCGATGCGGCCAGCCCATGCACCATCACTGGCACGGCTCGCTCAGGGCTTTCGGCCGAACAGTGCATAGCCCTCATTCCGATACACTTCATGGGGAAACCATCGCCCCAGCGAAGGCGATGCGCCGATATCCTCCGTACGCACCAGGAGATGGGTGACCGCATACGCATCCAACGCTGCGCCGATGTCCGCCGAGGTGTCGCGCAGGCCCTGCAGCATGGCTTCCCTTGCGGCCATGCGTGGCTCCGGCACCACATAAGGGTTGGCCATGGAACTGTTGGTGGCCACTGTCTTGCGGGCCGACGCCATGAGCACGCGCATGCTCAGTTCCTCATCGCATAACACCACGGACGTCCAAGGCAGGGCGACCAGGCGATCACGCATCTCCGCCTCGTGCACCGAAGAGGAGCGATCCAGTCCGCGTTCGCGCACCAGCACCAGGTCGGGGCGATGGGCATAGGCGGGAAACACGGCGATGAAGACCAGAGCGAGCAAGAGAGTTCCCCACCCAGTTGCGGCTTGACCCTTTGGGTCCGGTTTCGAGCGCCACCGCATGGCCAATTCCACCGACCACCAGAAGCCCACGCCAAACCCGATCGCCAACAGCGCCTTCAGGTAGAAGTAGAAGTGGAAGGACGGAACGGCCATGGGCAGACCGATGTCCCATTGCTGGCCCATGACCACGGCGGCATAGGCATAGGCCATGAGCAACAGGCAAAGCGGCACGCACCAGCGTAGCAGGCGAACAGGTGTGGTGGCCTCCATGCGCCAGAGCCTGAAGATGCCCACCAAGGCGACGAGGTTGGCCCAATGCACATTGTGGAAGAGTATCAAGTTGGCGTGGCGGATCGACAACGGACGGTACGTGTAGGCGCTTGGAACGCGATTCTTCTGGTCGAGCAGGTAGTCCCCGATCACGTACCAGGTGAGCGGCAGACTGACGATGATGAACATGCCTCCTGCGACCAGCCCCTTGGCGATCTGGCGCATGGCGGCGCTCCTGTGGCCAGCGCGCAGTTCGCGCCAGGCCGGGCCCAACAACAGCAACATGGTCAGGAGCACCAACAGGATGGCCGGCGCGGCGTGGGACAGGAAGACCAGTCCGGCCATGGCCCCCACCAAAGCCCAGATCCTCGCATCATCCTTGTCGGCCGCCCAGGCCAGCAACATCAAGCCGAAGAAGAACAGGGACTGGCTGAAGATCATGGGCAGCAGCCAGGGCGAATAGGTGGCTACCGCCCAGCCGGGCTCCTGGCCCTGCATCAGGCACAGGTACGCGAGCAACGACGCCACGCCGGCGTAGGCCCCGAAAAAGCGCCGCGCCATGAGCCAGAATGCCAGGGGTGCGAAGATGTTGAGCCAGGCCCCCGCACGTGCCTGGAACACATGGACATCGAGGCCAAGCAGTTTCGCGCCAGCCGCCTCGATGGCGAATAGCAGGGGCGTGAACCACATCTTTTCACCCAGGTACAGGGGGTCCTCGCCATAATGTCCTTCCATGACACTGCGCACGAAGGAGATGTCGCGGTCGCTGTCCACATAATGGCTCCATGTAAGACCGCTGGTGGCCCGCACACCCGTGTAGAGTGCCAGTGCCAACATGAGTGTCGCCAGCAGGTCCGCGGCCCATGCGCCATGGGGGCGGGCTTCAGCAGCGGGATCGGTGCGTATCGCGGCCATGTGCGCTCATTGTTCGCGGCGCATGCGCACCTCTTCCGGATCGCCCATGCGCAACGCACAGCGATACCGGATCCGCGGCCCTGTCCAACCGCGGTAGCCGCGGATCCTCCGGTCCATGTCCGTGATGTCCGATCGCACCCAGCCACCGGCGCCATCCCACCACCAGCGTCCTTCAAGCCGGCCACCGGTCCCTTCATGGACGATCATGCGGCCATCGGTATCCAGTTCCACGCGTTGCGGCGCATCACATCGCCCGCCGATCGCCCAAGGCATCTCCAAGACATACACGCCGGCCACCTCCTTATCGCGGAGTTCCGTTCGGGACATGATGACAAGTGCGCACCCCACGGCCAACGCCAACAGGCCCCAGGCCATGCGGACCAACCACCACCTTGGCAAGTGTCCGGCCGTAGTACCTGTTGGGGTCATGCGTCTTCCCTGCTGGCCAGTGGCCGGAACAGAAGTGCGGGAAATTAGTGGGACCATTCCCACCGGGGCAAGCACGATCAGCCCTTGTCCACCACGCGCGGCACCTTGAAGTAGTCGCTGTCCTTGACCGGACTGTTCTTCAGCGCATCCTGCTTGGTGATGGTGGTCTCCGCCACATCCTCGCGCAACACGTCCGCCTCATCGGTCATGAAGATGAGCGGCTCCACGCCGGAGGTGTCCACCTCGTTGAGTTTCTCCACGAAGGTGATCACCCGCTCCATGTCGGCCAGGATGGCCTGACGTGCCGCGGGGTCGCTGTAGTCCAGTTTGGCGAGCTCCGCGATGCGGTCCAGGGTGGCGTCGTCGATCTTCATTTCCTTTTGCAGGTCGTTGGAGTTCGAAGGCTGGCAAAACGGATCGGGCCAAAGGCAACATCCAACCGTTCAACCTCCACTATCCTTGATCAATGGTCCTTCAATGACATCATAGACCCGCCGACGCAAACTTACCAGATCGGCATCCGTAAGGCCCTTGGTGGGAATGGGTGGATGGAGGACGGCGCGCGCGATGCCGGGCCGTGCGCGGCTGGTGAGGTACTCGGGTTCGCCAAAGAGCCGCCAGTGGTCAATGAACGTGATCGGAACAATGGGTACCTGCTTCTCGATGGCCAGGCGGAAGGCGCCGTCCTTGAAATGCTTCATGCGCGGCGCATGGTCGGGAATGGTGCCTTCCGGGAAGATGGCGATGCTGGTGCCTCGGTCCAGGGCCTGGGCCGCGCGGCGGAACGCCTTGGCGGCCTCGATGTGGCTGCCCCGGTTCACCGCGATATTCATGTCTTGGAAGAAGATGTTGAAGAGCGGCCACTTCAACAGCTCGTACTTGCCCATGAAGAGGAAGTAGCGCGGGATGACGTTGTACATCTGGATGATGTCCAGGTAGCTGCCGTGGTTGCAGCAGACCACATAGGGCGGCTCGGGCAGTGGGGCCAGGCGCTTCACCCGGAGCGGCACCAGGCTGGCCCATTGCAGGTAGTTGGCCCAGGCCCGCTTCAAGCGGAACGCCCTTCGGTAGCGCGCCGGTTTGTGCAGCAGCACGCGGAACGGGATGTAGAGCACCACCAGCGAGGTGAAGAAGACCAGCCCGAAGTAGAGCTTGTATATCCAGCGGAAAGGCAGGAACAGCCAGATGGCCACCGGACTCCGGCGGCTTTCACCATCCCGGACACGCGGGAGGTCCGATATCCGCGCAGCGCTCGACACGGCGGGCGAAGGTAGCGGGGCCCACGGGGAGGAGCCGGGGACGACTGGCCCGCTGCCGACAAGGGGGTCATGCGGTGCGCGGCGATCACACCGGTCAACTTGCTTTCGGGCCACCGGCCACGCGGTACATTCGCCGCCATGCCACGCATCCTCACCGGCATCCAGAGCACCGGCACACCCCACCTGGGCAATGTGCTGGGCGCGATACGCCCGGCCATCCAAGCCGCCAATAGCCCGGGGAACGAGTCGTTCCTCTTCATCGCGGACCTGCATGCCCTCACCCAGATCAAGGACCCCGCCGTACTGCGTGAGAACACCAGTGCCGTGGCGGCGGCTTGGCTCGCCTGCGGACTGGATACGGACCGCACCGTGTTCTACCGCCAGAGCGATGTGCCCGAAGCGACCGAGCTCACCTGGTACCTCAACTGCTTCTTCCCCTACTCTCGCCTTACCCTGGCACACAGCTTCAAGGACAAGGCCGACCGCCTGGAGGACGTCAACGCCGGACTCTTCACCTACCCCATGCTCATGGCGGCCGACATCCTGCTTTACGACGCGGACATCGTTCCGGTGGGAAAGGACCAGAAGCAGCACCTGGAATTCACCCGCGACGTGGCCGACCGCTTCAACCACCAGATGGGCGGGACCTTCGTGCTGCCCGATGCGCGCATCGACGAACAGGTGATGGTGGTACCCGGCACCGACGGTGAGAAGATGAGCAAGAGCCGGGGCAACCTGCTGCGGATCTTCGCCCCGGAGAAGGAGTTGAAGAAGGAGGTGATGGGCATCGTCACCGACAGCGCGCCCATGGAGGACGCCAAGGATCCCGAGGGCAACACGGTGTACAAGCTTTTCAAACTGGTGGCACCGCCCGATGCGGTGGCCGACATGGCCGCTAAGTTCCGCGCGGGAGGCTACGGCTATGGCCACGCCAAGAAGGAGTTGCTTGAAGCCTTGCTCGATGGGTTCCGCGAGGAGCGCGACCTCTTCCATCGCCTGATGACCGACCGCACCACCATTGATGCGGAGTTGGAGAAAGGTGCCGGAAAGGCCCGTGCCGTGGCGCGCGGTGTGCTGGCCCGGGTGCGCAGGACGCTGGGCTACGCCACGCCCTGAGGGCCCGCTGCTTGGTCGCCGAAGGTGATCCGCACCCCTGCCCGCGCCTTGTCCAACAGGCCGGCCAGCACGTTGATGCACAGGATGAGGCCCAGCATCTCCAACGCCTCCTCCAGTGCGGTGACCAGCACGAAGCGCGCATCGCCGTACAGGAAACAGTTGCCGGGCTGATATACGTCGCAGGGCAGCCAGTGGGGCGTGTTACCGGCCGCGCCACCGACCAACAACGCTTCAGCCAGCTTGCCGCTGTAGGCCTCGGCCACCACCGCCCCGGCGATATAGACCGCACCCGCCAGCAACAATCCGAGGCGCGTGCGTCCATCCTGGCGCAGGAACCAGGGCAGCAAGACCGCCACCAATACCATGGCCGCCACCGCGTATGGAATGATCCAGGCGTAGAACAGCCAGCCCATGCTGCCGATCCCCAGGCCGCCATCGTTCATCAGGTGCAAGGTGAAGACCATGAAACGCTCGTGGATCTGCGAGCCCTCATCGACCGCGAGGAAGCCCATCACAGCGGCCATCAGATACCAGCCCCAGCGCCCGCCCGTGGGGGCCACACGGCCCACCACATAGAACAGAAGCGCCGCGATGACGAAGAGCGAGATGTTGAACAGGGTGGGGATGTTCGCTTCGATGTCCACATCGAACAAGGTGGTGAGCGCGCCCAATGGGACCTTGAAGACCAGGTGCCCGGCGATCACCACGCCATGCATGAGAAAGAGCACGATGAGAACCGCCAACAAGACCCCCGTGATGCGCTTGCGGTACAAGGCGAAAGTCATGGCCGATCGACGGAAAACACGGGAATGCCCAAGGATGGTTGCGGCCGGGCAGGGCCACCAGCCATGCAATGTAGCGGAAAGGCGCGGCCAGCGACAACCTCAGTGGCCCGGATGCTGGCGATCCCGATGCTGGCGGTACAGCTGCTTCTGGGCGTCGTCCAGTTCGATCTTTCGGCCTTGGATGAAGGCGTGCGTGATATCGTTGCCGCGGATGTCCAGCGCGTCACCGCGTGAGACGATCAGCGTGGCGTCCTTGCCCACGGCCAGGCTCCCGAGCCGGTGATCGATGCCGAGGGTGGCGGCGGCGTCCAGCGTGATGGCGCGCAATGCATCTTCGGGGGAAAGCCCATAAGCGGCGGCCGTACCGGCGGTGAAGGGCAGGTTGCGCAAGCCCATGGCTTCCATGCTGCCGGCGTAGTCGAAGCAGAAGCGCACGCCCTTCTCCTTGAGCAGCGCCGGCAGCCGGTAGGGCAGGTCGATGTCGTCCTCGGGGCGCAACGGCAGACTGTGCAGGCGACGCAGGACCACGTCCACCTTGTTGTCGCGCAGCAGATCGGCCACCCGCCAGGCATCGTAGCCGCCCACGATCACGGTGCGCTTCACCCCTTCGGCCTTGGCGAACTGCACCGCCTCGGTGATCTCGCGGGCGGCATTCGCGCTCACGTAGAGTGTCTTCGATCCATTGAACACGCCGCGCATGGCCTCCAGGCGCAGGTCCACTTTCTCAGGTGCGGTGGTGGTGGCATAGGCCTTTGCCCGGCGGAAGAAGTCGCGCAACTCCTGGATCTTGCCGGCGCGTTCATCCTTCCTGCCTTGGTCGGTCTCATCGGGTTCCGCCCACCAGCCACGGCGATCATAGGCGGCGGGCCAACTCAGATGCACGCCGTCATCGGCACGCACGGTGGCCTCCTCCCAGTCCCAGGCATCCAGTTGCACCACGCTGCTAGTGCCGCTGATGGTCATGCCGCGCGGCACCACTTGCACCACGAGCACGCCGTTGGCGCGGATGGTGGGCACCACGCGCGAGTCGGCGTTGTAGGCGATGAGTGTGCGCAACTCGGGTTCCAGCCTGCCGATATCCACACGGTCCACGCTGGCACGCACGGCCTCGATCTCGGCCAGGCCCAAAGTGGTGTTGGCGCCGATGAAACCCGGATACACGTGCTGCCCACGCACATCGATCACGGTGTCGTACACCGCCTTCGCGCCGTAGTGGAAGCCCACGTAGTCGATGCGGCCATCGCGGAAGCCCACGGCGCCTTCATCGATCACCCGGCCATCCCCGGTGTGTACCGTGCCATTGGTGACGAGGATGGAGCGTGATTGCGGCGGAGCGGGTGTGGGTCGCTGTGCGTGGGTGGAGATGGCGGTGGCCATGAGCAGCATGGCCACCGCCATGCGGCTGGCGTGCGATGGTCGACGCAGTGTGTCGACGGTACAAGTGCCGAGCTCAAGATCCCGCATAGGCTCACCGGTCATCATCCATATCGTGTTCGTGTCCTTCTTCGCCGATGTCCTCGCAGCACCACAAGTGCTGGTGCTCACGACCCGCCCTGCGCACAGGTGCGCCTTCACCCTTGGCGGCGATCATGGCGCGCACCAGCCGGTCGCGCTCGGCGGCTATCCAGCGTCGCTGCTCGGCATCCCGTTCGGCATCGTAGTAGCGCACGCCATCCACCCAGGTCTGTTCGGCCTTCGCGCGGATGCTCAGCGGATGCTCGCTCCACAGCACCAGATCGGCGTCCTTGCCGGGCTCCACGCTGCCGATGCGGTGATCGAGCTTAAGCATTCGGGCGGGATTCAGCGTGACCATCTTCCACGCCTCCTCTTCGGGCACACCGCCATACTTCACCGCCTTTGCGGCCTCCTGGTTCAGGCGGCGGCTCATCTCGGCATCATCGCTGTTGATGCCCGTGTTCACACCGTGCATGTGCATCAGCGCCGCGTTGTATGGGATCGCGTCGTTCACCTCGAACTTGTAGGCCCACCAGTCGCTGAAGGTGCTGCCGCTCACGCCGTGGCGCTTCATCTTGGCCGCCACCTTGTAACCTTCGAGGATGTGCGTGAAGGTGTTCACCTTGAAGCCCATGCTGTCGGCCACATGCATCAGCATGTCGATCTCGCTCTGTACGTAGCTGTGGCAGCTGATGTGCCGTTGGCCCTGGAGGATCTCCAACAGCGCGTCGAGTTCCAGGTCCCTGCGGGGTGCGGTGGCCCGCTCACGGTCCCTTGGGCGCATCGCGTTCCAGGCGCGCTGTTCGCTGTCATAGTCCCTGGCGCGGTGGAAGGCCTCGTAGTACACCTGCTCCACGCCCATGCGCGTTTGGGGGAAGCGCGCCACCGGTGCGTTCCAATTGCTCTGCTTCACATTCTCGCCCAGCGCGAACTTGATGTGGCCCGGCGCGCCCCGCACCTGCATGCTGTCGGCCGCCTGACCCCAACGCAACTTGGTGATGGCACTCTGCCCGCCGATGGGATTGGCGCTGCCATGCAACTGCTGGATGGTGGTGACACCGCCCGCGAGGTTGCGGTAGATGTTGATGTCGTCCGGATTCACCACGTCACCGATGCGCACCTCCGAGGTGACGGCCTGCGTGCCCTCGTTCACGCCGCGCGAGATGGCGATGTGCGAATGCTCGTCCACGATGCCTGCCGTGAGGTGCTTGCCCGTGGCATGGATCTCCGTCACAGCGGGCTTGGTACGACCGGGGAACAACTGGCCCAATTCCAACCCATGGCCCACCGCCACGATCCTTCCCTGGTGCACCCACACATCGGTGTTGCGCAATATGCCCTGCGGCCCATTGGTCCACACCGTGACATCCCGGAACACAACGGTCTCCTGCTTGGGCATCTCGGTCCATCCGTAGCCCATCAATGGATAGGTGATCGCCCCGGGTGGATCGGGCTTCTTCACCGCTGCACTGTCTCCCGCCGGCCTGCCGCCCGCCAGCTCACCGCTTGCCGCTTTCTTCTCCTTCTCCGAGTTCGCCTTCCGGATGGCGCTCCATGCGAACCATTGTCCGCCGGGCTTCTGGCCTTGACCATCCCACAGTCCACCAGTGGCGTGGATGGTGCCATTCAACCGGATCAGGTCCTGCGGCTTGTCGCGCGGCGCCCAGCTGAGGCCGATCACCGGCCCCTGCCGCTCGAAGCGGGCCTTCACCGCCAGGCTGTCCGCCTCATCAGGGCGCCGCACCCTGGCTTCCAACTTGTCGCCCGCACCACTCATCTCCAGGAGCCAGATCTCGGCGGCGAGGTTCAGTTCGTAGATGCCTTTCAGATCGGGCACATCGGGATCGCTCACCACGAAGCGCTTGCCGCTCACCCAGGTCTCGTGCAGCGTGTTCCTCGCGTCTAGCAGATGCTTGGAAGTGATCAGGAAGTTCGCGTGCATGCCCGGCCGCAGGGCACCGATGCGGTCGTCCACTCCGAAGAGGCGAGCGGGGTCCGTGGTGAGCAGCTCGATGGCCCGCGCGCTGTCCAGCCCGCAGGCCACCAGCTTGCGCAGGTCCTTCCAAAGGTCCTTCAGGTCCTTCCGGCCATGGGCGGTGAGCGCGAATGACACTCCCGCCGTGTCGAGCATCATGGCGTTGAAGGCCGCCAGCTCCCAGTGCTTGAGCCTGGCGAAACTCACTTCCTGCGCATCGTAGGGGTCCTCCACATCGAAGGCCTCTGGCTGTGCGAAGGGCACGATCAACGGCATGCCGGTGGCCTTGATCGCCGCGAGCCGCGCATACTCGTCCCCGGTGCCCTTGATGATCCCCGGCAGTTGGAACTCGTCCAGGATCCGCGCCCATCGAAGTGATTCGTTGCGATCGGCCGCTTCGAGTACCAATCTTCCTTTCAGTTGATCGGCCAGGGCGGCCAGAACGGCGTCTGTCTCCCGGGGTTGTGCTTGGGCGGCATACCAGCGTGCATCCAGGATGGTCTGGCGGATGAGGGCGATCGTCCCCATCTGGGAGCTGGGGTAACTGTCCGGTGAACTGCCTTTGCGCAAACTGAGATGCGCGGCGAGATCGGCCTGTATCACGGACCTGGGCACGGCCTCATCGCTGAGCAGAACGGCGCAGGAAGTGCCGCGCGCGATGCCATCCATGCGGTGTGTGAAAACGGTGCCGAAGCCGGCCTTGCGCCATTCGGCGGCCTGCTTCGGATCGATGCGCAGGTGATCGTGCGCGCGGACGTCAGCGTTGAGCGCGCGGTTCCAATGGCGGGCGGCACGGTCCTCCTTGTCGCGGTCCTCACGCTTCAGCGCAGGAAGGCCCAGGTCGCTGTACGGATCGATCAGCGCCGGCCAGATGTGCAGGCCCTTGAGGTCGCGCACCACGGCGCCGGCCGGTATCGGGGCGCCGGCGCCCGCGGCCAACACCTTGCCGTCCTTCACCACCAAGGTGGCCCTGGCGATGGCCGTGCGCGCATCGGTGTGCAGCGTGCAATTCGTGAAGGCGATCAGTGCGGGGGCTGCGTCCTGCACATGGGCCGCAGGTGCGGTGGTTTGCGCACGCGACAGTAGCGCAAGAGATGCAAGGAGGAGCAGGAGGGTCGGGCGCAGCATGGGGTGGACGAAAGTAGGTGAAGGGGTGTACAATGAAGGATCGGATGTTCGCCGTGGTTCGCAGGGTGGCGAATGGTGCATGCTCCTACCTTTCCCGCATGGCCCTTACCAAGATCCGCACACCCGATGCCCTGATCATCATCTCCGTGATCCTTCTGCTGGCCGTGTTGCTCACGCATGTGGTGCCCGCAGGGGAGTTCGCACGTCAAACGGTGGGCGAGCGCACCGTGGTGGTGCCCGGCACCTATGCCGAGGTGGGCGCATCGCCGGTGCCTTGGTACGGCTTCTTCACCGCCCCGGTGAAGGGCTTCACGGACCACCAGGCGGCGATGATCATCGCCTTCGTATTGCTCATCGGCGGTGCCTTCTCCGTGCTGAACGCCACGTGCGCCGTGGACGCGTTGCTCTTCCGCGTACTGCGCGCGGCGCGGGAGAACCGCACCTACAAGCGTCTGGTGATCCCTGTGTTGATGACCGCCTTCTCGCTCGGTGGCAACACCTTCGGCATGGCCGAGGAGGTGCTCGTGTTCCTGATGATCACCATCCCGCTGGCGCGCAGCATGGGATGGGACCCCATCGTAGGCGTCGCCATTCCCTTCATCGGCTCCGGTGTGGGCTTCGCGGGCGCCGCCTTCAATCCCTTCACCGTGGGCATCGCGCAGGGCATCGGCGAGCTGCCCATCTTCAGCGGCTGGGAGTACCGCCTGCTGGTGTGGGCCGCGCTCACCGCCATCAGCATCTTCTTCGTGATGCGCTATGCGGCACGCGTGGAACGCGATCCCCGCAACAGCCTGATGCACGGCCTGGCGGATACGGGCACCACCTCCGGCGAGCTGCGCGAAACGACGCTCACCGGGCGCCGCATCGCGGTGCTGGTCCTCTTCGCCGCGAGCATCGTGTTGCTCATCGTGGGCGTGAACCGCTGGGACTGGTACATCGAGGAGATCGCCGGACTGTTCCTGGCCATGGGCATCGGGGCCGCGCTGCTGGGCCGGGTGGGCGGCAATGATGCGGCGAAGGCCTTCACCAAGGGCGCATCGGAAATGGTGGGCGCCGCGCTGTTGATCGGCCTCAGCCGCAGTGTGCTGCTGGTGATGCAGGAAGGCCGCATCGTGGACACCGTGCTCTTCCATCTGAGCGAAGGGGTGAGCGGCTTGCCCGCGGCGGCCAGTGTGCAGGTGATGCTCGGCACACAATTCCTCATCAACTTCTTCGTGCCCAGCGGCAGCGGGCAGGCCGCCCTCACCATGCCGCTGATGACCCCCCTGGCCGACCTGCTCCACATCCCCAGGCAAAGCGCCGTGCTGGCCTATCAACTGGGCGATGGACTGTGCAACTTCATCATCCCCACCAGCGGGGTCACCATGGGCATCCTCAGCATCGCGGGCATCCCATTCGGCACCTGGCTGCGCTGGATCGCGCGCATGCTGGCCACACTGGTCCTGGCGGGCATGCTGTTCCTGGGCCTGAGCGTGGCCTTGGAGGTCTGGTAGCGCCGGTGCCGGGACGCCTTGTCCGGCCCCGTTCCCCGTATGCCGTCTTCGGCCTCGCACCACGTGGCCCCACCGTAAATTCGCCCCCCTCCGGCACATCCCTCATGGACAGCTCCTTTCTGGTTTTCGCGCACAGTGTGCTCCGCTACGCCGTGTTGTTCGCCGTGGCCTACGCGGGCATCACCCATCTGCTGGGCCGACTGCTCCAACGCCCCATTCTCACCATCCACCGCACCATGGCCATCGTGGCGGTGGTGGTCTGCCATGTGCAACTGGCGCTGGGTCTGATCCTCTATCTCATGAACAGCACGTACGCGCTTGACAGTTCAAGCCCGGTGGGTCGATTCTGGCGTTTCGAGCACATCGGCACCATGGTCGTCGCCGTCGTGCTCGTCACCCTGGGGCGCTCGCTCTCCAAGCGTGTGAAAGATGAGCGCGCGAAGCAGATGCGGGTCGCGGTCTTCTACCTCATCGCCCTGGTCTTGATGCTGTGGGCCATTCCCTGGCCGGTCACGGAATTCGGTCACCTCACGGGCCGCGGTTGGCTATGAACCGGATCCTTCCCTTGGTCGGGGCCATCATCGCCTTGATGGTGGCCTGTGGCAACGGTGCGTTGGCGACGTCCGAGCCTGAGGGCGCCGCTTCGGCGTCGCCGGGGGAAAAGGTCTATGCCCTGCATTGTGTGCTGTGCCACGGCAAGGACGGCACCCTGGGCATCAGCGGCGCGAAGGACCTCACCACATCCGTTCTTTCCAGGGAAGAGATGGTGGCGTTGGTGACCAAGGGCAGGGGTGCCATGATGGCCTACGAAAAAGTGCTCACCAAGGCGGAGATCGAAGCCGTGGTGGAGCACGTGCGCGCACTGCGAACCGACGAATGATCGACCCGCTGGACAGGAAGACACGCGCCGAAACGGCCGTGCTCATCGGACTGATCACCGACCAGCCGTCGGCCGAGCAGGTCGTGGAGTACCTCGACGAATTGGAGTTCCTGGCGGAAACGGCGGGCATCGCCACCCTGAAGCGCTTCACCCAACGGCTGCACAAACCCGAAGGCCGCACCTACATCGGCAGCGGCAAGCTCGCGGAAGTGAAGGCCTGGATGGAGGAACACGGCGCCGACAGCGTGATCTTCGACGATGAACTCACCCCCGCCCAGCAGCGCAACATCGAGAAGGAACTGGACAAGCCCGTGCTGGACCGGCCGCGACTCATCCTGGACATCTTCGCCCAGCGCGCCCGCACGGCGCACGCCAAGACGCAGGTGGAATTGGCGCAATACGAATACATGCTGCCGCGCCTCACCAAATTGTGGACCCACCTGGAACGGCAGCGCGGTGGGACCGGCACACGCGGTGGCGCCGGCGAAAAGGAGATCGAGACCGACCGCCGGATCGTGCGCGACCGCATTGCCTTGCTCAAGCAGCAGCTCAAGCAGGTGGACAAGCAGATGGCCACCCAGCGTGGCAACCGTGGCAAACTGATCCGCGTGGCGCTCGTGGGCTACACCAACGTGGGCAAAAGCACGCTGATGAACCTGCTCAGCAAGAGCGAGGTCTTCGCCGAGAACAAGCTCTTCGCCACGCTGGACACCACCGTGCGCAAGATCGTGCTGGGCAACCTGCCCTTCCTGCTCAGCGACACGGTGGGATTCATCCGCAAGCTGCCCACACAGCTCATCGAAAGCTTCAAGAGCACGCTGGACGAGACCCGCGAAGCCGACCTGTTGCTGCACGTGGTGGACATCAGCCACCACAACTTCGAGGAGCAGTACCAGACGGTGAAGCAGACCCTGAACGAGATCGGTGCGGGCGACAAACCGGTGATCGTGGTCTTCAACAAGATCGACGCTTACCGCCCCGCTGCGCACGACCCCGACGACCTGGCGCCCAAACGCGAGGACCAGTACACGCTGGAGGAACTGAAGGAGACCTGGATGGCGCGCATGGCCGGGGAGGAGTGCATCTTCATCAGCGCCGTGGAGCGCAGCAACATACCAGTCCTGCGGAAGCTGCTCTATGAAAGGGTGAAGGCGCTTCACGTGGCGCGCTATCCTTACGAGAGCGACCTGTTGTACAAGGACAGTTATGAGGAGGGTTGAAGGTCGTGCCTTCGCTTCGCCCTGGATGACAGGTTCGTGGTCGGAGGCCTGCGTGCCGCAGGCGGGTTGGTACCACGCGCTTGCTGTCCGGCGTTCATCATCCATCATGGTCCATCCTGGCGTGCGACTGAAGCCCTGAGCATTCCATAAGCATGGTGAAGAGCAGCAGAAAACGTCGGTCGGCGCAAGGAGGTCCGGGACGTGGTGCGGTGAAATATGGCCTCATCACCTTGGGGCTTCTCTTCGTCACCTTTCTGCTCCTGCTCCAACTGGTGCGCATGGGCTTCTTCGGTGCGTTGCCCACGGCGGAGGACCTGGCCAACATCCGCCACGAGCAGGCCACGCTTGTGCTGGCAAGCGACGGCGGCGTCATCGGGAAACTCTTCGCCGAGGACCGTACCAACGTGGCCTATGACGACCTGCCCAAGCACCTCATCGACGCCCTGGTGAGCACCGAGGACGCGCGCTTCTTCGAGCATGCCGGCATCGATGGCAAGAGCTACTTCCGGGTCTTCTTCCGCACCCTGCTGGGGCGCGACAAGGGCGGCGGCGGTGGCAGCACCATCGCCCAGCAGATCGTCAAGAACCTCTATGGCCGCAAGCGCCATGGGCCGCTCACCGTGCCAGTGAACAAGATGAAGGAGGCGTTGGTGGCGCAGCGGCTGGAGCGTGTGCTCAGCAAGAACGACGTGCTGGTGCTCTACTTCAACAGCGTGCCTTTCGGCGAGAACACCTACGGCATTGAAAGTGCTACGCAGCGCTTCTTCGGCAAGTCGGCGAAAAAACTGAATGTGCAGGAGGCCGCCGTGCTGGTGGGCATGCTGAAGGCCAACACCTCCTACAACCCGCGCCTGAACCCGGAACGGTCCAAGGGCCGCCGCGATGTGGTGCTGGGACTGATGGCCGAACGCGGGCACCTCACCACCGCGCAGGCCGACAGCCTGAAGTCCCTCCCCTTGGAGCTGAACTACAGTGGAGGTGATGCGCTGGATGTGTACGGCCACTTCAATGCGCAGGTGGCCAGGGAAGCACGCATGATCCTGGGGGACCTGGAAAAGCGGGAGGGCCGGCGCTACGAATTGGAGAAGGATGGCCTGCGCATCCACACCACGCTCGATCCTGTACTGCAACGCATGGCGCACGGGGCCGTGCGGAAGCATCTGGCCACCATGCAGCCCAAACTGGACAAGGAGCTGCAGCAGCGCAAGTCGCGCGCCGCCTGGGAGAAGCAGCGCGGGGCGAAAGCCGATGCCCGATGGAAGGCGGATGAGAAGCAACGCCGCGAGGTGTATGACCATGGCGGCCGCCGTGTGGAGGAAATGAGCTACCGCGACAGTCTTTGGAACTACCACAAACTGCTGAACGGCGCTGTGCTGGTGATGGATCCTTCCAGCGGCGCGGTGCGCGCATGGGTGGGCGGCAACGACCACCGCTACCTGCCCTACGACCTGGTGACCGCGCGGCGGCAGGTTGCGAGTACCATCAAACCGGTGGTCCATGCCGCGGCCGTGGAACAGGGACTGCTGCCTTGCGATTATCTGGACAACGCGAAGAAGACCTACGCGGAGTACGACGATTGGGCGCCCGACAACTTCGACCGCGACACCATCGAAGGCGAAGTGGCACTGTGGTACGCACTGGCCAAGAGTCTGAACCGTCCCACGGTGGACCTCTACTTCCGCACCGGTGCCGAGCCTGTGCGCAAGACCTTTGAAGCCATGGGGCTGCCCACGAAGGACACGGACAAGCCCGCCGTTTCGCTCGGCGCGTCCAGCATCAGCCTGCGTGAATTGGTGGCGGCCTATGGGGCCTTCGCGTTCGGCGGCAAGCGCGTGGTGCCGCAACTCATCGCCAAGATCACCGATGCGGAGGGCACGGTGCTCTTTCAGGCGAAGCCTCCTCCTGCACATCAGGCGATCACTGAGGAGACCGCCGCCACGATCACCGCCATGCTCCGCCGCGCGGTGGACCAGGGCACGGGCGCCGCACTGCGGTCCCGCTTCGGCATCGTCAGCCCCATGGCCGGGAAAACGGGCACTTCGCAGGACCACAGCGATGCCTGGTTCGTGGCCTACACGCCGGCCCTGGTCATCGGCACCTGGGTGGGCGCCTTCGACCCCACGGTACACTTCCAAAGCGCCAATGGGACCGGATCACAGCTCGCCCTGCCCATCGCGGGCACGGTGCTCAAGGAGATCGAACGCAACGGCGACCTGCGCAAGCGGTACCTCAAGGATTTCACCCTTTACAATGCGTATGTGGTGGACCTGGACTGTCCTCCACACCGCGATCCCGAGGACCGCAGCGGATTCCAGAAACTTATCGACGACATCTTCGGGCCGAAGAAGGACCGCAACATGGACGATCCCGATACCGTGAAGAAGGACAAGAACTTCTTCGACCGGCTATTCCGCAAGAAGCGATGAGGCCGATCATCCGAAGGCCTGCATGTCGCACAACCTCCGGTACTGCCCACCGGCGGCGTACAGTTCACTGTGCGTTCCGCGCTCGATGATGCGCCCTTGCTGCATCACGCAGATCTCGTCGCAGTGCTGGATGGTGCTGAGGCGGTGCGCGATCACCAGGCTGGTCCGCCCCTCGAGCATCTTGAAGAGCGCCTCCTGCACCAGACGTTCGCTTTCCGTATCGAGCGCGCTGGTGGCTTCGTCCAGGATCAGGATCGGCGGATTCTTCAGCACCGCGCGCGCGATGCTGAGCCGCTGCTTCTGCCCGCCGCTGAGGCGGTTGCCTCCATCGCCGATGTTGGTCTGGTAGCCCTGGGGCAGTTCGGTGATGAAGCCGTGCGCATTGGCGATCCGTGCGGCACGCTCGATGTCGGCCTGTGAAACACCCGGTGTGCCGAAGGCGATGTTGTTGGCCACCGTGTCGTTGAACAGGATGCTGTCCTGGGTGACGATGCCCATCAACGCGCGCAGGTCCTTGATGCGCAGGCCGCGGATGTCGTGCCCATCGATTTTTACCGCACCGCTGGAGACGTCGAAGAAGCGCGGCAGCAGATTGGCCAGGGTGGTCTTGCCACTGCCACTGGTGCCCACGAGCGCCACACTCCTTCCCTTGGGGATGGTGATGTGGATGCCCTCCAGCACCGGCTTGTCATCGTAGCTGAAGATCACATCATCATACACCACGCTTTGGGCGAAGCCCTGTATGGCTGCGGCGTCCGCCTTCTCCTGCACAGCGTTCTCCACGGCCAGCAGATCGAAGATGCGCTGCCCACTGGCCGAGCCGCGCACGATGGCGCTCCAGCCCTGCGAGAAGCCCTTGATCGGCGCCAGCAGTTGGGAGAAGATGATGATGAAGCCCAGGAAGCTGTCGCCGGTGAGTGTGGGTTCCAGGCCCAGCACGAAGCTGCCGCCGATGTAGGCGATGGCCGCCATCACCGCGGCGCCCATGGTCTCGCTGAGCGGCGAGGCCAGGTCCTGGCGCCGCATCATGGCGATGTGCGCGCGCATCAGCAGTTCGTTCTCCCGGGCGAAGCGCCGTTCCATGTCGGCCTCGCCGTTGAAGGCCTTCACCACGCGGATGCCGCCGAGGGTCTCCTCCACGCGCGCCAGCAGGTCCGCCTCCTTCTCCTGCACCCTGGTGCTGCGCTTCTTCAGGCTGCGGCTCACACGCGCGATCAACAGGCCACTGACCGGCAGCAACAGCAAGGCGATCAGGGTGAGCTGCGGCGAAAGGGTGATCATGGTGGCCAGAAAGAGCAGCACCGCCACGGGCTCGCGGAAGACCATCTCGATGTAGAGCATCACCGAGAACTCCACCACGTGCATGTCGTTGGTGATCAGCGCCAGCAGATCGCCCTTGCGCTCGCCGCTGTGGTAGCGCAGGGGCAGTTCCAGCAGCTTGGTGTAGATGCGCCGCCGGATGTCGCGCACGATGCGGTTGCGGAAGTTGGTGATCGCCAGCAGCGCCAGGTAGCGGAAGAGGTTCTTGAAGAGGAAGAGCACCACCACCGCCACGCAGATGGCCAGCAGGGCGCCCATGTGGCCTTGCGTTTCGATCAGCCGCGTCAGCACCCAGTTGATCGTGCCCTCGAGGCCCTCGCGCGTCCAGGCTTCCACCGGCCGCACTTCCACGGGCTTCACCTGGCCCAGCAACAAGCGCAGGAAGGGGATGAAGAGCAGCAGTGACAACAGGTGGAACACCGTGCCCAGCAGATTGAACGTGGCGTTCAACACCGCATAGTGCCTGTAGGGCGCGCCGAAACGCAGGATGCGGAGGAAGGTGCGCATGGGCCGCGGCGAAGGTAGGGGGCGGGATATCGCACGCCCCTACCTTTGGGATCATGGACATCCGCTTGGAAGGCCGCCACGCCCTGGTCTGCGGCAGCACGCAAGGCATCGGCCGCGCCATCGCTTTGGAACTCGCCCGTTTGGGCGCACGCGTCACCCTCCTGGCCCGCAATGCCGCGGTGGCGAAGACGGTGCTGAAGGAACTTCCCGCCGAGCAGGGCCAGCAGCACGATGCCATCATCGCCGATATGGCGGACACCGATGCGCTCGCCCAAGTGGTGGCCGAGAAACTGAAGAACGAGAAGGTGCACATCCTGGTGAACAACACCGGCGGTCCGCCGCCCGGCCAGGCGCACGAAGCCGATGCGCAGGCCTACCTGGATGCTTTCCGCCAGCACCTGATCGCGTTCCAGACGCTGGTGCGCGCCGTGACCCCCGGCATGAAGAAGGCCCGCCACGGCCGCATCATCAACATCATCAGCACCAGTGTGAAGCAGCCGCTGCCGAACCTGGGTGTGAGCAACACCATCCGTGGCGCGGTGGCCAACTGGTCCAAGACCCTGGCCAACGAACTGGGGCCGCACGGCATCACGGTGAACAACGTGCTGCCCGGCGCCACCGAGACCGACCGCCTGGCCGCGATCGTGCGGGGCAAGGCCGCGCGCGACGCCACCAGTGAGAGCGAGGCCGCCGAGGAGATGATGAGCGAGATCCCCCTGCGGCGCTTCGCCCGCCCCGAAGAGGTGGCCTATGCGGTGGCTTTCCTGGCCGGACCGTCCGGCGCGTACATCAACGGCATCAACCTGCCGGTGGATGGCGGCCGCACTGGCAACCTGTGATCAGCGGCGTTCCACGCGCAGCGGGATGTGGTAGCGCACCTTCACCGGGATGCCGCCCTGCGTGCCCGGAACGAAACGCGGCAAGGCCGCCAATACGCGCGCCACTTCATGCTCGATGGCGGCATCCACACGTGGGCTGCACACCGGCCGTCCGACGCGGCCTTCCGTATCGATCTCGAAGAAGACCATGGTCCGCACAACGCCACGCGGGCCTTCGGGCACCCGGAACTGACGCGTGAAATGCGCCTCGATGCGCGCTTCGGTGCATTCGTCCAGCGCATCCGGCCGACGCTTCAAACAGTCCATGAAGTAGGGCCGTTTGCCCACCAGGTCCCAGGGCAGCGTGGCATTGGCGACACCCTCATCCCCGCGCAACTGGTCGGGCGGCACGATCGTGTCCGCGCCTTCATCGCCTGCCGGTCCGTCAACCGGTGCCGGGTCCGGATCGTTGTCGCGAGCGTCGTCGGGGTCGCCCGGCTGAACATTGCTGCCACGTGGCTTGGGCTTCGGCCGTGCGCGTTCGGGTTCCGCCTTCCGCTCGATGATCACCACGGCCGGCAACTCCAGCAGGTCCTCGTCGGGCAGCTCGGATGGCGGAAAGGCCATCAGGCGCCGCGTAACGCCCCATTCAAAGGCCACCAGGGTGATGGACAGGGCCCCGAGAAGTCCCAGGAAGAATCGGCCGCTGGCGCCCTTGCGACGGCGCTGCCAGGTATGCATCATACGTTCCATGGTCTTGTGCTTTACCATGGAATGCGCCGTGGCGGCCGATCATTGCGGCCCTTCGTCGATCAGGCGGAAGCCTTTGCCATGTACATTGATGATCTGCAAAGCGGGGTCGTCGCGGAGGTACTTCCGCAGCTTGGCGATGTACACGTCCATGCTGCGGCCACTGAAATAGCTGTCGTTCCCCCAGATCTCCTTCAGGGCTTCCGCGCGCTCCATCACATCGTTGCGGTGCAGGCACAGAAGGCGCAATAATTCCGACTCTTTGGTCGTGAGGCGGCGCTCACCCGCAGGGGTCCGCAGCAGCTGTTTGCGCGGCTCGAACCGGCTGGCACCGATATCGTAATGGTCGGGTTCCTCGGTCTGTGGAACGACGCCACGCGCCCGGCGGAGCACGGCGCCAACGCGCAGCAGCAGCTCCTCCATGCTGAAGGGTTTGGTGATGTAGTCGTCCGCGCCGAACTCGAAGCCGCGGATGGTGTCCTGCTTCATGCTCTTGGCGGTGAGGAAGACGATCGGGGTGCGGTCGTCCTCCTTGCGGATCTGGGCGGCCAGTGTGAAGCCGTCCTTGATGGGCATCATCACGTCCAGCACCAGCAGGTCGAATCCGCCCTTCCGATAGGCCAGCCAGCCCTGTTCCCCATCGGTGCGCAGGTCCACGTCGTATCCTTTGGCGCGCAGGTAGTCCGCCAGCAGACCGCCCAGGTTGGGGTCATCTTCCACCAGCAACAGGCGTATCGGCTTTGACATGTTCGAAAGGAAGTGTGATGTGGAATGTACTGCCTTTGCCCGGCGTGCTCTCCACGCGGATGCTTCCGCCATGGCGGCGCACCACGCTGCGCACGTAGCTCAGCCCCAGACCGAAGCCCTTCGCGTTGTGGATGTTGCCCGTGGGCACGCGGTAGAGCCGGTCGAAGATCTTCTCATGCTCGGAGGCCGGTATGCCTATGCCGTTATCGACCACACTGATGGTGATGCCCACATCATCACTGCGCGTGGCGATGCGGATGCGCGGCACCTGTTCGGTGTACTTCACCGCGTTGTCGATGAGGTTGTACAGCAGGTTGGTGAGGTGGATGCGGTCGCCGTGCAGGTGGTGGATCTCCGCGCGCAGGTCAAGGTCGATGGTGCCGCTGCGGCGCTCCACCTGCATGCCGCTGCTGCGTGTCACGTCACGGATCAGGCTGTGCAGGTCCAACTCCACGCGTTTGATCACCATGCTGCCGCTGTCCAGCACGGCGCTCTGCAGCACGTTCTCCACCAGCGCGCCCAGCCGCTTGATCTCGTTGCGTATCATGCCCGTGTAGTTGCGCACCTGTTCCTCGCTCTTGGGCATTGAGGGGTCGGCGAGCGCCTCGCAAGCCAGGCCGATGGTGCTGATGGGCGTCTTCAGCTCGTGGGTGAGGTTGTTCACCAGGTCGTTGCGGATGTCGCCCATGCGTTTCTGGTGCAGGATGGTGCGGATCGTCCAGGCGAATGCGAGCAGGATGGCGGCTATGAGCACCACCGAGACCAACACCATGGGCAGCACCCCGCGCAGGATGGCCCCCGACCGGTCGGCGATGAGCACATGAAGGTCGTGGGGCGCACCGGCGATGTCATGCCGAAAGAGCCGCACGCGGTGGGGCGAGGTGGCCAGCGCCGCACTGTCGACCTCTACCTCGGGCGGCAGGTAGGCCGGGCGGCCCTCCGCGTCGAAAACACCGTACCGCACGCCCTCCGAAACGCCCACCGCATCAAGCTCCTCGCGCAACAGCGAATCGAGCAGCAGCGGATCGATGCGTTCGCGGATGTCGCGGATCATTTCCGCGGCGAGTATGCCGCGCACCATATCGGTGACGAGCGCTTCATGCTCGGCGCGATCCAAAGGGGCCAAAGTCGCGGCGCGATCGTGGAGGGGATGCGGCCGCATTACCATGCCGCCGCCTTGCGCACCCTGCTCATTGCGCCGGAGCGTGTCCAGCCGCAGCAGCAGACGGCGGCCGCTGCCATGGCGGCGCAGGTCCTCCATCTTCTCGATCCGCTCCAGTCTTTCGCTCACGTTCAGGAGCGCGCCTTCCACGCCCTGGGCGAATTGCGCTTCACGCAGCGCGATGGTGCTGCGCAGCCACGCCACCTGGATGGCGATGAGGCCGCCGAGCGCCAACGAAATGGCCGCGAACAGCGCGATCATCCGCCGCTTCTCCATGGTGAGCGAAGCTATCCCCGGCCCATGCCGCGCAGGACCGGTTAACAAAGATCAACGTTCGTTCGCGTGGCCTTAACAGCGCCTGGTGAAGGCTGGCGATAGGTTCGCGGCTGTAACCTCCGCGCCTGCTTCGGCGTCACAGGTACAGGGTTTGGTAAAGAGGCTGGTATACCGGAGAGGTTTCGTCCGGGTACCGCGCAACAAGGGTGACGAAGGGTTCCGCAAGGGGCCCTTCGGCATGTTCAGGCCCCTCGTCTTCCACGTACGATCAGGAATACCAGCGCCAGCACGGCCACGAGCAGGCCGAGGAATTCACGCACCAGCTCGATGTGTGGCTCCTCCGCCTTCATGCTGCCGGTGATGGTGGGGGTGCCCATCCGGACCCATTCGATGAAGCCCGGTACCATGGTGAGCATCCATACGCCCAGCAGCACGGCCCAGGCGATGGGCGGCCAGCGTGGCAGGCGGCCGCGTGCGGCCAGCACGAAGAACAGCGCCACCACACCATAGGCCGGGATCCATATCAGCGGATCGGGGTCGTTGTATTGCAGCGCGGCGAATGCGGCGAAGAGCAATGCGAGAAAGATGTACAGGTTTCTCATGGCCGGGTCGATTCAGAATTCGATGCGGTAGCTCAAGTTCGGTATCAAGCCCAACTGGTACTTGGTGACGATCTCTCCCTTCCTCTGGTCGAAATAAAGGAAAGCCTCGTTGCGCGCGTTGGTGGCGTTCTGCAGGTCCAACGCCCACTGCCCCGTACGACCCGCCCGATCCTTCTTCAAGTACACGCGCAGGTCGGTGCGGAAGAAAGATGCCAGCCCCGCTGAATACGACGGGCCATCCAGCACCGGGAAGG